>JACRDB010000006.1 GCA_016218725.1 Deltaproteobacteria bacterium
CTCCCCGCGCGGCGGTGGCTGCGGCGCCCGGCGCCCGCCGAGGCGCTCTCCAGCGTGGCGCCGGGGGCGGGCGCGCGCTGGTCCCGGCGCGTGACGGGCGCCCAGGAGACCGTGGTGCTCCAGGAGGGCACCCTTACGGTGAGCGTGCCCCACCAACACGCGGGCCACCGCTTCGTGGTGCTCCTGCCCGACGGGACCCTGGAGGTGCGCGGCACCGCGTTCACCGTGCGCGCCCGGGGCGGCGAGACCACCGACGTCCAGGTGCGCGAGGGCGTGGTCTGGCTGGACCTGCGCGGCGCCGAGCCCCGGACCCTCACCGCGGGGCAGCGCTGGACCCGCGCCGAGGCCCCCGCGGAGGTCGCACGAGTGGCGAGCGCGCCCACGCCCTCGGCGCCTCCGGAGGTCGGGCCTCCACGGTCCGCGGAGGCCCCGAGGCCCTCCCAGCTCCCCGCCCCGTCCCCGCGGGCGCCGCGGCCGCGCCCGGCGTTCCGGGACTACGCCGACGGCGTCGGGGCCCTGGCCCGCGGGGACTACCGCGCCGCGGCGGAGGCCCTCCAGCGCTTCGAGCGCGCCGCGCCCCACGACCAGCGCGCGGAGGACGCTGCGTGGCTCCGGGTCGTGGCGCTCCGCCGGGCCGGGGACCGCGCCGGTGCCCGGGGGGCCACGGAGCACTACCTCCGGGCCTTCCCCCAGGGCGCCCACCGGGACGCCGCGCGCCGCGCCCTGGGTGAATGAACGGCCATTCAGTACCAGCCATGGCCGAGGCGGGGCCTCGGGCCTACACTCCGGGCATGAAGCGCCACGGTGTGATGGTCCTCGGGCTCCTGTCGTGCACCCGTGTCCAGGCGCAGCCAACGCCGGGGGCGCCGCCCCCGACGGCGGTGGCGCCCGCGCCCGTAGCCACGGCCCTGTCGCGCTTCCCGGAGTTTCCCGCGGCGCCGTCGGGCGCCGTGGGCGAGGGCTTCCGCGCCCGCTGGGGTGACGGCCGGGCGGAGCTCACCAGCTACGACGCGGTGGTGCCGCGCTACGGCGAGCGGCGCAGCGCGGAGCTGGTGCTGATCTACGTGACCGAGCCCCTGGACCGCGCCACCTGGGTGAAGGACGACGACGCGCCGCCGGAGCGGCGGGTGGAGGCGCTCAAGCTCAACCAGAGCCTGAAGTTCACCACGGGGCTCTACCCGTACTCCGTGCTCACCAGCGTGTTCGCGCCGGTGGACCGCTGGAGGAGCGAGGCCTTCGCGCCGGTGAAGCTCACGCTCACGGCCCAGGAGTGGTGCGGGCATGTGTTCCAGGGCGTGTGGCCCGGTGCGGAGCGCTTCAACACGCAGTGGTTCTCGTACTTCGCGGGCGAGGGCGAGGGGAGCGCCACGGTCACCGTGCGGCCCGGAGGGCTCTACGAGGACGCGCTCCTGATCCAGCTACGGGAGCTTGACGGTCCCTTCAACGGCGGGAGGGACTGGGCCGGGGAGCTGGTCCCGACGCTGTGGCGCTCGCGGCGCACGCACCAGCCGTACCGCCCGGCGCCGGCCACGATCTCGCGCACCCGGGGGGAGGCGTCGGGCAGCCCGGTGCACCGCTTCGTGGTGGTGAGCGGGGACTACCGCCGGGAGCTCACGGTGGAGGCCGACGGGGACCACCGGGTGCTCGGCTGGAGCACCTCCGACGGCGAGGTGGTAAGCCTGCGGCGCACCGCGAGGCTCCCCTACTGGCAGCTCAACCACGAGAGCGACGCGCCCGCCCGCGCGACGCTCGGGCTGGATCTGGGCCCCCCAGCGCCCGATGCCCCGCCCGGGCCCGGCGCGCGGGTGGGCTTCTGACACTCACCGCGCCGTGTAGGACGGGAGGTCAAAGCGCCGGGTCTTCCTCCAGAACTCGAAGGTGAAGCCCGGCCACAGGGTGGTGTTCTTCCCGCTCCGGGTGCGGTACCAGCTGCGGCAACCGGTCTCCCACACGGTGCCCGCGAGGCGCCGCTGAAGCGCGGTGTTGTAGGCCTCCAGCGCCTCCGGGCGGAGCTCCACCACGCGGAGGCGCCTCGCTCGCATGGCGCGCAGGGCGTTGACGATGTACTCCACCTGCGCCTCGATCATGAACACCATGGAGCCGTGGCCCAGGCCCGTGTTGGGCCCCACCACCAGGAAGAAATTGGGGAAGCCCGCCACGGCGCTGCCCAGGTACGCCTCGGCCCCGGAGGCCCACACGGCGTTGAGCTCGCGCCCGTCCCTTCCCAGGAGCTCAAAGGGCACCGCCGCCTCGCTGGCCTCGAAGCCCGTGGCGAGCACCAGCACGTCCAGCGGGCGCTCCACCCCGTCGCGGGTGCGGACCCCGCGGGCGGTGACCTCGGTGATGGGCTCGGTCACCAGCTCCACGTTGCTCCGGCGGAACGCCGGGAGGTAGTCGTTGGTGGGCAGGATGCGCTTGCACCCCATGGTGTAGTCCGGGGTCATCCGCGCGCGCAGGGCGGGGTCCCGCACCCTCGCCCGGAGGTTCCTGAGCGCGAGCCTCCCGAGGAGCTCCATGGCCCGAGGCTCCAGCACCATCCCCGTGGCGAAGAGCTCGCGCATCCAATAGATCCGCAGCCTCCGGAGGCGCTGGAGCGCGGGCACCCGGCGGTACCATTGCTTGCGCCGCGCGGACACCTCGCCGTCGAGCTTGGGGACGATCCACGGGGCGGTGCGCTGGAACACCTGGAGCCTCCCTACGATGGGCGCGATGGCCGGCACCACCTGGATGGCGCTGGCCCCGGTGCCCACCACACCCACGGAGCGCCCCTCCAGGGGCACGTCGTGGCGCCAGCGGGCCGTGTGGAAGAGGGCGCCCTCGAAGCGCTCCAGGCCCGGGACCTCGGGCGGCTGCGGGCGGTTCAGGGGCCCGTAGCCCGCCACCAGGACCTTGCCGGTGACCACCAGCCCCGCGGCCGTGTGCACGGTCCAGCGCGCGCCCGCCTCGTCCCAGGCGCAGCGGGTGACGCGCTGCCCGAGGCGGAGGTGACGCCCGAGGCCGTGGCGCTCGACGAGGCCCTCCAGGTACGCGAGGATCTCGGGCTGCGTCGCGAACTCGCGAGACCACTCGGGGTTGGGCGAGTGCGAGAAGGAGTAGAGGTGTGACTCCACGTCGCATGCGGCGCCGGGGTACTGGTTGTCCCGCCAGGTGCCGCCGCAGCGGTCGGCCTGCTCCAGCATGACGAAATCGTGCATCCCCCGCTGCTGGAGCCTCAGGGCCATGCCAATGCCCGAGAAGCCCGCGCCGATGATCACCACCTCGAACGCTTCCGTCATGACCGGCGACTGTGGGAAGCCCCGGCGCCCCTGTCAACCCGGACTACGGGGCCCCGACGGACTGCTCCAGGGTGACCGCGTCGTTGACGCGCACGGAGAGCCTCGCGCCTCGGGCGCCCGCCAGCCAGCGCACGGAGGCCGTGTAGAGCCCGCGGGTGTCCGTCTCCCGGAGGGCGCCGACCTCGAGCCCTGGCGAGGCCGTCGCCACCAGCGAGGCCAGCGTGACGGGCTCGCCCTCGGCGTCCCGGAGCCGCACGACCAGTACGCCCGTGCCGCCGGTGCCGTCCGCGGGGGGAGGGTCCACCCGGACCTCGTTCACCAGCGGGCCGGACTCCTCGGCGGAGATCGTTCGCTCTCGAACCATCGTCGGGTCACCCCCCACGGGCAGACACCGCAGGCGATGATTTCTCCCCGGGGTCAGCGGCAGCGGCGTGGGCGATGGCGAGGGCCTGGCGCCGTCGAGCCCGCAGGAGAGCTCCCGCGGGACGCTGACCCCGGCGACGCGGTCGCGCCGCGCGGGCACCACCGTGGGCGCCGCCACGCGGAAGCGCGCCACGGGGCCGTAGACCCCTTCGAGCCGGTCGGCGTCCACCGCGGACACCCGGAGGTGAAAGGCGCCCGCGCCCAGGCCCGGCAGCTCCAGGCGGTTGACCCTCGCGGCCTGGAGGGCGTCCATGACAAGGTCCGTGAAGGCCTCGTCCCGCGCGACCTGGACGTGCCACTGGGAGATCCTGGCGGTCCTCGGGGCGGGCGCCCAGGCCACGGCCACGCTCACCGGGTCGCCTACGGAGACCAGCGTCTCCGCGGGGGTGGTCCTCCACGCGGGCGGCGCGGCCAGCGGGTGCACGAGCCCCGGAGGAGCCCCCGCGGGCAGCACCATCGCGCTCCCGGCGCGCACGATGAACTCCTGGGTGGCCCCCCGCACGCGCACCCTCCCGCGGTAGACCGCCACGCGGGTGGAGCGCCCGGCGAGGTCGGCCCTCACCACGGCCTCGCCGCGGCCCGAGAGCACCGTGGACGACAGGGTCCCGAGGGGCACTCCGTCCGCGTGGGCCTCGTCCCGGGCGGGCAGGAGCCTCACCACCCCGCGCTGGAGCGTCGAGTGCGTGGTGGGCGGCAGCCCCGGAGGTGGAGGCGTGGCCGAGCCAAAGAGCACCATGGCCGTCCCTGGCGCCAGGACCCAGCGGGTGCCATCCCGAAAAGAGAGCTCCGCGGAGGCCCCATCGGGCACCCAGAGCCTGAGGCCCCGCTGGAGGGCCATCCCCTGGGTGGCGGGCCTGCGGTGCACCGCTCCGGCGGGGGCGGCGGGCGGGTCGGCCACCTCGACGGGACCTTGAAAGCTCAACCGTGCTTCATAGGGCACCGCCCCGGGGGCGGGCTGGCCCAGGGCCCGGGGGCCCGCCAGCGTCACTGCCAGGCCCGTCAACAAGAGATTGCGCGACCTCACCATGGCTTCGATCGGCGCGATGGTGAGCCCGCCCGGCCCTCCGGCGCAAGGACCACCTTCGGGGGCGCTTGAAGGGACCCCGGGGGGTGTGCTACACGCCGCGTCCCACAAATCCCGGGAAGACCCTCCCGGAGGCAACGGCAGGAAGCGAACCATGGCAACGGCGACCCCCCTGGCGCAGGTCAAGAGCCTCGCGGGTACCAAGAAGGACCTGGTCGAGCAGGTCAAGGCTCTGGCCACGGAGCCCTACTGGGTCTCGAAGATGAAGCGCGAGGAGAGCTGGAACCGGCTTTCCAACACCCAGCTCCTGCGGCTCCGCAAGGTGCTCACGGACGTGCGTACCCGCTTCGCCTCCCGCGCGGAGCTCCTGGACGCCCTGGCCACCGCCGAGGGCCACGGCAAGGACGCCGACTGGAAGAAGGGCCGCGCCGTCTGGCCCCTCCCGCGCCTCCTGGACGCCCTGCGCGCCGCGGAGAAGCGCCAGCGCGCGGCAGCCCGCAAGAGCGCCGCCAGCAAGCCCGCCTGACTCTCCCTACAGCGCCCTACCCTTCCCCACACCATCGTGGAGGGCTTGGAGCGGGCATGGTAGGGTCCCGTGGACCGATGTCGCCGACGAGACCCCACGCCCTCCTTGCGCCTGGAGCGCCCACCACGGGCGCGAGCTTCCCCGGGACGACGCCGTCACCCTCGCGTGCGCGCGCGCCGGGGTCGCGGGAGCGGCTGCCCGCGATAGACGACA
>JACRDB010000060.1 GCA_016218725.1 Deltaproteobacteria bacterium
GAACCCGGCAACGCTCCAAACCATTGCTACGCCGATGCTTACGTGCACACGTAAGCGCCCCCCGGCAGGGGGGCTGGCATTCGTGAACAGGCCGGCCCAACGGGCCGGTGGCCCGCATCGAACGCGGTCACCCAACGGCGCTCACCCGCACCGAGGACGGTCACCCAACGGCGCCCACCCGCACCGAGGACGGTCACTCAACGGCGCCGTACCCGCATCGAACGCGGTCACCCAACGGCGCTCACCCGCATCGAACACGGTCACACAACGGCGCCGTACCCGCATCGAACACGGTCACTCAACGGCGCCCACCCGCCCTGAGGTCTCTCAGCTCCCGAGGATCTTCGCGAGCAGCCCGTCGAGCTGGTCCAGGTTGTCGTAGCCGAACTCCACGCTGCCGCTGGTGCCGCCCGCGTCCGTGCGCACCACCACGTGCATCCCCAGGGCCGCCGCCAGCCGTGCCTCCAGGTCCCGCACGTTGGCCGACCGGGGGGGCCTCTCCGTCGGCGTGGCGGGGGCGTCCTCTGGGGGCGGGGCCTTGTCCCCCTTCGGGCTCTTGTCCTTGCGCGCCCGGGAGTACTCCTCGGTCTTGCGCACGGTCCAGCCCTTCTCCGCGGCCTGCTTCGCCACCTTCAGGATGGCCTCCGGGTCCTCCAGCGAGAGCAGCGCCCGGGCGTGGCCCTCGCTGAGCGCCCGGGACACGAGCATCTCCTGCACCGGGCGCGGGAGGTTCAACATCCGCAGCGTGTTGGTCACCGTCGAGCGGTCCTTGCCGACGCGCCGGGCGACCTCGTCCTGGGTGTGCCCGTGCTCGTCCACCAGCCGTTGGTACGCCATGGCCGTCTCGATGGGGTCCAGGTCCTGGCGCTGGAGGTTCTCCACCAGGGCCAGCTCGAAGGCCTCGTCCGGCGTGGCCTCCCGGAGCACCACGGGCACCTCCCGGAGGCCCGCCTGCTGGGCGGCCCTCCAGCGGCGCTCGCCCGCGATGAGCTCGTAGTCCCCTTCGGTGTCCGCCCGGCGCACCACCAGCGGCTGGATCACCCCCTGCTCGCGGATGCTGTCCGCCAGGTGCTCCAGGCTCGTCGGCTCGAAGGTCCTGCGGGGCTGGTCCTTCCTCGGGTGCACCCGCTCGATGCCCACCAGGCGGTACGGCACGTCCGCCCGCTGGGCGGCCTCCTGGGCGTGGCGCGTCACCGGCAGGAGCGCGTCCAGGCCGCGGCCCAGCACGCGCTTCTCGGGGCCCTTCCTTCCCTTCTCGCTCACCGGGAGGGCTCCGGCTGGGGGGCCTCGCGGGCTCGGGTCCCGAGGAGCTCCCGCGCAAAGGACAGGTACCCCTGGGCCCCCTTGGACGAGACGTCGTACAGGAGCACCGGCTTGCCGAAGGACGGCGCCTCGGAGAGCCTCACGTTCCGCGGGATCACCGTGTCAAACACCCGGAAGTGCTTGCGCACCTCCTCCGCCACCTGCCGGGCCAGGTTGGCCCTCGGGTCGTACATGGTCAGGAGCACCCCCTCGATGGAGAGCTTCGCGTTGCGCGTGGCCTTCACCCGGTCGATGGTGGCCACGAGCTGGGCGATGCCCTCCAGCGCGTAGAACTCGCACTGCATGGGCACCAGCACCGCGTCCGCCGCGCAGAGCGCGTTCAGGGTCAGGAGCCCCAGGGACGGCGGGCAGTCAATGAACACATGGTCGTAGCGCCGCCGGGCCCGCTCCAGGGCGTCCCGGAGGAGCAGCTCCCTGCGCGGGAGGTCCAGGAGCTCCAGCTCCGCCCCTACCAACGCCCCCGACGCCGGGCAGAGCTTGAGCTGCGGCAGCGCCGTGGGCACCACCACGTCCTCCAGGCGGCTCCTGCCCAGGAGCACGTCGTAGGTGCCGCGCTGTACGTCCCGCGCGGCGAAGCCCAGCCCGCTCCCGGCGTTGCCCTGCGGGTCCAGGTCCACCAGCAGCGTGCGCTTCTCCGCCACCGCCACCGACGCCGCAGCGTTCACGCTGGTGGTCGTCTTCCCGACGCCGCCCTTCTGATTGGCTACGGCCCAGACCCTTCCCATGCTCCGAACCGCTCCTTCACCCTCTGCCCGCGCTGGCAAAGCCTCGCTTGGGCTCCCCACCGGGAACGCACTCCTACCACCGCTCCCCCAGACGTCACAACCCCACTCCCCCCACGCCATTTGTTTGACCCCCTGTCAAGCCCGATTAGGATGCAGGTAGATGTAGGTGTTGGTAACCAAGTGAGGGTTTCACAACGCCATCGTCTGACACAGGAGTACAGGCAATGTCTTCCAGGTTCTATCGTTCCTTCGAGGAGTTTGCGCGGGAGGAGATCCGGCCTCTGACCCGGGCCGGGTGGTCCATGGACGAGCTGGACATTGACACGGGCCTCGGCTCCGAGGACCTGGACTTTGGCAACGGCAAGGACAACGAAGAAGACGAGGAGTGAAGCGCCCCTCTGCCCTTCAAGGCGCGGTAGGGGTGAAGGTCGCGTCGCGGCGGAGGAGGTCGTCGCCTCCCGTGGCGAGGTAGCCATGGAAGTTCTGGTGCCGCAGGTACATGGTCAAGTAGAGCGCCCCGCCTCGCGCGGAGGGCCCCTCAGGTGCGCGGCGACGCGGGCGGGGCCCGGGGCTGCCCCCCCGCCGAGGACGCCACCGCGCACGCCGCCGCCAGGGCCAGGAGGGTCCACCGCGCCGCCCCACACTGCGAGGGATGCATGCATCCAGCCCTTCCAAGGTGGATGTCCAGGAGAAGAAACCGCGAGGGGCGCAAGGGTCACAAGGGGAAGAGGCAGACCTCAAAGAGGGCCACCGACATGAGCCCGCGCAGAGATGAACGGGGTGTGGTTCGGTTCGAGGCGCGTGGCGGTCCCCCACCCCGGCCCGCCCCGCGGGATCGCAGGGCGGGTGCCTGCCCCCTCCCAGGCCCTCCCCCACGCGTGGGGGAGGGATCAGCAAAACCTTGCCACAAGGCACTTCTGGCTCCTCCCCCAGCCCTGGGGGAGGGTGGGGTGGGGGCAGGCACCCGCCCTGCGATCCCGCGGGGCGGGCCGGGGTGGGGGACCGCCACGCGCCTCGAACCGAACGTCGCCCGCGGTCCTACTCGGTGATCGTGAAGGTCGCGCGCCCCACGAGCTGCCCGTCGGCGGTCTCCACGTCCACGGTCCAGGGGCCCGCAGGGTGCGGCGGCATGCGCACCAGGGCCATGGACGACCGCAGGCGCAGCACCCCGGCGCTCACCCTGCGCTGCTCCATGGACCCCTCGGTGACCCTCAGGCGCTCGACGCCGTGGTCGCGCCAGACGTGCACCAGGGCGTCCCCGCGGCCGCCCGGCACGGCCACGTCGGTGACCGCCACGAGTTTGGGCGCCACGCTCCGGTGGGCCTCCATGAGCACCGTGGCCAGGCGCCCGTCCGGCAGCGTGCTCTCCCCCACCTGGGCGCTCACGGTGTACATGGGCACCGGCGGGATCACCCTCCGGGCCGCCCACGCGGCGCCCGTGCCCAGCACCACCGAGAGCCCCAGGGCGAGCTGGTAGCGCCACTCCCGGAGGCTCCCGGCCGGGGCGTGGAGCGTCCAGAAGGCCACCACCGCCAGCGCCGCCGCGGCCAGGAGCACCCACAGCGTGCGCGTCCCGGGCAGGAGCGCCGGCACCACCAGGTGCAGCGCCGTGAAGATGGTCATCGCGTGGAAGACCCCCGCCAGGGCCCTCCAGCGCATCAGGAAGCGGTCGAACACCGCGTCCAGCGTGGAGAGCACCGCCAGCACCCCCACCAAAAGCACGAACCAACGGTTGGAGGCCCCCCGCGTGGCCGACGACCAGTAGAACGGCAGCGCGAAGAACAGCATCCCCTGGTAGAGGTTCTTGAGCACGTAGGTCATCGCCACGAGCTGAAGCCTGGTCCCGGGCGTGTTGGCCCGGGCCCGCTGGACCCGCTCCCCGTTGCCCCAGCGGTGGAAGAACACCACCACCAGCAGCCACGCCGCCCCGAGCGTGAGCGTCAGCCACCGCGCGTGGGCGAACCCCTTGCGCGCGAAGAGCACCACCGAGAGCCCCAGCCCCAGCGCATACACGCTGTGCACCCACCAGAGCTGCCGCCCGTGGCGCCCCAGGAAGGCCTGCGCCTGGAGCCACGCCCGGAGGTACCACGGCACCGCCCGGGAGCCCCCCAGGCCCGCCGCCGTCACCGCCGTCGCCGTGGCGCTGCCGGTCACCGCGCCCGGCGCCGCCCCCAGCGGGGGAGGGAGCAGCGCGGGGGCGTCGGGCGTGGGGTCTTCCATCGGGAGCGGTCCTCCCGGTCGTCCTACCACCGCGGCGCGGACTCCGCACGAAACCGCCAGCCCGAGCCCGTGCAGCCGCCCGCGCGCCGTTGTAGAGATAGCGCCATGCACCTCGCCCGCGGCCTCGCCGCAATCGTCCTCCTCGCCGCCTGCGGTGACAACATGGGGGGTCCCGCGGACGGCGCCGTGGACACCGCCCCGGTCGTCGCCCCGACCCTCACCTTCGAGAGTCCCCCACCGGCCTACCTGGGCCCGGGCGAGCACCCCCTCGGGAGCCTCACCGTGCGCGTCGTCGGCGCCGGCGGGGCCCTGCGGACCGATGTGACAGGGAATGTCACCGTCACCGCCCAGGGGGAGCCGGGGCTGGAGGGAACGGCGGAGGTCACCCTGGAGGGCGGACGGGCGGTCTTCCGGGACCTGCGGGCGCGGGGCGCGGGGCTCCTGCGGGTGCGGTTCCAGCACCCTCGGGCGGGGGTTCTTGAGGCCCAAGTGCGCTGCGCAGCGACGGAGACCTTCGTGCCCGTGTACCCCCGGGAGGCGAGGGTGCGGCAGCGCTACGAGCATGCCCTGCAGCCCGCTCCCGACGCCATGGGGACCGTGAGCTACGTGCTGGCCCGCGGGGCGCTGCCCGAGGGGCTCACCCTGGACGCGCAGAACGGGCGGCTCCTCGGGACGCCCACGAGCCCCGAGGGGGCCTTCCGGGCAGACGTCGCAGCCTGCGACGAGGCGAGCGCCTGCCAGCGCCAGGGCGTGCACCTGGCCCTCTTCGACGACGACGACAGCAACAATGACACCGACGAGGACCTCACCGCGGACGGTCCCTTCGTGGCCTCGCACCGGTACGTGACGCTCCCCGAGGTGGACGGCGTCGCCAACGTGAGGCTGTACCTCACGTACCCGTCCATGATGTTCAACGGCCCCCCCGCCGAGGGGCGCCACCCGGTGGTGGTCTTCCACCACGGCGTGGCCGCGGTGGGCACGGCCTTCCCGATCTTTGACCGCTACGAGGCCCTCTTCGACCACTGGGCCACGCGCGGGTACGTCACCGTGTCCATCGATGCCACCAGGGTGTACTTCCGCACCAGCGCCAGCAGCAGCATCCTGAATCTGTCCTACACGAACCTACAGCGGGTCCATCGCTTCATGCAGGCCGAGGTGGCGTGGCTGCGGGCGGCGGACGTGGACCCCGAGGAGCCCCTCCACGGGCACCTGGACCTGGAGCACATGGTGGCTTCAGGGCACTCCCGCGGGGGCGGTGGGACGATGGTCGCGCTGGACGAGAACCCGGTCTTCGCGGGCTACATGGCCCTGCAGCCCGTGTCTCCGCTGCTGGCTCCGGGGGGGTCGGCCTTCAACCACGCCCTGCCCCCGAGGCCGCTGTTGCTGGTGTCCGCCGGGCGCGACGGGGACGTGGTCTTCCCCATCGTGGACAACCTCTACGAGCAGACCACGGGGCCCACCTCGCTGGTGACCATCCGGGGCGGCAAGCACACCTTCTCCAAGCGGGTGCCCGTCACGGAGATGGGCTCCCCGGCGACCATCACGCAAGACCAGTTCATCGCCCTGTCACAGCTCTACACCGTGGCGTTTCTGGATCGGTACGCCCGCATGGACCTGACGCGAGAGTCCATCGTGCACGGCCCCCGAGGGCAGTCCACCACCATCACGGCGCCGCCGGACAACGGGGTCACGCTCCGCACCCGGCGCTACACCCTGGAGACGGTGGTCACGGACTTCCAGGCCCCGGACCCGATGACCACGCCCTCCGGGGGGATGATCCAGGGAGACCGGCTCCTGTCCCTGGCGGTGGAGAGCCCCTACGCCCGGTGGCTCAACGTGCTGCCGGCCGGCGTGGAGCGCACCGCCGGGGCGGCGCTCCAGCGGGCGCTCCACGCGCGCTACGTGGAGCGCGGCGGGAGCGTCACCGTCGGCCTCGGGGACACGGACCTGCGCCCGAGGCGCGCGCTGGTGCTCTCGGTCACCCGGGACAACAGCCTGGCCCGGGACGCCACCGTGCGCCTGCGGGACGCCCGCGGGGCCGAGGCCACGGTTTCCCTCGGGGCCTACGCGGGCCACGTGGGGCTCACGGCCCGCTGGACCTCGTCCATCATTCCCCTGCAGGCCTTCCGGGACGCCACCCCGGCCCTGGACCTGGAGCACGTCACCGAGCTGGCCTTCGTGCTCAACGACGGCGCCAACCCTGGCGATCTCTGGCTGGACGACCTGCGCTTCGAGTAACGTCCCCAGCCATGGTGGAAGGTACCTCCGAAGGGATCCAGGCCTCGCAGTGGATCCGCAGGGCCATCGCCCAGGGCCTGGTCCGCGGCGCCACCCCCCTCCAGGACGGGCAGGTGCAGCCCAACTCCCTGGACCTGCGCCTCGGACAGGCCGCCTGGAGGCTCCAGTGCAGCGTGCTCCCCGGCGAGGAGGGCATGGAGAAGAAGCTCGCAAGACACGCCTGGAGCGCGCTCCCGGTCACCGACCAGGGCCTCCTCCTGGAGCGAAACGCCGTGTACCTCTTCGCCCTCCAGGAGTCCCTGGACCTCCCTCCGGGGCTCTCGGCCCGCGGGAACGCCAAGAGCTCCACCGGGCGCCTGGACCTCTTCACCCGGCTCCTCACGGAGCGCGGCACCACCTTCGACGAGGTCCCCGATGGGTACCGCGGGAGGCTCTTCCTGGAGGTGATCCCCAGGTCCTTCGCCATCGTCGTGCGCCCCGGTGACTCGCTGGCCCAGCTCCGGTTCCAGTGCGGCACGCCCGACCTCGACGACGACGCCCTGCGCCGCGCCCTGGACACCGAGGCCCTGGTCACCGACGAGGTCGGCACCCCCGTCGGGGCCCGCAGGCTCAAGGTCGGCCGCGGGGTCTACCTCTCGGTCAAGCTCCAGAAGGCCGGAGAGACCGTCGGGTACCGCGCCCTCAAGAACACCAACCCCATAGACCTCCGCGCCCTCGGGAGCTACCCCGTCAAGCGCTACTGGCAGCCCCTCGCCTGGAGCCCCGAGGAGCCCGTGATCCTCGAGCCCAACGAGTTCTATATCTTCGCCTCCCGGGAGCTCGTGCGCCTCCCCCCGGCCTTCTGCGCGGAGATGGTGGCCTTCGACCCCAACGCCGGTGAGCTCCGCACCCACTACGCGGGCTTCTTCGACTCGGGCTTCGGCTACGCCCGGGACCTGCCCCCCGCCCGCAGCGCCGCCGCCGTGGTGCTCGAGATCCGCAACCACGACGTGCCCTTCCTCCTCGAAGACGGCAACCCCCTGTTCCGCCTGGTGTTCTTCAAGAACTCCGAACCCCCGGACCGGCTCTACGGCCAGGCCCTCGGGAGCAACTACCAGGGCCAGCGCCTCAAGCTCGGAAAACAATTCGCACAACCCTAGAGGGTGCGGGGTCCGCGCCGCACCCCTCCGGGGCTTTTCCTCGGGCGGGAGAGTGCTAGCTTTCCGGCGCCTGTGGGCCTCGTGGTGGGGTCCGGCGCGGTGGTATGGAACCGATGAAGAGACCCGGAACCTTCCCGATGGAGGCGCGTTGGAGCCTCCTAGCGGCGTTGAGCGTTGGGGCTTGCGGAGGCGACGCGCCCCCGGCGGCGACGGACGCCGGTCCCCCGCCCATGGAGGCGCCGCCGCCGTTGCCCTCGGTGCGCTTGCTGGTGGACACCAACCGCAACGGGGTGCTCGAGAGCCGACCGGACTTCGCCGACCACGGAGCCTGGACGCCCGCCCACGGCGCGGTGTTCATGGCCAACGTGGACGACGACGACCGGGACCACGCGGTGGACGCCCTGGACGACGCGGTCAACGGCGACAACGACGCGCTGGACCTCGCCAGGGTGCGCGTAGAGCCCTGGCCCGAGGCCCCGACGGGGGCCGTGGGGCGCCTCGCGCTCTCCGAGGGCGCCGCGGCGACGGTGAAGCTCTACCGCCGCACGGACGGTGGATGGGCGCGCTGGGACTTCGCCGCGGGCACGCTCTCGGACGCGGAGCTGCGGGCCGGGGTGGAGTTCGGCATCGAGGCCACGGACTTCGCCACGCAGCGCTGGGACGGGATGGCGGAGCTGTCGCTCACGGTCACCCGCGGGGACGCCGCGGCGGACGCGGCGCCGCTGGGCACGGACCGCGTGGCGCTCAAGGTGGCCCCCTGGGTGATCATGAACCCGCTGGAGGAGGCCTACCGGGTCTTCGTGGTGGACGCCCAGCGCTACCGCCCGGTGAGGCTCTTCGTGAACGACCTGGACGCCGCCACCCAGGCCGACGGGATGGAGCTCTTCCGGATCGATGGGCTCAACCCGATGTACCGCAGCGCGTCGGACCGCTTGATGGGCCCGGACGTGTGGGCCCAGGACATCATGGAGTTCGGCTGGACCGGCATCCCCGGCCCCGACGGGACCCTCCACGCGATGCCCGTGGTGCTGCGCACCCCGCCCACCATGCGGGCCATCGGGCGCTTCACCGAGCAGGAGCTCCTGGGGCCGGACTTCGGCTACACCTGGAAGCACACCACCCGCACCGCCAACGGCGCCGGCTGGGACCCCTCGCTGGACTCCTTCGGGAACCTGGAGATCGCCCCGCCCCACCGAACACCCACAAGGGATTACCCCCTCGGGAGGACGCTCTACGGCACCGCCGAGAGACGGTTCCCGGACCGGGACCTCCAGGGCTTCCTGGACGCCCAGGGCGTGCAGGGCCCGCCGGTGCACCTGGACACCTCGTGGCTCCACGTCGGCCACATCGACGAGTTCCTGTCCTTCGTGCCTGCGCCCTCGCCGCGGGGCTGGAGGATGCTGCTCGCGTCCCCGAGGCTCGCCCGGGAGCTCCTGGAGGGCATCGTGCGGGAGAACCCCGCCCACGCCAACACGCTCATGTTCGAGGGCCAGAGCTTCTTCTACCTCACGGGCGCGATGGAGGGGCAGCCCTACCCCGCCCAGCGCACCATCGCCTCGCTGCTCCGGGACGAGGCCCTGAACGCCTTCAACCAGCGCGTGCAGGCCCGCATTGACGCCCAGCGCGAGATCCTCCAGCGGGAGCTCGGCGTGGCCGACGATGAGATCACCGAGGTGCCGTTCCTCTGGTCCAACATCGAGCGCAACCTCGCCGGGGCGCTCATGCCCGGCACCGTGAACCTTCTCGTGTACAACCGCTCGGTGGTGCTCCCGAGGCCCCACGGGGCCTTCCTCCGGGACACGGACTTCTTCGAGGACGACATGATCGCGAGGCTCTCGCCCCTGGGGCTCACGGTGCACTTCGCCGAGCAGTGGGACATCCTCCACGCGGCCGAGGGCGAGGTGCACTGCGGCACCAACGCCCTGCGCCGGATCCCGCTCCAGAGCCGCTGGTGGGAGGTGGCCCCGTGAAGCGCGCATCCCTTTGCTCCGCCGCGCTCTGCGCGCTCCTGGCCTTCCCCTCGGTGGCCCTCGCGAGCCCGCTGCTACCGGACACCGCGCTGGCGCCACAAGCCCGACGGGCGCTCGCCGAGCAGGTGCGGGCCGAGCGGGCGTCCCACCCGGAGCTCTTCCAGCGGCTGCGCTCCCTCGGGGGCGTGCGCCCGGAGGTGTACCTCCGGACCCGGGCCCAGCGCCCGGCGGTCACCCGAGAGCTCCAGGCCCTCGGGCCCGGGGCGCTCTTCCCGATGCTGGACGTGCTGGCCCTGTCGGGTTACCCCCAGGCCCTCGGCGCGGAGGAGACGGTGACGCTCCAAGTGGGGCTCCTGGAGGCCCTCGGGGCGCTCCAGGACCGCCGCGCGCAGCCCGCGCTGCGAGGGGCCTTCGAGGCCCTCACGGACCCCGCCGCGGTGGGCGCCGCCGCGCGGGCCCTGGGCGGGCTGTGCACCGACGACGAGGTGGCGTACCTCACCACCGCGGGGGCCCGCGGGGGCATGCGCGGCCTCGCCGCGTGGGAGGGCCTCGGGGCGTGCCGCCGGGTCGAGGCCGTCAGGGTGCTCGCCGACGCGCTCGACCGCGCGACGGACCGGGACACCATGGAGGCCCTCGCGAGGGGGCTCTCGGACGCGGGCTCCACCTGGGCGCGCGCCGCCCGAGGCCAGACCGACGACGGCCCCTCGGTGGCCGCCAGGGCGCTCCTGCGGGCGTTCCTGCGCGCAGACGCCGCCACGCGGCCCGAGCTCCAGGTGGCGCTCAGCGCCGTGGGCGCGCCGGAGACGCCGCAGCTCGTCGCCGAGGCGCGGCGAGCGCCCAACCTGGACGCAAGCACCCAGCGGGCGCTGGAGTCCCTGGAGCGCGTGCTCCGGCGCTCACGGCCGAGGTAGCGCCGCCGTCTCCCTCTCCCGCGGCTGAGCAGGCTCTGCTCAGGACACTCGCTTCGCTGCGCCAACGCTGCCCAGCGTGGCGCCGTACACCTGTGAAACAATTGGAAACCAGTACGGCACGCGCCGTGCTTGTGGGCCTTTTCGCCAGGGGCGCGCCTTCGCAGGCGCACGACCCCCCACAGGCGACGTCCTCCACCACACGAAGAGGGAGCAATGCACGACCATCGAAAGAAGACCACCACCTGGCCCCTCGCGCTCCTGGCGCCGGCGGCGCTGGCCCTCGCGAGCTGCACCGGCGACGCCGGGACCGGGGGCCGAGCGGGCCCCGTGGGCACCGCGCGCCAGCTCGTGATCAGCGACCAGCTCCACAGCGGAGGGACCACGGGCTTCGTGTTCCTGCCGCCGATGGTGCCCAGCCCGGCGTACTTCGGGGACTTCCTCCCGGACCTGGAGCCGGTGGTGCGGGTGGACGAGGTGCGGGCCGACGGCACCGCCATCCGGACGCTGGCGACCTACACCCGGGACTCGGGCCCCGGGCGCGAGCGCATCCGGGTGCACCACCAGGGGCGCCCCTGCGACGCCGACGACGACGACGGGGACAGCGACTCCAACGGGTATTTCTACGCCCGGTGGTTCACCAACAACGCCCACCTGAGCGAGAACGGGATGTACCGCGTGAGGGTCTTCGTCCAGGAGCGGGTGCACCCCTGCACGCGCTCGGGCTGGGGCCGGCGGTGCCGCCACGGGGAGGACAACACCGCGCCGATGCGCGAGATCGGCTTCGCCGACGTGGACGTGGTGCGCAACCAGCGGGAGTTCCGCGCCGTGGACCGGTCGGAGTTCGTCCCGCTGGTCAACGGGCGCGTGCTGCGCATCAAGTTCCGCATCGACCGCCCGGTGGTCGACCCGGACGCCGACGGCGTGTACTCCTGGCGAGACAACTGCCCCACCGTGGCCAACGCCGCGCAGGCGGACACGGACCGCGACGGCGAGGGCGACGCCTGCGAGTGCCTGACGGTCACCTGCACCGCCAGCGACGCCTGCCACGCCGCGGGGACCTGCAACCCCGCCGACGGGCGCTGCTCCAACCCCAACGCCCCGGACGGCACCACCTGCTCCCTGCCGAGCGCCAACGCCGCGTGCACCGCCGGCGCCTGCGGGGTGGCGAGCTGCCTCGCGGGTCACGCCAACTGCGACGGGGCGGCCTCCAACGGCTGCGAGGTCGCCACCACGACCCTCACCAACTGCGGCGCCTGCGGGGTCGCGTGCTCCTCGGGGCCGCACTCCACCCCCACCTGCGGCACCGGCGCCTGCGCGCTGGTGTGTGACCCGGGCTTCGCCGACTGCGACGGGGACCGCGCCAACGGCTGCGAGCAGGACGTCGCCACGGACCTGGCCCACTGCGGCGCGTGCGGGAACGCCTGCACCGACGGGCGCACCTGCGTCGCCGGCGGCTGCACCGCGTCGGTCTGCACCCCGGGCCGCGCCAACTGCGACGGCGCCGAGGCCAACGGCTGCGAGGTCACCCCGGCCGAGGACGTGGCCCACTGCGGCGCCTGCGGCAACGCCTGCGCCGCCCCGAACGGCACCGCCTCGTGCGTGGGCGGCGCCTGCGGCGTCGCCGGCTGCGACGCGGGCTACGCCAACTGCAACGGCGTCGCGGCGGACGGCTGCGAGGTCCACACGGCCTCGGACGCCGCCAACTGCGGCGCCTGCGGCGCCGCGTGCGCGGTGCCCAACGCCTCCCCGCGGTGCGCCGCGGGCGCCTGCGGCGTCGGGACCTGCAACGCGGGCTTCGCCGACGCGGACGGCCTCGCCGCCAACGGCTGCGAGGTCAACCTGAACACGGACCCGGCCAACTGCGGGGCCGTCGGCAACGTGTGCTCCGCGCCCCACGGCACCGCCACCTGCGTCGCCGGGGCCTGCGCCGTCGGCGCCTGCGACGGCGGCTACGGCGACTGCGACGGCGCCCCGGGCAACGGCTGCGAGGCGGACCTCGGGCGCGACCCGGCCCACTGCGGCGCCTGCGCCACCGCGTGCCCCTCCGGCGCCAACAGCGCCGCCACCTGCGGCGCGGGCTCCTGCGGGCTCACCTGCGACGTGGGCTTCACCAACTGCGACGGGGCGGCCACCAACGGCTGCGAGGTGGACAGCACCCGCGACGGCGCCAACTGCGGCGCCTGCGGCAACGCCTGCACCGCCGGGCGCACCTGCCAGGCCGGGGCCTGCACCGCGGCGGTGTGCACCGCGGGCCTCGGGAACTGCAACGGCTCCGAGGCCGACGGGTGCGAGGTCACCCTGGCCTCGAACGCCGCCCACTGCGGCGCCTGCCGCAACGTATGCGCCTTCCCCAACGCCGCCGCGGAGTGCTCCGCGGGCGCCTGCGGCTGGTCCGTCTGCAACGTGGGCTACGCCGACGCCGACGGCAACCACGCCAACGGCTGCGAGGTCAACCTCAACACCGACGTGAACAACTGCGGCGCCGTGGGCCGGGTGTGCGCCACCGCCAACGGCACGCCCTCGTGCGTGGCGGGCGTCTGCGGCGTGGCGGCCTGCAACGCGGGCTACCAGAGCACCGGCACCGCCTGCGCGGACATCGACGAGTGCGCCGCGCTGCCCGCGCCGGTGACCGCCACCTGCTCCTGGAACGTCGGGGCGCAGAACGCCGTGAACGAGCTGGCGGGCGTCGTGGCCAACCCCGCGGGCGCCTGGACGTACTTCTACGGCCCGAGCTCCCTCGGCGCGGGCACGTTGACAGAGTATGTCACCGCCGCGCAGCACGTGTACACCGCGGCGGACCACACGGACGCGTGGTACGGCTCGCCGACGCTCCAGGGCTACGTGCACGACTTCGGGTACAACGTCCCGATGGTGGTGACCAACACCAGCCCGAACCCGGCCGGCGCGGTGACGCCCTACGGCGCCCACGTGAACTTCGGCGAGCTCCTGTACCACCCGGGGGCCCCGGCCTCGGGCGGGCGCTACAACACCATCCGATGGACGGCCCCCACCGCGGGCACCTTCCGCGTGACCGCCGCCTGGCGCGTGGCCCACGGCGCCCAGGTGGACTGGGCGATCCTGCGCAACCACGCGCTGCCCCCCGTGGCCACGGGCCGCTCGCCCAGCAGCTACACGGGCACCCTGACCCTCGCGGCGGGGGAGACGCTGGACTTCGCCCTGGGCTTCGGCGGGGACTTCGGCTCCACCACCACGGGCATCGGGATTCAGGTCCAGCGCACCGACGGGGGCTGCCCCGCCACCTGCGTGGACGCCAACAGCAACGGCGTGTGCGACGAGTTCGACATCGCGCGCCCCTCGGCCTGCGGCGCGGGGTACACCTGCGTGAACCTCCCGGGCTCCTTCCGCTGCGACGCCCCCGCCGACCCGTGCTCGCCGAACCCCTGCCAGAACGGCGGGACCTGCGCCGCGAGCGGCGCGGGCTTCACCTGCTCCTGCCTCCCGGGCATGACCGGCACCCGCTGCGAGACCAACGGCACCGGGGCCTGCGTCCCGGCGTCGAGCACCGCCACGGCAGGCCGCTGCGGGAACGCCGACTCGCGGTGCTGGTTCCAGACCTCGTGCGCCTACACCGGCTCGCAGGTCGGCGGGCTCGCGGGCGCCGACGCGTGGTGCCAGGCCCACGCCCGCGCCGCCGGGCTCCGGGGCACCTACCGGGCGTGGCTGAGCACCGCCTCGGTGAGCGCCGACTCGCGGCTCACGCACGCCACGGTGCCCTACCGTAACGTCAACGGCGGGCAGATCGTGCCCAGCTGGACCGCGCTCACCGACGACGGGTTCCTCAACCCGCCCGGGTCCGGCGGCGAGCCCAACCGCCTGCAGGACGGCACCATCAGCGGCGACTTCGTGTGGACCAACACCCAGACCAGCGGCTTCTCCTTCAGCAGCAACGACTGCGGCGGGTGGACCTCGAACTCCGGGTTCACCTTCGTGGGCCACTCGAACTTCGTCGACGCGGGCCGGTACACGTACTACTCCACCCGGAGCTGCGTCGCCCTCTCCCGGCTGTACTGCCTCGAGCAGTGATCCGCACCGCGCCGGTCGTCAACGCTTCGTAGCGCTCACCGCACCCTACCTCACCCTACCTTCAGCCTCCGCTCAGCGCGCCGACGAGCTGCAGCGCGGCGCCGTCGGGCACGGGCGAATGGAGGTCCTCCCGGCGCTCTTCGCCCACGAAGAGCAGGATGTGCCGTCGTACGCGGTCCTGCTCGTCGATGACGCGGAAGCGAAAGCCCGGGAACTGCCGGTCGAGGTCCCAGAGCACGGCGTCCACGGTGGCGCCCTCGGCCTGGACCTCGGGGCGCCCCCGGGTGTAGCCCCGGAGCTGCCCCGGGACCACCACCCTCACGCTCACTGGGGCTCTCCCACGGTGACCGCATACACCTGCGGGAGGTGGCGGAAGAGGCACCGGAAGCTGTCGCCCTCGTCGTCGCTCATCCAGACCTCGCCGTTGGTGTTGCCGAGGTAGAGCCCGACGGGGTCGCAGGCGTCCGCGCAGAGGGCCTGGCGCTTGACGGTCCACCACGCCTGTTCGCGGGGGAAGCCCTGGTCCAGGCGGCGCCAGGACTGGCCCCCGTCGCGGGTGACGTAGAGGGCCGGGCGCCCTCCGGGGGCGGTGCGGGGCCAGTTCTCCGTGCCGTCCATGGGGAGCACCCACGCGGTGTCCGGGTCCCTCGGGTGCACCACGATCCCGAAGCCTACATCGCCGATGTCCTTCGGCATGTTGCGCCCCACGCGCTCCCAGCGCTCGCCGGGGCGATCCAGGCGGTAGATCCCGCAGTGATTCTGCTGCCAGAAGCGGTCCGTGCGCGCGGGGTGCTGCACCACGCAGTGGGGGTCGTGGCCATACAGGTACTCGCTCCCGTCGTCCTTTGGGGGCGCGAAATCCATGGCCACGCCGAGGTTCAGGGGCTTCCAAGCGCCGCCCCGGTCGCGGGACTCGAAGATCCCTCCGCCGGACATGGCGAGGTACAACCGCGAGGCGTCCGCCGGGTCCACGAGGATCGAGTGGAGCTTGCCTCCGTCGGGGGTCTGGTCCTTGTCGCTGCCGACCCAGTTGTGCTGCTCGGGGTGGTCGTTGAAGCCCGCGACGGGGTCCCAGGTCCTGCCGCCGTCGTCGCTGCGGAAGAGCCCCTTTGGGGAGGTGCCCGCGTACCACACGCCGGGCTCGCCGGCGTTGCTGGGGGTGAGCCAGAACACGTGGTCCACGGCGCGCTCCCGGGCGTCGCCCTTGGGGAACCGAGGGGGCCTCTCGGCCTCCTTCCAGGTCTCGCCGTTGTCCTCGCTGCGGAACACGGTGGGGCCGAGGTGCCACTGCCTGGAGGCGCACAGGAGCGTCCTGCGGTCCCTGGGGTCGAGCACGGTGTGGTGGCACTGGGTCCCGAGGAAGCTCGGTCCCCTGAGGTGCCAGGATTTGCGGTCGCTGGAGGCCGTGGCGATCCAGACGCCCTTGCGGGTAGACAGGTAGAGCTGGAGGGGCATGGCGGGCCGTTAGCCCGTCCGCCTGTTCAGTGTCAAGAATTCAGCGTCGGCGCGGCGCGAAGAAGGCCCACGCGTCCTGGGCGAAGGTGCTCGGGAGCGTATGGCCGTCCCCCGGGCGGAGCACCACGCTGGAGGCATGCCCGAGGGCGGCGAGGCGCTCTTCGAGGGCACAGGAGTACTGCACGCTCACCATGGGGTCCTCGGTGCCGTGGGCCATGTACACCGCCAGGCGGGGCTCGCCCGAGGGGATGGGCACCGGGAGCTCGGGGCCCGCGCAAGCGCACCAGCCGCCCGCTCCGCGCAGGGCGGCGCAGGTGCCGCCGGAGCCCTGGAAGGCGCAGCTCGCGGTGCGGGCGCAGCGCACGAGCCCCGCGGAGCTGGTGGCCACGGCCGCCACGCGGTCGCGCAGGAGCGCCCCGACGGTGAGGGCGAAGAACCCGCCGTTGGAGTGCCCGAGCGCGTAGACCCTCGCGGGGTCCGTGCGCAGGGCGCGGCGGGCCTCGACGAGGATGGCGCGGACGAGCACCAGGTCCTGGTTGCGCTCCAGGTCCAGGTTCGGGGCGGTCTCCCAGTAGGTGTCGGCGTCGGCGTGGTCGAAGTCCCCGCGGCCAAACCACCGCGAGGTGGGCGCGGCGATCACCACCCCGGCGGCGTCGGCCATGGCGCGCGCGCCCGAGTCGTCGAAAATCACGTCCCCGTCGCCGTTGGTGCCGTGGAACGCGAGCACCAGAGGCGGGTTGGCGCTGCGGGTCCTAGGCACGTACACCAGCACCGAGCGCGCTTCCCCCAGCACCGTCATGGTCACCGTGAAGCGCCCCGCCGTGGTCGGGAAGCTGCCGCTGTACGCCACCGGATCCGTCGCTGGGAGCGGCGGTGGTGGCGGTGGTGGTGGAGGCGGAGGTGGCGGTGGCGGCGGAGGCGGTGGCGGCGGAGGTGGCGGAGGTGGTGGCGGAGGCGGCGGAGGAGGAGGCGGAGGCGGCGGAGGAGGCGGAGGCGGAGGAGGCGGAGGCGGAGGAGGCGGAGGCGGAGGCGGAGGAGGCGGAGGAGGCGGAGGAGGCGGCGGTGGCGGAGGCGGTGGTGGCGGAGGAGGGGGTGGAGGCCGCGTGGTGTCTGGCGCTGTGTCGGTGGGCGCTGCGCTGTCCGCGCGCGTCGTGCCGCTGTCCCGTGCGGGTGGCGGAGGCGACGGCGGGGCCGCGGTGTCCGCTGGCGTCCCGCTGTCGGGCGTGGTGGGAGTAGTGTCGGGTGCGGCGCTCGCGTCGGGCGGCGCTGTGTGCGCTACGTCCGTGGGGCCTGCGTCGGGCGTGGTCGGTGTGGTGTCGGGGACCGCGGACGCGTCGGTGACGGTGCCCATCGCGGGCGTGACGTTGCCCGGGAGGTAGTTCCCGGCGAGCTCCTCGGCGCCGGACGGGAGCATTCGTCGCGGTGGCACCAGCCGCGGAGCGTCCTCACGGGGCGTGGCGCTCGGCGCATCCTCCGCGCCCGTGCCCACCGCCGCGCCGTCGGGTGTAGCGGGAGGTAGGGAAACCGGGTCCACCGCGCACCCGGTCGATGCGAGGAACACACCCAACCACCGAAACCGACAAGCGCGAGGGCCAAGGGGTGGAGGCATGGCGTCCAGGACGTCAACGGCAGAGCTGGCTCGGAGTTTAGGGCGGGCGGTGATTTTCCCGGAGGGTTAGCGCCACTGTAGCCGATCATGCCTTCGTGTATGCGTGGGGGATGCGCGTCCGCCTCGGTGCCACGACGTGACCGATGCGCGTCCGCCCCGGTGCCGCAACGTGACCGATGCGCGTCCCCCCCGGTGCCACGGCGCCCTCGATGCGGGCCACCGGCCCGTTGGGCCGGCCTGTGCACGAATGCCAGCCCCCCTGCCGGGGGGCGCTTACGTGGGCACAAGAACGTAGACGTAGCAATGGTTTGGAGCGTTGACGTTTACGGCTCCAGCACCACGTCCGTGAGGTTGCGACAACGAATGACGGGCGGATTGTGCGATGAGGTTGGTGTGGTGGATTCCACGTCGCACGTCGTCGCAGCCCTACGGACGTGATGCTGGAGCCGTACACGTCAACGCTCCAAACCATTGCTACGTCTACGTTCTTGTGCCCACGTAAGCGCCCCCCGGCAGGGGGGCTGGCATTCGTGATCGGGGTAGGGACGGCCAGCCAGCGTTCCGGCTGGCCATCCCCCCCACCGAACCGGACGGGCGAATTTCTCGCATCCGGCTCTCCCGAA
>JACRDB010000062.1 GCA_016218725.1 Deltaproteobacteria bacterium
CGCGGTCGCCGCGGCGCTCGCCCTCGCGCTCGGGCGGCGCGCCTCGACGCGCATCGTCGGGCCCCTCGCGCGGCTGCGGGCCGCGGTCGCGGGCCTCCGCGCCGACGCGCCGGACCCGCAGCGCCTGGGGCCCCTGGAGGGCTACGAGGAGGTCGACGCCCTGCGGGCGGCGCTCGCCGACCTCCTTACGCGCCACGGGGCGGCGCTCGCGCAGTCGCGCCGCTTCGCCGCGGACGCGGCCCACGAGCTGCGCACGCCCCTCACCATGATGCAGGCGGAGCTGGAGCTCGCCGCGGAGCGGGAGGATCTTCCCGCGGGGGTCGCCGCCTCGCTGGCGCGGGTGCGCTCGACGCTGGGCGTGCTCTCGTCGCTGTCGGAGCACCTCTTGATCCTCGCGGCGCCGCTCGACCGGGTGCGCCTCGACCGCGACGCGGTCGCGCTGTCCGACGTCGTGCGCGAGGCCATCGCCGCGCTGGACCCGCCGCGGCGCGCCCGCGTGGCCTCGGAGCTCGACGACGACGCCGTGGTGCGCGGCGACGCGACGCTCCTTCGGGCGCTCATCGACAACGCCCTGGACAACGCGCTCAAGTTCGCGCCCGCGGGCGCGGTGACCGTCCGCGTTTCACGGGAGCCGGACGCGGCGGTGCTCCGCGTCGTGGACGAGGGCCCGGGCGTGGCGCCGGGGCAGCGCGAGCGGGTCTTCGAGCCCTTCTACCGCACGGCCGCGGCGCGCGCCGGGGCTACGCGAGGGCACGGCGTGGGGCTCGCGCTCATCGCGCACGTGGCGCGCGCCCACGGCGGAGACGCGCGCTTCGAGGACGCCACGCGGGGCGCCTCTCTGCGGGTGACCCTGCCGCCGTGGAGGGCGTCGGACGCGGCGTGAGACCGGGCCCGTGAACGTCGGAATCGGACGCGCCCCCGACCCCGCGCAGGCGCTACGAGCTCAGCCCCCTCCGCGACGAGCGCCAGCGCCTCGGCAGCCTCATCGTCCGGGCTCCCAGGACCTACCAGCGGCGCACCCCGGGGCCCGAAGTCCCCGCCCTCGCCTCCGCCAGCCATCTCCTGTGGATCACTTCCCCGGGTCGTCGCCGAGGCCCAGGCGCCGCCGGAGCTCGTCGGTGGTGATGGTCCACGCGTCGCCAGGGTCGCCGAGCCCGGCGGCCACGTCCCTGAGGAAGCGCTCGCGCTCGACGATGCGGTCGTACTCCGTGGGCGAGAGCAGCACCCCGGCGGGCTTGCCGTTCTGGGTGATGACCACGGGCTGGTTGGTCTCCGCCACCCGGCGGAACCAGCGGGCGGCCTGGCCCTTGAACTCGGCCATCGGAACGATGTCCTCGGAGACTCGCAGGGGCTTCAAGGTGGTCCTCCCGCAGGGGTCAGGATTCGGTCAGGATTCTGATCTATTTCCGGTCCGTTTGGCAACCACCGCCGCCTCCCCGGAGCCCCGCAGACATCCCGATTTTGCCATCCACCGAAGGGTCTTCGAGTGGGGCGACGGAGGACCTCACCCCCCGGTCCTTCCAAAGACTATGGCGCCATAGTCTTTGTTTCCCGGAGGGCCCTTGGGGTACGCTCCGGGGCCATGGTGAAGCGCAGCTCGTCCGGCAAGAAGCCCCCTGGGAAGGGGACCGCCCTGGTCCGGCGGGAGGCCCCCGCCGCGCCCGCCGTCGTGACCGCGCTCGACGATGCGCAGCGCAAGCTCCTGGCCGAGGCGCTGCGCCGCGCGGAGGAGACCCGCGACGCCGTGGAGGGCGCCCTGGTCGGCCTCGGTCGCTGGCTGCTGGTGCAGGTCTTCGACGACGACGCCGCCGCGGCCCTCGACGGGCGGCACCAAAACCCGGTCTGGCGGGAGCTCCTGAGCCGCGCGGGGGGACCGACGCTCCGGCTCAGCGAGCGGGTGCTCTACGTGGCGCTGCACGTCGCCGCGCACGACAAGCGGATCACCGACGAGGCGTGGCGCGGCCTCGACGTCGGCCGCAAGGAGCTGCTCCTGCCGCTCGGGGACGAGGACCAGCTGCGGGAGGCCGCGCAGCACGTCACGGCCATGAAGCTCACCCAGCGGGAGACCCGGGAGTACGTCGGCGAGCTCCTGGCGGGGCGCGGAGACGACCGCGCCGTGAGGCTCACCGCGCCCAGGATCACCGCGCAGGTGCGGGCCTTCCGCGCGCGCGTGGCGGCGGCGACCTGGCAGCGCCGGGCCCTCGCGGTGCTCAAGGGCCTCGAGGACGACAAGCTGGTCCCCGTGCGCCGCGAGGTCGAGGCCCTGCGCGCCTGGGCCGAGGCCTTCCTGGCCCGACTCCCGCGGCGCTAAGCGGCGCCCGCGGCGACGGGTCGTTCCCGCTCGGTCTGGACCCGTGAGATGTACCCGCGGGCGCAAGCGCTTCTCCGTCAACCACAAGCCGTGACTTCCTCGGCTCTCTGCGTAGGCTTCTCGGCCCCTTCACCCCGAACGGCCCAGGAGCCGGATCGCCTATTCCCCTCCCGCCCATGCTTGCCGTCGCATGACTGGGCCATGCGCTTCTTGATCGAACCCAGGCTCCCATACCGCGCGGACGCCGGAGCCCGCTTGCATCGCGACGGCATCGCTGATACCTCCGTGCGCGCATGCGCTGGTCTCCGCCAGGCCTCCATACGGTTCTCGCCGCGCTCGCGGTGTGCGCGGGTTGCGCTGACACGGCGGTCGCCGCCGACGCCGTGGCCCGCTCTCCGGACGATGCTGCCCAGCCCGACGTGGTGCGCGACGCAGCGGCGGACGCAGCCCTCGACACGCCGGACGCGACCAACGACCTTCCGGGCGACCCCCAGGACGTGATCGACACCCCGCGTGACATCGCCGTCGATGTCACGCCCGACATGGGAACGCCGCCAATCCTCGAGTACGTCGACGTCGCGGTGGGTGAGCTCCATGCGTGCGCGGTTCATCGCACAGGCTACGTCCTGTGCTGGGGCAGCAATGCGATGCGGCAGCTCGGTGATCCGTCGGCGGAGCGGCGGCTCCGCCCGGCTCGCGTCGCAGGTGTCGACGAGGTGTTGCAGGTCACGGCAGGCGCGGGCTTCACCTGTGCGCCGGGACGGCGCCGTGCTCTGCTGGGGGCGCGCGGCGATGCTCGGCCTCCCGCGCGGTGCGCCCGATGTTGCCACTCCGAGGGTGATGTCGGCGCTCACGGACGTGCGCGCCATCGCGGCTTCGAGGCTCAACGCGTGCGCGCTGCGCCGCGACGGGACGCTCCTCTGCTGGGGCGCCAACGACAACATCCAGGCCTACGATCCCGGGTTCGTCGGGGTTCCGACGGTGGTGACAGAGCTCGGCGGGGTGACGGAGGTGGCCGTCGGGGCCTCACACCGTTGCGTCCGTCTCGCCACGGGGGCGGTGCGTTGCTGGGGCTATGGCCAGGCTGGCCGACTCGGAACCGGTGACGAGCGCAGCCAGTCCTCGCCGACGCCGGTGGCGGGTCTGCCGCCGGGCGCCTCGGTCACGGCCATCGGCGCGGGGCTCTCGTCGGGGTGCGCGGTCGTCGATGGGCGCGCGCGCTGCTGGGGCGCGAGCGAGATCGCGCGGACCATGCGCTTCGCGCTCGCACCCGCTGCGGCGATCGAGGGCCTCTCCGACGTGCGCGCGTTCGCGATGGATGTCATCGCATGTGCGCTCGATGGCGTGGGTGCGGTGCGGTGCTGGGGTCCAAACCGCGAGGGTGCGCTCGGCACCGGCGATACGGTGACACCGATGAACCCACTGCCTCCGGTGGGGCTGCGCGCGGTCGCCACGATCGCAACGCAGGGGTCGACCACATGCGCCATCGAGGGCGGCGCGGTCCTGTGCTGGGGCGCCAACGGCGAGGGAACGGTGGGCGACGGCACCACCACGCCGCGGTACGTCCCCGTGCGAGTGGTGTTCTGAGCACCGAGGCAGTGACACTGCCCATCGTCCGTCCGGGCTGTACACACACTGCTCCGAGAGTCGCCGGGTGGCCGCGCGTGGGTTAGGCTGCGCGCGAGGGACGAGGCCACGCTGCGGGACAAGCTCCGCAAGATCGAGGCGCTGCACGCCGGGGCCACCACCGACGGGGAGCGCCAGGCCGCCCGCGCCGCCGCCGACCACATCCGCGCCCGCCGCCGCGACCGCGCTCGACGATGCGCAGCGCAAGCTCCTGGCCGAGGCGTTGCGCCGCGCGGAGGAGACCCGCGACGCCGTGGAGGGCGCCCTGGTCGGCCTCGGTCGCTGGCTGCTGGTGCAGGTCTTCGACGACGACGCCGCCGCGGCCCTCGACGGGCGGCACCAGAACCCAGTGTGGCGTGAGCTCCTGAGGCGCGCGGGGGGACCGACCCTTCGGCTCAGCGAGCGGGTGCTCTGCGTGGCCCTGCACGTCGCCGCGCACGACGTACACGCAGCTCGGCATCGACTTCGCCGACGACGCCCGGCCCTGGTATGAGATCCTTCTCAAGGAGATGGACGCGACCTGACACCTCCCCACGAAACTGCTGCACCCCGGTCGCAGTTGCGGCCATGGCGATGTCTGCCCTCAGTATCCCTCTACGTATCTCCGACCCTCACGTCGAACAGTCCCGGACCCGGGACGCTCGGACGGCGGTCGGACCAGGCTGCACGCGCGGGGCAGCGCCACAGCGTGTCCTGACGATGTTCGCCGAGCTCGACGCGCGCAAGACGTGGTGGGTGGATGGCTACCTCGTCGCGGAGTTCTTCCCCGCCGAGGTCGCCGAGATGACGCCCGCAGCGGCGGCGGCGGTGTTGAACTGCTTCCGACCTCTGCGGGACCGTCTCCGCGTACGCTGACGGGTCACGCCGGGCTGTCTTCGGGCTCTGCGGTGGTGTAGCGCTGCTTGGGGCTGCGAGGGGCCGCCGGGAGGGCCTGCCGGAGACGGCCCTGTTGGACCAACTCCTCCAGGAGTTCGGTGACCCAGCGGCGACTGACGCGCAGGTGCGTCTCGATCTCTTTGGGCGACCGGGCGACGCCTCGGCAGAACTCCAGGATCTGCTGGCGCCGGTCCTCCCGGCCGTGTCGGGCCTGGGGGCCGGGCGTGTCTCCGGCCTCGGGTGTGGAGCTTGGAGGTGGACTTGGAGGTGGACTTGGAGGTGGACTTGGAGGTGGACTTGGAGGTGGACTTGGAGGTGGGCTTGGAGGTGGACCTCCTGGTGCTGCTGCGAGCGGAAGCTGCACGGCCTCCTGTTGTGCCAGCGCCGCTCGGGTCCCGTCCGGTAGAGCTTCACGCGCAACGCGGGCGAGGGTGTAGTACGTCGCCACGCTGGCGCCGTGGGGCTCCAGCAGGTCCGCGAGGCGCTTGCGCAGGACGTCGCTGGCCCGGAGGGTATCGACGCCGGGGCAGAGCTCTCGGAGCCTGGCGTTCGTGATCCGTCCCTCGCGCAGCGCGTACACCAACCCGATGCGCGCCTCGCGGGCCAGCACGCCGCCCGGGTCCAGCCGCGCCATCCACGCGCGTTCGCCCTCGGCGAACAGGTGCTCCAGGCGCAGGTCCAACCGGAACCGTTGGCGTTGCGGGGGCACCTCCGGGGGCACCAGCTCCAGCTCCTCCCACTGCTGGACAATGCGCGGGATGCCCGTGCCTGCCGCTTCCGCGAGGCCGATCAGCCGGAACGCCTTCATCACGATCGGGTTGCGCAGCACCGACTGGCCGAGGAAGAGCTCGTCCCGCGCGGCGAGGCACTCCCCGGCGTTGGAGAAGGTGAACCCCCCGGAGGTCTGCCGGATCGCGGCGCGCTCGGTGCCCTCGTGATCGGCGTGCGCGAGCAGGTTCACCAGCGCCTCGCGAAGCGCGCGGTGACCGGGCCCCTGCTCGACCCGCGTGATCCCATCCATGCGGAACGGCGACGGCGCGTGCCGCTGGAGTCGCGCCCAGATCAGGTCGAAGGCGTCGAGCAGGTTGGACTCCGCGAGCACGCGGTCGGTCCAGTCGGTCCCATCACCGACCCGGTAATCGACGAAGTGCCCTGGGATCACCTCGTGCACCGCGCTCTCGCGCCCGAAGAGCAACAGACCGCCCAGGGTGAGCCCCTCGGCGCCGGTCTCGCGGTCCCGTCGGTACGCCTCCAGCCAGCGGAGAAACTCCAGGTCCCCGAGGGCACCGTGCGGGTGGTCCGGGCGCCGCGCGACGAGGCGCTCCCGGTAGCGGGTGACGGTGTCGCGGTCGATGTCGTCGAGTCCCATCCCGACGAGGATCCGGTTGTCGGCCTTGGCCCCCGCCTGGCGGATCATGGCGCGGATCTCGTCGTCGCGCGCCTGCACGTCCTCGCCGCCGATGCGGAGGTAGGTGTTCGCGAGGTTCTCGTCGAAGTACACCGGGCGCAACTGCGTCGGCATCCTCGGGATGGCGAACGCGAGCACGATCGCCCCCTCGACCTCGATGCGCTGCGGCGCGGGCGCGAGCTCGACGTTGAACGAGCCCCGCACCGTCGTCACGAACTCTCGCTGCACGGTGTCGACATCGCCGACGCCCTGCACCCGGAGGCGGTGCGTGGCGCGGTCCTCTTCGACGCCGAGCAGGACGAGGCCCCCCTCCGTGTTGCAGAACGCGCTGATCGTCTGCTTCAGGGGTTTCGTCGGGCAGTGCCACTGGGCGGCCTTGGCTTCCAGGGCGGTGCCCTCACCGCGGCCGAGCAGGTCCAGGAGAGTAGCCAGGTCGATTTCCGATGCCATCGCATGCGTAGTCTATGGCACGCCGGGCAGGGGAGGCAGTTCTTGGGCATTCACCGTCGTGGTGCGGACCCTGGCGCTCTCCCCGGCCCGGTCTCCTCGGCCGCGCTCTCCGCGTGCTCGGCTGCCACCAAGGCGCCTGCGAGCTCGATGGCGCGGCGCCAGCGGTGCTCACCCTCGGCGGCGACGGCGAGCGCCAACCGCACCAGGTCGTCATCAAGCACCGCTGCCGCGAGCTCCTCGGCCAGCGGGTCGGGTGCCTCCCCCTGGGCGACCGCTGCCAGGAACGCCCTCGCCTTTGCGTAGGCCACGCTCAGGCCACGCGGGCTGTAACCGCTCGTATTCGTTTGAGTCTCGTTGCGCTTCCCAAGCCGAACGCCGCCGGTTCGATCCCGGTCGCCCGCTCCGAAGCAGCATCGTGAAGGCAACCCCCAGGGGAGGGGGCCCTCGAGACCCGGGAGTACGTCGGCGAGCTCCTGGCGGAGCGCGGAAGCGACCGCGCCGTGAGGCTCTCCGCGCCGATGAGTCACCGCGCAGGTGCGGGCCTTCCGCGCGTGCATGGCGGCGGCGACCTGGCAGCGGCGGGCCCTCGCGGTGCTCAAGGGCATCGAGGACGTCGCTTCATCGGCGCGGACGCGCGTCCCTCACGCATACACACAGGGATGGTCGCTACGGGACCGTCGCGCCGACGCCTGTCCTGCTTGCCCTACACCTCACGGTGTGGAGTCCGGCCGCCAGGCACACCGCAGCGAGAACTGCGATGAAGCGTCGTCCAGGTGGCCCTCAAGGCCCACCTGGCCATCCTCCAGCGCCGCGGCAAGCCGCACGTAGCCTTCGGGCGATGCGCTCTCCGTGTGCGCCATCGAGGGGCCGCAGCGCCCCTCGACGCGCCGTAGACACCACCCCTCCGTGGTCGCCTCCAGCTCCGCGCGGGCGTCCTCGATCGGCCCCCGCGCCGGACACCGGACTTCGTCCACGCGGTCCAGCTGCACGGTCACGGAGCTGCCGCCGACGCGGACAGGGCCAGGGCAGGCGGTCAACGCCCCCGCGAGGAGCGGCAGGGGCTCCGAGGGCGCCACGCCGCCGTCCAGGCCACGAAACCGGGAGGCGTCCGGCGCGAAGCTGAAATGCCCCCACACCCCCCGATGGTACCCAAGGCCCCGCAGGGAGGCGTCCCGCCCCACCAGGAGCGCGCTCCGCTCCGGCGGTCGGCCGTCCGCCCTGAAGCGGAGCACGATGTCTACGGGGTCGTAGGTCTCGGTGCGTTGAGAGAAGTGCACCCACAACCCTCCGTCGGGCGCCCCCAGCACGCTCCACGAGGTCTCGTCGCGCTCCCCCGTGCCTGCCTCGGGCACCTCCAGCACTCGCCCCCGGGGAGACACCAGCACCAGGCGACACGCTCCGTGGTCGGCACACAGCTCAAGCAGGAAGCCGCCCCGAGCCCCGCCCCGAGGGTGGGCACGGAAGGCTGGACCTTCCACCCGCGCGACCCTGTCCGCCCGTCCCTGGTAGCTCCCCGCTCCGTCCGCGCCGCTCCAGGCGATCGAGAGGGTCGGAGCGCCCCGCGCGGGACGCTGCTCCTCCGTCTGAACCGCTCCGGTGTACCCGAACCTCAGGGGCGGTCGTGGCAAGCCCCTGGAGGGAGGCGCCGGAAGCCGCAAGGCTGAGGGAGAGGGCGCCCCTTGGGGTTGACAACGGTAGCCAAGGGTGGAGCGCGGCCCCGCGGCGTCGCGGACCATAGGGGCGGGCGGGGCCGGATGGCGGGTCGCCAACATGAGCGCCCGAGTGGGCCTCGGCTCGCCCCACCCCCGGAGCTGGATCCAGCGGTCGATCGTACACTGGACCTCATCGCAACGGACCTCGGGGACCCGCGGGTTGCTGGGGTAGACCAGCCGCACCGCCTCGGGGTCTCCGTCCACGGGCACTTCCAGGCGCCGCCATCGCTGACCGCCGTCGGTCGTCTGCCAGAGTCGTCCAAGGCGAGACCCCACCGCGAGGCCGCGCGCGGCATCGAGCATGCGCACGGCCATGGCCTGCTCCGGGAGCGGCCGAAGCGTGAGGGGCCGCTCCGGGGGCCCGAGCGCCAGGGCGGGGGCCCAGTGAGCGCTGTTTGACGAAGCCGCGAGCCCCGCCACCTGACCGTCGGGCAGCCAGTGGACGCCATAGAGCCGCGCTTCCGTCATCTGCGGCGAAGGGGCCAGCGAAAGCTCCAGCCACCGCCCCGTCTCGGTGTCCAACACCCGGGGGAGCGCCCGTAGGTATCCCTCCTGGTTCGACAGGACCAACAGCCTCGAGCCATGCAGCTCGCCCAGCACCGGATTGGTCCCCGCGCTCTCCAGCGAGAGCCTGCGCCAGGTCCTGGTCCCATCGAGGAGGGCGCACACCTCGTGGCGGGCTTCACCAAGGCCCCCGGAGGGGGGGAGCTCCCCCAGGGAACAGGGGTTCGGACCCCGGGCGTAGAGCGTCCCGAGCGCGTGTCGTCCATCAGCTCCGAAGACGCTCGGCTCCAGGGCGCCGTGCTCCCCTCGCGGCAGATTCACGACGGTCAGGGTCTCGCCGTCGAGGGTGCGAAGGAAGGGCCCCTGCGGGTGGGTCAACGCCACCGCGGTCCCCCAGCGCGAGAGCCGGTAGCCACGCTCTGGCAGCGCCTCCCGGACCCGCCGCAGCTCGCGACCGCTGGCGCTGTCGTAGGTCACCAGGTCCGTCTCCTCCACCGCGAGGCTCGTCCCGTCAGGGAGCGCCAGCGAGGGCCTCAAGCCAGGGGCGAGTGCTCCGAGCTCCGCCCAGAGGGTCGGGCGCTCGCTGTGAAGGTCCGCCGCGAGGCGGAAGCCATCGACCGGCTGGGCCGCGGGCGCGAGGCGCCCCTGCGCGTCGAGGGACTGAACGCCGCGCGAGGTCGCGACGACGATGCGTCCCCGATCCAGCACCACCCCGGCGGCCACCTCGCCGGACAGGTCCACCGCCTGCCAGGTCTCGGCGCCGTCGCGGGTGTACAGCAGCGCTCCGGAGACCATGGTCACGGCGCCGTGGAGGGCGTCCAGAAAGATCGCCGAGCCGGCGGGTCCGGGGAGGTTACCCGCGCGGACGAGCGCCTGGCTGCCATCGCTGAGCCACAGGCCGCCGTCCTCGGCGATCACCGCCACCCTTCCGCGTGACAGGGCTCCACGAAGGGGCGAGCGCGTACAGCCCCGCAGGGACGGCGGCGGCACCACATCGCCCAGCCGACGAAGCGGGCCGGTGAAGGTCTCGGCCGAAGCGACCAGGCCGTCGAGGGCCACGACGGCCCAGCCGTGGGGGAGCCTCGCCACGCGACAGATCCGAATGGGCGGGAAATCGCGGCTCACCACGAGCGCCTGCCCGGTGGCGGCGAGCCTCACGTTGCCCGTGAAGGCCAGAAGGGTCCCCGCTTCGTCCGCCACGATGGGAGATTCCAGGCGATACACCTCCGGCAGGAGGGTTATCTCCGTAGGAGACGCAGGGAGCGCCGGCGGCGCGTCGGGAGCGAGCACCGCGGGCCCCGGCGCCGTCAAGGTCGACCGGCGCCGGGTCCCGCCGCAGGCCATCGCCAGCGCCGGGAGCACGCATGCGTACAGCGCCACGCGACGTACCATGGTCACCTGCCCTGCCCAGCGGCCAGGACCGTGCCGCCGCTCGCCCGGGGCTCTCCCCACCCCTGCAACCGGATCCTCCCGAGCAGACAAGAGTGAGCGTCGCAGCGGACAGCGCGGTCGGACCCGCGGGCGCCAAGGCTCCCATCGAGGGGGAGGGTCACGCGGTCCCAGCGATGACCGCCATCGAGGGTCTGCCATAGGTCCTCCGCGCGTGCTCCCGTGGCAAGGCCGTGGTCGGCGTCCTGGAGCTCCACGTCCAACGCGCCCATGGGGAGGGGCCTCAGCGCCAGGGTAGCCCCGGGCCTGCCGACGGCCAGCGCTCGCCGGTCGGGCTCCTCCCCGGAGATCGCCAGACCATAGAGCGTACCCTCGGACAGCCATCGGAGATACCCCAACACCGGCGACGGCACGGCCTCGGAGCGGGGCAGCGTCGGACGGAGCACCTCCCCCGTGGTCACGTCCAGGACGGCGAGACCCTGCGGCACAAGGAGCGCGCCCTCGCTCCGAAGGAACCGATCGAGCATCGTGGGCTCCCCCAGACGGAGCAGGAGCTGGCTCCCATGCATCGCATCCAGCGTGATGGGGGCATCGTCAGCCAGGGCTCCGAGGGGAACCACCCTCCAGCTTCGCGCCCCGTCCACGAGGACACACAACCGCGCAGGGGGCGGTGCGCGGTCCTCCTCGGCGCACGCGCAGGCGTCCAGGCGGCAGCAGTCCGGGACCTCCGCCCGCACCTCCTGCGGGCAGCGCTCGGCGCCCAGCGCCGCGGCGTGGCGCCCGTCATCCGAGAAGACCCCACCGCGGGGGCCGAGGAGGGGGTCGCGCTCGGGCGCATGAAACTGCAGGTCTGGAAGCGCCCTCCCGCCGGCGACCAACGTGAAGGTCTCGCCGTCCTCGGACCGCGCCATGGCGGGACCGACCCCGGCGCCGTCGGGGCAGGTCAGCGCCACGGCAGGTCCCCACCCGTGCAGCCTGCACTGCGCCAGGGGCACACCCCCCCGGAGCCTGCGGAGCGCCCGTCCCGTGGAGCGGTCGTAGGTCACCAGGTCCAGACCCTCGACGCGGAGGGTCGCCCCAGCCAGCCGCGGGCACCCTTCCCCGAGCGAGAGCAGGCCAGGGTAGCGCTCCAGGACGGCCTCCCTGACGCTGGCGAGGTCCCCTTGCCAGGGCCGCCCCAGCGCGCTCCTGGGCGTCTCCTCCGCGGGCTCCAGCCGCGCCTCGCCGCGGACGAGGGGACGGAAGCCCTCCGAGGTCTGCGCCCCCAGGATCCCACGGTGGGCGAGCAGGCTCCATGGTACGAGGCCCGCGAGGTCGCTCCGGTGCCATGTCTCCCCACCGTCTTCGGTCCAGAGAAGCTCCGCTCGCTGGGTGATCGCCGCGCCCCACCGGGTGTCCGCAAAGACCGCCGTGGACACGGGCTCCGGGACTCGAGCCGGCGTCGGCGCCTGGCCCTCCGAGGTCCAGAGCGTCCCCGAGGTGTCCACCACGGCCAGCCGACCGACACCCGGAAGCACCCTCGGGGGAGAGTCCCCCAGCGGGAGCTCGCCCAGGCGACGGAGAGGGCCGGTGAAGGTCTCGCTCGCCGCGACCACCCCGTCTCCTGCGACGAAGACCCAGCCGTTGGAGACCGGTACGGCTGCGGCGATCGCCGCGGCGAAGTGGTCGAGCCCGACGGCGACCCCGCGGGGGGTCACGGTCGCGCGGAGGCCTCCCCAGAGGAGGTGCACCTCGCCCTCGGGGGTCTCCGCAGCCACGGTGGGGAACCCGTCCAGGTCCACCCCCGGGAGCAGGCTCACGGCCATGAAGGGCTCCCGCGGCGCCTCGGTCGACCGCCGTGCCGCGACCACCCGCGGCGACACCCGCGCTGCGCCGCACGCCACGGCGAACGACAGAAGCCCCACAGCCACGGCAGGTCGGAGTCCCACGGCGCCCATCATCTCACGCTCCAGGGGTCGACGCCTGGTGGGAGGGAGAATCCTCGCTGTTCGGAGTCGGCCCCTGGCGCCGGGGCCCCAAGGACGCCCGCTACTCCGAGATCAGCGCGAGCGCCGCGTCGTCCAGGGCCTCTGCGGGGCGCTCCCAGCCGGCCGCCCGCGCTGGCCCCAGGAGCGCGCGGGCGCGCGCGCGGGCTCCCTCGGCGCGGGCCTCCTCCGCGGGCGCGAGGCGCGCGACCCGGGACAGCGCGCCCAGCGCGGCCAGGGCGACCCCCGCGGAGCTCGGGACCTCCGCGCGCAGCGCCGCGAGCCCCAGGAGCGCCGGGGACCACCAGAAGGGAGGGACGTGGTGCGCGCACGCCTCCTCGACGGCCTCGATGAACAGCGGCGCCGGGTCGTCGCCCAGCCGCTGGCGCGCCTCGCCGAGGAGCCCGAGCGCCAGCAGCGCGAAGGCGCGGTCGTCGGCCTCGCGGCAGGCCGCCAGCGCCTCCGCGAGCGTCTGGCAGGCCAGCGCAGGCTGCCCCATGAAGAGCTGCACCTCGCCCAGGTGCACCAGCGGGCGGCAGTGACCGCGCCCCCCTCGCCGCGCGGCGGCCCCGACGGCCCGCGCCAGCAGGGCGGCGGCTTCGTCGAGCTCCCCGAGGCGGGCGCACGCCGACGCGCAGACCGAGAGGGCGAAGCCCACCAGCCACTCGCGCCCGCACTCCGTGGCGAGCGCGATCGCGCGCACCCCGTGGCGCCTGGCCTCGTCGAAGCGCCCGGCGACCTGCGCCTTGATGGACGCGCCGATGAGCCCCCGGGCGAGGTCCTCGCCGCCGCAGGGCTCCAGGAGCTCGAGGAGGGGCTCGTCCTCGGTGACCTCCCAGCCCGCGCCCTGCTCCAGCGCCGCGAGCAGCCCGAGCGCGCGGTCCCGCGCCTGCGAGCGCGGGAGCTCGCGCAGGTGCACCCGCGCCAGGGCCCAGGCCTCCTCGAGCTCGGTGTACTGGTTGCGCCCGTCCAGGTAGCGATAGAAGGGCTCCGCATACGCGGCCACGCGCGGCGCGTCGCGGTGGACGGACACCCAGCGGAAGGCCGCGAGCAGGTCCTCGTGCTCCGGTCGCAGGCCGTCGAGCCACTGGCGCTCGCTGCGCGCGGCGTCCGTGACGTACGTGCGCGACAGGCGCTCAAGGAAGAAGCTCGCGTGGCGCTCCTCGTGGTGGGCCCTCACGTCCCGGTCGAGGCGCCCCAGGGCCTCCTCGCGCACCGCCGGGTGGAAGGCGAAGCGGCCCCCGGCGGACCGACGGAGCATCGATGCGTCGACGAGCTGGCCGAGCTCGCGCAGCCCCGCGCCCGCCAGGTGCTGCGCGGCCTCGCGAGAGAACGGCGCGCGAAGCACCGCCAGCGCGCCGAGCGCGTGCGCGCTCTCCGCCGCCAGCAGCCGGAACGACGACGCCAGCATCGCCCGGATGCTCGTGTGCCGCGCGGGGACGTCGGCGCTGTCCGTGCGCAGGAGGCCCGGGTCCTCGCGGAGCTCTCGGACCAGCTCCGCGGGCTCCAGCAGCCGGAGCCAGGCCAGGGCCAGCTCGAGGGCCAGGGGGCTCCCCTCGGCGAGCGCGCAGAGCTCCGCCAGGCCCTGGCGCTCCCGGGCGTCGGGCTCCCACCCGGGCCGCACCCGCCGCGCGAGGTCCAGCGCCAGGCGCCCCGCGTCGGTGCGCTCCAGGTCGGCGCCCGAGCGGGGCTCCTCCATGGGCGCGAGCCAGAAGGTCGTCTCCCCCGCGAGGGCGAGGCGGACGCGGGTGGTCACCAGCACGCTCAGCCGAGGGCAGCCGCCGACCAGGAGCGCCAGCGCCGCCGAGGCGCCCGCGAGCTGCTCGACGTTGTCGAGGACCAGGAGCGCGTCGCGCTCGCGCAGCCGCTCGACCAGGGCCGCCACCCCGTCCTCCTGCGGGCCGAGCGGGCGGAGCGCCAGGGACGCCACGACGGTGCGCACAAGGGCCTCGGCCGACTCGACCCCTTCGAGCGGGAGGAACGCCACGCCATCGGCGCGGTGGTCCGCGGAGCGCCGCGCGGCCTCGACGGCGAGCCGCGTCTTGCCGATGCCCCCCGGGCCGACGACGGACACCAGCCGCGCGCCGTCGCGCAGGCGCGCCAGGAGCTCGCCCAGCTCGCGATCCCTCCCGACGAAGGGCGTCGCGGGCTCCGGGAGCGCCGGCCGCGCCGGGCGCTCCTGGTCCCTGGGCGCCACGAAGCGGTAGCCCCCGCCCTCGGAGACGAGGTACCGCGGCCTCGACGGCTCCGGCTCGAGCTTCTGCCGCAGCCGGCCGATGGTGGTGAACACCGTCCGCGAGGGGATGCCCGCCCGGTAGCCCCACACCTCCACCTGCAGCGCCTCGCGCCCGAAGACCCGCCCCGGGTGCGAGGCCAGGTGGGTCAACAGCCGCGCCTCGGTGCTGGTGAGGCGCACCTCCCCCTCGGACCCCAGGAGGGCGCGGCGCTCCAGGTCCAGGACTCCATGCTCCAGGGTGAATCGCACGGTGCGAGTGTAGCGCCGCCGGGGCGTTCACCGCGGTCACGATTCTTGTGACCGCATCCACGGACACCGTGCCTTCCTCGTGACCTGGGGCGATGCCACTACCCCCAGGTATGAGCACCCTCACCCTGCACGCCGCGTCCTCCCCGAAGGCCCCGAGCATCCCGAAGGCCCCCCCGACCGGGGTGGTACGCTTCGCCCAACGGCTCCAGCGGGCCCTCGGGTCCCTCGCGCGGCGGATGTCCCCGCCGCCCTTTGCGCTCCTGGACCTGGTCATGTCCCGGTGGGTCGGCGACGCCCTGGCAGCCATCACCGAGCTGGGCGTCCCGGATCGGCTCGCCGCGGGGCCTCGCGACTGCGAGGCGCTCGCGTCGGAGCTTGGCCTCCACGCCCCGAGCCTGTACCGAGTCCTTCGGGCCCTCGCCCGGTCGGGGCTGCTGGTTGAAGGCCCCTCGCGCTCCTTCGCCCTCACCGAGACCACGCGGGCGCTCTGCACGGACCACCCTCACTCGATGCGGAACATGGTGCTTGAGGTGCTCCGCCCGAGGAACACCGAGGTGTGGTCCCGCCTCCCAGAGAGCCTCCGCACCGGCGCCAGCGCTTGGGGCAAGGTCCACGACGTGGACCTGTGGACCTGGCTGGAGCAGCACCCGGAGGAGCACGGCATCTTCCACGGCGCGATGGTCGAGCTGACGCGGGAGGCCGCACCGGCGTACGCCTGGGCGCTCGACTACCCGTCCTTCGGGACCGTCTGCGACCTGGGCGGGGGCGAGGGGCAGCTCCTCGCGACGATCCTGGCGGCGCACCCCACCGCGCGAGGGGTCCTGGTGGACGCGCCGCGGGTGCTGGAGGGGGCCCCCGCGGTGCTGGCGCGCTACGGTGTGCGGGAGCGCTGCGAGCTGGTCCCGGGGGACGTCTTTTCCTCGGCCCCGAAGGGGCACGGGCTGTACCTCGCCAAGAACATCCTGCACGGGCTCTCGGACGAGCTCGGCCTCCGCGCCCTCAGGGCCTGGCGCGAGGCGATGCCCCCCGGTGGGGCGCTCGCGGTGATTGACGTGGTGGTCCCGGCGACCGAGGGGCCGTACCTGCAGTGGCTCGACCTGCAGATGCTGCTGGCGAGCCACGGGGGCAGGGAGCGAACGCGCGACGAGTTCGCCGGGCTCTTCGCCTCGGCGGGGCTCCGGCTGGAGCGCGTCATCGAGACGCCGACCCCGCTCGACCTGCTCCTGGCGCGGCGGGCTGACTGAGGGCCACTCCGCGGCGGCGCGGTCTTCGCGCTGGCGTCCTCAGGGGGGTCGGGAGTCCTGGGCTACCCTGGCGCCGGGCAGGCGGGTATCCTCGGAGACCTCAACGCAGCGGTCCTACAGCGCCATGACCACACCGGCCTCACGCATGGCTTCGACAGAGTCCCTGGCGGCGCCGCGCTGCCGTGCGCGCCCCCTGCTCGCGCTGCTGGCGGCGCAGGCTTGCTCGTCTGGAGAGCCCGCCAGGGACGCGGGGTCTGGCGGCGCCCCGGACGCGATGGACGCGCCTCAGGCGCTGGATACGAGCCCAGACGGCGTCACCGGGGATCGCGAGGACGCCCTCGCCGAGGACCGGTCGGAGCCCGACGACGCCGCGCCGCCCCGCGAGGCCGTCGCGCCCTGCGCGCTGTCCGGGGTGCGGACCGTGGTCGTCCCGGCGGTGTACGGCGCCGTCGGACCGCGGCTGCGCCTCGCCTACCGCGTGTTCGAGCCGACGACCCCCGCGAGGGCGACGGTGGTGGTGCTCCCCGGAGGACCCGGGCAGGCGCTCATGGAGCAGGCACCCTCGGACCCCGACTCGCTCGGCGCCGTGCCCACCTCCGGCGTCCGTGTGGTGTACCTTGACACCCGCGGCAGCGGGTGCAACCGGTACCGTGAGAGCGACGGGGACCCCGCCGCGCTCTACCGCGCCGAGTGGGCCGCGCGCGACGTGCTCTCCGTGGTGCGCGCCGAGGGGTGGCGAGACTACACGCTCTACGGCGCCTCCTTCGGCACCGTGACGGCGACCGTCGCCGCGGCCCTCGCGGGGGAGATGGCCGTCGCCCCGCCGCGCGCCGTGGTGCTCGAGGGCGTCGTCGGCCGCGGGCGCGGCGGGTTCGACGCGTACTTCGCGCCCTACGCCGCGGAGTGGGAGCGCGTGCGGCCTGGCCTCCCCCCGCCGTGGCCGGCGGAGCTCGGGCGCGAGCCCTTCCCGGACCCCTCGGGCTACGATCGCGACCAGTGGGGGGCCTTCGTCTTCGCGCAGCTCATCCTCGGTGAGGTCCCGCCCCAGGGGCACATCCTCGGGTACTACCTGCGAGGGCTCACCGCCCGCACCCCTGGCGTCGTCGCGTACGTCAGCCGCTTCATGGCCGGCGCGCGCGCTCCCGTGGTCTCGCCCATGTTCCGCGCCATCGCCTGCCGGGAGCTCTTCGGCGGGTGGCGCTCGGGCCGCAGGATCGAGCGCGGCGCGCTCGTGGCGACCGGCGACGACGTGTGCGCCTCGCTCCCGCCTTCGCATGCGCGCCCCTACGACTCGGCGGCCTTCGTGATCCCCTCGCGGACGTACTACTTCCTCGGCGCCCACGACCCCGCGACGCCGCTGGCCGAGGGCCGCTACCACTTTGATCACCAGCGCGCTCCCCGCGAGCTGGTGACGGTCCCCGACGCGAGCCACGGCCCCCTCACCTACGGCCTCCGCGGGCATGGCTGCGCGAGCGCCGTGTGGGAGGCCATCCTCGCGGGCTCGAGCGTCGCGCCCCCGCTGCGGTCCTGCGCCCCGGGCAGCGCGGGGGTCACCGCCGAGGCCGCGCCAGCAGCCGCAGGAGGTTGAGCGCGTAGCCGAGGTTGAGCGCCGTTCCCAGCGTGAAGGACAGCGCCACCGTGCGCAGGAGCTCCGGCGTGCCCGCGAGGGTGTGGGCCGTGACCGTCACCGCCATGGTCACCAGCACCGCCCCGGCGGTGGAGAGCGCCACCCGCGCCCACGCTCGCTCTGGCACGCGGAACAGCGCCTCCACCACGGAGACCACCAGCACCGTGAGCAGGAAGCTCGTGCACACCTGCGTCAGCGCCGCCCTCCCCGCGCGCCCGAGGCCGTGGCCGTGGTTGGCGTGGAACGCCCAGGTCCCATAGAGCGCCGCCGCGCCCAGCGCGCTCACCACCCGTCGGGTGTTGGCCGAGCCTCGGACCGTGGTCATGGCCCGGCCGGCTCGTCCTCGGGGCCGAAGGCCCTCGCAAGGAAATCGCTCCCGAGGGTGCCCCGAGGGTCGCAGCGGCGCTTCAGCGCCTGGAAGCGAGGCAGGACCTCTGCGTACATCGCGCGGGTGTCCTTCGGGTCGGCCCAGATGTTCTTGACGAGGTGGAGCCTGCCGCCCAGGGCGCGGCACTCGGCGGTGAGGGCGCGGAAGACCCGCTCGACCGCGGGGGGGTGCCGCGCGCGCAGGCCCTCGAAGGCCAGGTTCACGGCGTAGCAGGGCAGGGCGCGGCTCGACGACAGCAGGAACTCCTCGTCGCCAGGGAGGTGCACCACGTCGAAGATGGCGGTCTTGAGGCGGTCCCTGCGGCACTCGACCATGACGCGCTGGAGGAACGCCTCCAGGCACCCGGGCGTGGTGGGCACCACCCAGGTCTGCTCCATCACCCGGAACGGCAGCCCCAGGCGCCGCGCCCAGCGGCTCGCGCCGACGTTGCCCTCCATGAAGAACGTGTAGTCATGGAGCGGGTCGATGTAGGGGCGACCCTCGCGCAGGAGCGCCCAGTACCCGAAGCTCCAGAAGGCCGGGCCCATCCAGTCCCAGTACTGCACGGCCCACTCCAGCGCCGTGCGCACGCCCCCCGGCGGGTTGTAGAGCAGCGTGCGGCGCAGGTCCTCCTCGCAGGAGAGCCGCGCGCGAGAGTCCAGCCGCCGGAGCACGGCGCCGTCGTCGTAGAGCACGACGCAGCGGACCTCCCGGCCCTGGTCGGTCCCCAGGAGGTGCTCGTGGAGGCCCTCGAAGCCCTTCTCGCGCTTGAGCCACGTGCGCACGCGCGCGGGCGCGGGCGCGGGCACGAGCTTGTAGGTCGCTTCGAGCAGCACCCCGAGGTTGCCGAAGCCGCCGATCACGCCGTGGAAGAGGTCCGAGTTCTCGTCCCGGGAGCACTCCCTCGCGGCGCCGTCGGGGAGGAGCACCCGGACCCGGTCCACGTTGTTGCCCTCGCGGCCGTGGAGGGGCGAGAAGCGCGAGAGGCTGTGCGCCGAGAGGGTCCCGCCGATGGTGCCCTGGCGGGTGGTGGGCATGATGGCGGGCGCGAGCCCTACGCGGGCGGTCGCGTCGAACACCTGCCCCCAGGTGACCCCCGCCCCGACCGTGGCGCGGCGGGTCGTCGGGTCCACCGCCAGCTTCTGGAAGTGCGCGAGGGAGATGGCCCTCTCGCCGAGGGCCTGGCGGTCCAGAGACAAGCCGCTGCCGCGCAGGGTGCAGCGCTGCCCCCGGGCGTCGCAGTCCGCGAGGAGCCGGGCGAGCTCGGCCTCGTCGCGCGGGCGGAAGAGCTCCGCGGCGCACTGGTGGAAGCCGCTGTAGCTCCGTAGGGTCGTGCGCTCGCTCTCCATGAGGCGCTCGATCCGCTAGCTTACCACACGCTGGAGGTGCTATCCAAGGTGCCCATGGCTCGGGACGTCCTTGGCACCATCGGGAACACTCCCCTGGTGCCGCTCCGTCGGCTCGCGCCGCCGGGCGGCGCGAGGGTGGTGCTCAAGGTGGAGAGCACCAACCCCACGGGCAGCATGAAGGACCGGATGGCCCAGGCCGCCATCGAGGCCGCCGAGCGCGACGGGCGCCTGCGCCCCGGGGGCACCGTGGTGGAGTACACGGGCGGGAGCACCGGGGTGGCCCTGGCGCTGGTGTGCGCCGCCCGAGGCTACCGTTGCCGGCTGGTGTCCTCGGACGCCTTCAGCCGCGAGAAGCTCGATCACATGGCCGCCTTCGGCGCCGAGGTGACGGTGCTCCCCAGCGACCAGGGCCGCATGACCGAGGCGCTCTTCAAGGCCATGATCGCCAGGGCCGCGGAGTACGCCCGTGAGCCCGGCGCGTTCTGGACCGACCAGCTCCGCAACCGGGACATCCACCGCGGCTACCACGCCCTGGGCGAGGAGCTCCGGGCCCAGGCCGGCCGCGTGGACGTGTTCGTGCACAGCGTCGGGACGGCCCACTCCCTTGCGGGCGTGGGCGAGGTACTGCGGCGCGGCGGGGGGCCCGTGCGCGTCGTCGCGGTGGAGCCCGCCGAGTCGCCCATCTTGTCCCAGGGACGCTCCGGCGGGCACCGCATCGAGGGCATCGGCGTCGGGTTTGTGCCGCCCCTGTGGGACGCCTCCCTGGCGGACGAGGTCGTGGCCGTCAGCTCCGACGACGCCTACGCCATGGCCCGGCGCCTCGCGAGGGAGGAGGGCCTCTTCGCGGGCGCCTCCACCGGCGCCAACGTCCACGCGGCCCTGGCCGTCGCCCGGACGCTCCCGCCCGAGGCCACCGTGGCCACGCTCCTGGTGGACACGGGCCTCAAGTACCTCACCACCGAGCTCTACGGCCGCGGCGCGGGGTAGCCGGCGCTCCATTTTGGGGGACCATCGCCAGTTGGCGATGGCGCCTCGCGAGCTGGCGATCGATCACCCATGGAGCCAGTGCGCGCGGAACTTGTCCCAGCGCTTGCCGAAGGCGTCCGCGGGGTTGGCCGACGCGCCGCGGGGCGTCGGCAGGAGGCGCCGCTCCTCGAGCCAGCGCCACGCGGCGGCGTGGCTGGCCGTCGCCTGGAGGGCCTCCAGCAGCCACGAGGCCTCGTAGCGCTCCAACTCCGAGAGGGCCTCCACGGAGCCGGCCTTCATGGCAGCGCGGAGAGCCCCCCAGGAGGGCCCTTCGGACGTCGACGCCGTCGCCCTCCAGCGCTGGCGCAGCACCGCGGCCTCCGCGTGCACCAGTGCCTCGGTGACCTCGAGCTCACCGCCCGGGGCGCTCCTTGCCTTCCACGCCGCGAAGCCAAGGCGCTCGGCCGCCTGCTGGACGTCCCGGTGGTTCCAGGTCCAGGGCGCCGCCGGGTCGAAGGCAAGGGCGAGCAGGGCCTGGATCGCCGGGCGGTGCACCTGCACCACGGGCCCTCGGTCGAGCCGCAGCGAGAGCGCCTCCAGGGCGTCCAGGAGCGCCCCGAGGACCCGGTGCCGGGCGCTCCGCAATGGCGGGAGCTCCACCTGGTGCGTCTGGATGCGCCCGAGGAGGTCCTCGCGGAAGTGCCCGGCGCGCACCAGCTCCCGGAGGTCATGGAGCGTCGCGCAGACCAGCCTCACGTCCACCAGGCGCGGCTCCCCGCCCACGGGGCGCACCTCGCGCAGGACGCCCTCGCGGGTGGGTTGCACGTCCAGGGTGGTCAGGAGCCGGGCCTGGAGGCCCAGCGGGAGGTCCCCGAGCTCGTCCAGGAAGAGCGTGCCCTTGTGGGCCTGGACGAAGAGCCCCGAGGCGTCTCCTACGGCGCCGGTGAACGCCCCTCGCTTGTGGCCAAAGAGCGTCGCCTCGACCAGCGCCTCGGGCAGCGCCGCCATGTTCTGCGAGACGAGGTCCCCGGACCGGAGGCCGTTCCGGCGCCACGCCTCATGGAGCCTCCGGGCCTCGCGGCTCTTGCCCACCCCCGTCGGGCCCGTCAGGAGCACGTTCCACGCGCCAGGGTAGAGGCCCAGGTCCAGGAGCCTCCGTTGCGCCGTCGGCGCCGCCGGGTCGTCCCGAGGGTCCGTCGGGTGCACCCTCCGGAGCTCGACCTCGCCACCTGGCGAGGCCAGCGCCAGGTACACCACCACGCCCTCCTCCTCCAGGAGCTCCGCCAGCAGGGTCCACTGGGCCGTCGTGCCCGTGAGCGACGAGACCACATAGTCCGTACCGGTCCGGTGCCCTCCCTCCTCCGTCAGGAAGGCGCGCACCCAGGGCTCCACCGAGGGCCTCGCGCCCTGGCGCGAGCGCGGGCTCCCTGGCGAACTCCAGGGGACCGCCGTGGCCGTGGCGCGGCCGCCCCGCCTCGGGGTGCGCCGCTCCCGCTCGTTGAAGATGTCCTCGGCGAGCTCCTCGGCGACCTCTCGCGACGCCACGGCCTCGCGGCCCTCGGCCTCTCGCGAGGAGAGCGGGTACGCGGCGAAGAGCACCCGGTGGTCCGCGAAGGTCCACCCCTTCCCGCTCCGGCGCGTCGCGAGGCGCAGCCCCGGGCGCTCCCGGTGCCCGCGTCGGTTTCGCTCGGTCCCCGCGAACTGGAGGAGCACCCTGCGGCGGTCCTGGTCCCTGGCCTTCATCGCGCACCGCCGGGCGGGCGTCAGCCCCCGCCGTCGCTCACGGCGTCCGCGGCGTCGCCGGGGCCCGCGTCCGTGGCCACGCACGCCGCGAGGCACTCCGCCCGGCGAGACGCGCACAGAGCGACGTTGTTGCCCTCGGCGAGCTGGTGGCAGTCGTGGATGGTGCCGGGGCCGCGGTCCAGGGCGTGGCAGCGGTTCACGATCTCGTTGCATGTCGGGTCGAGGCCGCCGTGGCCGTGGTCATCGGTGCACGCCAGGAGAAGGACCGGGAGCCACAAGAAGCATCGCCACATACACGCAGAGTGGCACGCCGACGGCCCGGCGCAAGGGTCCACGGGCGAGGGGGGGAGGTACCCCCGCGCTCACGCCCCCACGCGGCCGCGGCCCGTCGCCGCGGCGAACCTCCGCCGGGCCCGGCTCACGAGCTGGTCGATGTTGGCGCGCGAGGTGCGGTGGCAGAGGGCGAGCGCCTCGCGGGGGACCCCCTCGGCGTCGGCCAGGAGGACCTCGCGCTCTCGCGAGGAGAGGGCCGCGAGGGCCCTGACCCCGTCGATGCGGGCGATCGCGCGGGACTCTTCGCGGCCGTGGGCGGGGGCCTCGCGGGCGGGCGAGGCATCGTCCGAGGGCGCCTCGGCGACGCGGGACCGGGGGCTCCGGAGCCAGCTCAGGGCGTCGCGTTGGAGCGCCGTGGCAAAGAGCCCACGGGGCGTGTCCGCCTCAAGGAGCGCGTGCAGCTTGTGGCAGAAGGTGTCCGAGGCCAGGTCCCTCACGCGCTCCGGGTCGAGCTGCCGGAAGCCGCCGAGCACCCTCGGGGCGTCGGCCAGGGCCAGCAGGTACAGCTCCCCTACGGCGGGGCACGACCACGGCGACGGCGCCCGGCGGACCTCCCCCGCGAGGGCCTGCCAGCGCTCCGCCAGCGACACGACACACACCGTGAACGAACGAGACCCGCGCGGTTGAGCCATGAGGCGCACCCTCCCTGGGACCCGCCGGGCCCCGCCGCCGTCGGGCGCCGTCCCTCGGCGTCGTCTCGCGGTGACCGGAGGGAGAGCACGGGCCGTGCCGCGGCCGGGTCCACGGAGTTCCCTCGGGTCTACCGCTCGACGCCCGGAGCGCCTCGGGGGGACCCTCGCCAGTTGGCGATGGTACATCGCCAGTTGGCGAGGCGGTCCCCGCTCAAGGTCGCCACTCCAGCGGGAGGGCCTGGAGCCACCGGGCGCGGGCGTCCAGCTCGGTCTCGGCGTAGAGGCCCGGGGCGTCGTCCAGGCGGGCCTCGCGCACCTCGCGGGAGCCCTGGTCCGTGACGCCCAGGAGGAGCACCCCGTTGGCGCGCACGTCGAGCCTCACGTCCACCCTGGCGCCGTCGGGGATGTCCTGGCCGAACTCCAGCCGGAAGGTGCCCACGGGGGTGGCCTCGTGTTCGCTTGCGCCCTCGTACACGGTGATGGGCAGGACCCTGCCGCCGCCTCTCATCGCGAAGCTCCGGGTGCCGACGTAGGGCGTGGGGGTCCCCGCGGGCACCAGCGGCGCGAGCACGGCGCGGCGCCCCTCGGGGGTCTCCGGCGCGGGGTGCCACGCCCGGATGCAGAACGCGTCGGGCACGACGCCCCGGAGGTCCACCCCGACGCTCCCGGCGTCCGCGAGGTGGGCTCCATGGATCGCCGCGCCCGCGGCCACGATGGTGAGGGGGTTGAGCGGGTGCTCCGGGTCATCGAAGACGCGCACCCTCGCGCAGCGCTCCTTCATGCGCTGCTGGAGTGGAAACAAGAGGGAGCTGCCGCCGGTCAAGAGCACCTCGTCGAGGTCCTTCCACCCTAGGGAGGCGCGGGAGAGGGCCTCGTCGGCGCAGGCCAGGGCGCGCGTGAGCTCGCCCCCGAGCCAGCGGGACAGCTCCCCGAGGGACACCTCGAAGGTGACCTCCTCGCCCTCCGAGGCGGCGTCGAAGACGGGGGTGAAGCGCTTGCGGCGCATGCGCTCCAGGGGCGAGGGGTCCGCGGAGGCGTCGGTGTTGAGGGCGATCTTGATGCCCTCGGCCAGCTCCAGGAGGCGCTCCCGGGTGGCCTCGTTCACGAGGGCGAGGGAGAACGCGGGGTCTCGGGTGAGCTCTGCGTAGCGCAGGACGAGCTGGTCGCGGATCCTGCGGTCGAGGTCCAGGCCGCCGAGCTGGATGCCGTAGGAGGCCAGGGCTCGGAGCTGCACCCTGGCGCCGCCGGGCTCGCGGCGAAGGATGGTGACGTCCAGGGTGCCCCCGCCGAAGTCATACACCATGAAGGTGCAGGCACCCTTCTCGGGCGCGTGGAGGCCATAGGCCCAGGCGGCGGCGTCGGGCTCGGTGACGAGCCCCGCCACGGGGAGCCCCGCGAGCCTGGCGGCCTGTGCCGTGGCGAGCTTCTCGCGGTTTCGGAACCGTTGGGGGTGGGCGAGCACCACGGCATCGAGGGCGGGCAGCGACGGCCGGTGGCGCACATACTCTCCGAGGGCGCGCAGGAGCAGGGCGCCGACGTCGGTGGCGTTGAGCTCGCGGTCTCCGAGGCGCCACGGCGGGCCGTGGAGCACGCCCCGGCCGACGGCCAGGTGGTTCTTGGACCCTCGGACGAGGACCACGTCCTCCGGGGCGTGCTCGGCCTCGCCCACGAGCTCTCGCCAGACCGCGAGGGCCTCGGCGCCCGCGACGGCCCTGGGGCCCGCGCGGGTGGTGAGCAGAACGAGCGAGGCGAGGGTGCTGCGAGCGCGCTCCAGGGGCACGCAGCGGGCGACCCCGCGGTCGACGTAGGCCACCGAGCAGAAGGTGGTCCCGAGGTCTATCCCGTAGATGGCCATCGCCGGGGGGGGAGTCTAACACCACCGTCGTGGATCACGCCTGCTACGCCTCGGCGGTCTCGGGCTCCTGGTAGTTCAAGATCTCGTCCGCGTGGGCCACGCCGTAGGCGAAGCCCCCCACCGTGAACAGCATGGACACGGCGAAGGGGATCACGGGCATCCAGTTGAGGGGCACCACCACGTACACGGTGCCCACCACCAGGATCTGGGTCCAGCGCCACAGGGCGTTGGACCCGAGGTGGAGCTTGGGCTGCGGCACGTTGGACACCATGAGCACCGCGTGCAGGAGCATCCAGCCCACCGCGGCCGAGAGCCACTGCGAGGGCAGCCCGAACTGCAGGTGCGTGAGGAACGCCGAGGCCAGGATGCCCCCGGAGGACGTAGACGGCAGCCCCCGGAAGAACCGCGGGTGGTTGTGCGCCGTGGTGATGTTGAACTTGGCCAGGCGCAGCGCCGTGCACACCGCGTAGAGCCCCCCCACCGCCAGGAGCAGCACGCTCCGGAGCCCGGAGCCCCAGAGCTGCGGGAGGAAGAACGGCAGGGCCCGGGTCAGGAGGAAGGCCGGGGCCACGCCAAAGGACAGGAAATCACTGAAGGAATCGAGCTGGACGCCGAACTCGCTGGAGGCCCGCGCCGCCCGCGCCACGCTCCCGTCGAGCTTGTCCAGGAGCACGGTGTACATGATCATCCAGGCCGCCTGGGCAAGCTCCTCCGCGCTGGTCGCCGTGGCGGCGGTGTGCAGGGACAGGAGCCCCAGCACGATGGACGTGCTGGTGACGGCGTTCGGTAGGAGGAAGCGCGGCGGGAACCGGTCGAAGAGCTGCATGGCAACTGCTGCCTGGAGGGAGGTCCTTGGGGGCCCCCGGACAACCCTCGGGACCCCACTGCCGGGTCATAGACACCGCATCGCGGCCGCTGTCAACGTCCCCGCCGTCCAACCCCCCTCCCCAAGGGGTGCCCGACCCGCCGGGGAGTTTCGCCCTACGGACGATGGTGCGATGCTCCCCCGATGCGACGCTTTACCCTCCTGGTCGCGGGCCTCGCCGCGGCATGCTCCTCCACCCCCTCCACGCCACCCAGCACGGACGCCGGCGCGGACAGCGCCACGGACTCCGTGGCCCCCGTGGACACCAACGCCCCGCCGGACTCCTCCCCCGCGGATACCTCGACCCGACCGGACACCCCGACCGACAGCGCCCTGGTGGACTCCGTGAGGCCCGATACCGCGGCGCCGGACACGTCTACTCCAATGGACACGGCACCCGTGGACACGGGCGTTCCAGCGGATACCACCATGCCTCGGGACACGAGCCCACTCATGGACACGTCTACGGGAGTTGACACCGCGGCGCCCGTGGACACGGCTCGGCCCCCGGACACGGCGCCGCCGCCAGACACCGCGGTCCCGGTGGACACGGGGCCCACATGCACGGCGGCGCAGACGCTCTGCGCGGGGGCCTGCGTGGACACCCGCACGGACGGGAGCAATTGTGGCACCTGCGGGACCCGGTGCTGCGCGGGCAACACCTGCTCGGCGGGGACCTGCGCGCCGGGGTGCGCCGCGGGGATGACCGCGTGCCCCGGGGCCATGTCCTCGTGCCGGGGCGGGACGTGCCACAACCTCCAGACGGACCCGGCCAACTGCGGGACCTGTGGAAACGCATGTGCGGCGGGGCAGACCTGCACGGACGGCATGTGCCGCACGCCCGGCGGCTTCATGGCGCTGGCGCCCTGCAACGCGGCGAGCGACTACATGGAAGGGGCGACGATCCGCTTCGGGGGTGACGTGGGCTTCGTCTATTCCCCGCGGTGCCTGAGGGTACGGGCGGGCACGCGGGTGACCTGGTCCGGGGGCTTCGGCGGGCACCCGCTGGAGCCGTCCAGCCGCGGCACGAGCCCCAACCCCATCCCGAGCACCGGCGGTGGGGACACGGTGTCCGTGACCTTTGGGACGGCGGGCTTCTACCCGTATTACTGCGGCTTCCACGGCTCCTCCGGCGGCGGAGGCATGGCCGGCGTGGTGCAGGTGGTGCCCTGAACGCACGGTGAAGAGGGTTTCACTGGAGGGCCGACCGGTGCGATGCTCCCCCGATGCATCGCTTCACCCTCCTGGCCGCGGGCCTCGCCGCTGCGTGCTCCTCTACCCCCTCCCCCAACCAGCCAGCCACGGACTCCGGCGCGGACAGCGCCACGGACACCGGCACCCCGGTGGACACCGGCACCCCGCCGGATTCCTCCCCCTCGGACACTGCTCCCGGGCTGGACACCGCACCGCAGGACACCACGAGGCCCGATACGGCCTCCCCGGACACGTCTACTCCAGTTGACTCAGGTCCTACGGACACCGCCGTTCTGTTGGACACCATGGATCCTCGGGACACGAGCCCACCCATGGACACGTCTACGGGAGTTGACACGGCGCCGTCCGTGGACACGGCGCCGCTCCCGGACACGGCGCCGCTCCCGGACACGGCGCCTCCGCCGGACACGGCGGTGCCGGTGGACACGGGGCCGACGTGCACCGCCGCCCAGACCCTATGCGCGGGGGCCTGCGTGGACACCCGCACGGATGGGAACCACTGCGGCGCCTGCGGCAATGTCTGCGCGGCGGGGCAGACCTGCACGGACGGCATGTGCCGCACGCCCAGCACCTTCATGGCGCTGGCGCCCTGCAACAGCGCCGGGGACTACACGGAAGCGGCGTTGATCCGCTTCGGGGGCGCCCTGGGCTTTATCTATACGCCGCGGTGCTTGAGGGTGCGGGTGGGCACGCGGGTGACCTGGTCCGGGGGCTTCGGGAGCCACCCGCTGGGGGCGTCCAGCCGGGGCACGAGCCCCAACCCCATCCCGACCACCCGCAGCGGGGACACGGTGTCCGTGACCTTCGGCGCCGCGGGCTTCTACCCGTACTACTGTCTGGCGCACGGCGCTCCCACCGGAGCAGGCATGGCCGGCGTGGTGCAGGTGGTGCCCTGAGCTGCGCTACCCGTGGCCTCCGGGGAGGGCGCAGAAGCCCTCGTAGTCAATGTAACCCGTGATGGTCGGGGCCTCGCCGCACATCGGGCAGCCGGGGTCCCGCCGGAGCTTGAGCTCCCGGAACTTCATCCCCAGGCTGTCATAGGTGAGCAGCCTCCCCACCAGGGCAACGCCCTTCTTGAGCAGGAGCTTGAGCGCCTCGGTGGCCTGGAGCACACCGATCAGCCCCGGCAGCACCCCGAGCACCCCGGCCTCCTGGCAGGAGGGCGCCAGGTGCGCCGGCGGCGGCTGAGGGTACAGGCACCGGTAGCAGGGCCCCTCACGCGGGACAAAGGTCGTCACCTGGCCCTCGAAGCGGAAGATGCTCCCGTGCACCACCGGGAGGTTCTTCATCACGCTCGCGTCGTTCACCAGGTACCGCGTCGGGAAGTTGTCACAGCCGTCCACCACCACGTCCCAGCCCTCGAAGATCCGGTCGATGTTCTCGCTGGTCAGCCGCTCCGGGTACTTCACCACCTTCACGTCCGGGTTGAGCGCCCGGAGCGTCTCCTCCGCGGAGTCCACCTTCAGCGTCCCCACCCGGGACGTGTTGTGCAGCACCTGCCGCTGCAGGTTCGACGCGTCCACCGTGTCCGGGTCCACGAGCCCCAGCGTGCCCACCCCCGCCGCCGCCAGGTACAGCGCCGCCGGAGACCCGAGGCCCCCCGCGCCTAGGAGCAACACCCGACCGTCCAACAGCGCCGCCTGACCCTTGTCCCCCACCTCCGGCAACAACAGATGCCGGGAGTACCGGTCCCGCTGCTCGGGCGTCAAGACCCGCGGCACCACCACCGGGTAGCGACGGTCCTTCCACTGCACAAAGCCCGGGTTGGCGCTCTCCACCCGCGTGTATCCGAGCTCCTGCAAGGTCCTCGCCGCGAAGGCCGACCGCGTCCCCCCCGCGCAGTACAACACCAGGGGGTGACCCTTGTCCGGCACCGCCGCCTCGATCTTGCTCTCCAGGTGCGCCCGCGCGATGTGCACCGCCCCGGGCAGGTGCCCCGCCCGAAACTCCTCCCCCTCCCGCACGTCGATCAATGTGAACCCCGGAGGCCCCGCCTCCAACCGCTGCTTGAGGTCCTCCAGCGAGACCTCCCGGATCGCCCGCCGGGTCTCCGCCATCAGGTCCTGGAACGTCTTGGCCATGGTCCGTCTCCTGCTCCCTGTCGTTCCACCAGAGTAGCACAACCCTTCACTTTAGTGAAGGCCTCCCGGCGCCCTCACCATTGACCCGGAGGGCCTCCGGGGGGCATAGGTACCGGCGAGATGGCGCGACTGACGTACAAGACCGCGGGCGTGGACATGGACGCCGGGGACGCCCTGGTCGAGCGGATCAAGCCCCTGGCGAGGGCCACCCGCCGCGCCGAGGTGCTGGCCGACGTGGGGGGCTTCGCGGGGTTGTGCAGCATCCCCCGGGGGATGCGGGACCCGGTGCTGGTCAGCGGCACCGACGGCGTGGGCACCAAGCTCAAGGTGGCCTTCGCCACCGGGGTGCATGACACCATCGGGATTGACCTCGTGGCCATGTGCGCCAATGACGTGGCCACCGTCGGGGCCGACGCGCTGTTCTTCCTGGACTACTTCGCCACCGGGAAGCTCGACCCGGGGGTCGCCGAGGAGGTGCTCGTGGGCATCTGCGAGGGCTGCCGCCGCGCGGGCTGCGCCCTCCTCGGGGGCGAGACCGCGGAGCTCCCGGGCTTCTACGCCCCCAACGAGTACGACCTGGCAGGCTTCTCCGTGGGCGTGGTGGAGCGCGAACAGATTCTTGACGGGAAGACCATCGCCCCGGGGGACGTGGCCGTGGGCGTGGCCTCCTCGGGGCTGCACTCCAACGGGTACTCCCTGGCCCGCAGGGCCCTCCTGGAGGTCGCGGGCTACGCCCTGGACGCCGTGGTGGGGGACCTCGGGCGCCCCCTCGGGGAGGAGCTCCTGGAGCCCACGGTGATGTACGTCAAAGCCCTGCGCCGGGCGGTGTCCACGCGCATGGTCAAGGCCGCCGCCCACATCACCGGCGGGGGCCTCCCGGGGAACATCCCGAGGGTGCTGCCGGACGGCATTGGGGTCCACCTGGACCCGCGGCAATGGACCCGCCAGCCCATCTTCGACCTCATCCAACACGCTGGCGAGATCGAAGAAGAGGAGCTCCGCCGGACCTTCAACCTCGGCCTCGGGCTGGTGGTGGTTTGTGACGCCCGCGGCGCAGACAGCGTGCTGGCCGCCTTCCGCGAGGCGGGGATGCGCGCCGCGGTGGTGGGCGAAGTGATCCCCTCGGAGGCCGTGGACGACGCGCGCATCACCTTTGGCGGTCTCCGGTGAGCGTGGTGGGCGTGCTGGTGTCGGGCAATGGCTCGAACCTCCAGAGCCTCCTCGATGCCTCCAGGGACGGGCGCCTCGGGGCGCCCGTGGGCTTCGTCCTGTCCAACAAGCCCGGCGTCCTCGCCCTGGAGAGGGCACGGCGGGCGGGCGTGCCGTCGGAGGTGCTCTCGCACCGGGAGTTTCCCTCTCGCGAGGCCTTTGACGCCCGGGTGGTCGAGCGCCTGCGCGCCCACGGGGTGGACACGGTGGTGCTCGCGGGCTTCCTTCGGGTGGTCACCGGGGTGCTCCTGGACGCCTTCCCGCAGCGGGTGGTGAACATCCATCCGTCGCTCCTGCCAGCGTTTCCGGGGCTCGACGCCCAGGCCCAGGCGCTCGTCCACGGGGTCAAGGTCACCGGGTGCACGGTCCACCTGGTGGACCCGGGGCTCGACTCCGGGCCCATCCTCGCGCAGCGCGCCGTGGCCGTCCTGCCGGACGACACCGTGGAGACCTTGAGGGACCGTATCCTCGCGGAAGAACACAAGATTCTGCCAGAGATGGTGGCCGCCCTGGTGGGGGGTCGGGTGCGCCTCGACGGTCGCCGGGTGACGGTGCTCCCGGTGCCTCCGGGCCAGTGACCCCTCGGAGCTCCTACGACGTGGTGGTGGTGGGCTCCACCGCGCCGGCGCTGGCCCTGGCGGCGCTCCTGGCGCGGCGGGAGTTCCGGGTGGTGGTCTTGCGCCACGGGGTGCTCCCGGCCACCTACGAGCACGAGGGCATCCAGTTCCGTCGGAGGGTGTCACCGTTGGTGGAGGTGGACACCCCGGCGCTCCAGAGGGTGCTCTCGGAGCTGTCCCTCGGGCCGGTGCTCCGTCGGGGCTTGAAGCCCCTGGACCCGCTCTTCCAGGTGGTGCTCCCGAGGCACCGGGTGGACGTGTTCCCTGGCGCCGAGCGCCTCCTGGCGGAGCTTCGCCGGGAGTTCCCCGCGGTGGAGCGCCCCGTGGAGGACCTGTACCGCGCGCTCGGGCCCGTGATGGAGGGCCTCGATAAGGTCTTCGGCGCGGACGCCCTGTGGCCCCCGGAGGGCTTCTTCGAACGGCGAGAGACCCGCCGGGCGGCGGCGCTCCTGGGGCGCGAGGGGGCCTCCGCGGACCCCTTCGGGGGCTTCACCGCGGACCATCCGTTTCGTACGTTTGTTGAAGCCCAGGTGCGCTTTGGCGGCGCCCTGGACCCGGACCGCATGACCCCGCTGGGGCGCTCAAGGCTCCACGGCAACGCCTTGAGGGCGTCGTTCCTGAGCGACCCGGAGCACCTCCGGCGCACCCTGGAGGAGAAGGTCGTCCAGCTCGGCGGCGAGGTGCGCCCGAGGGACTCCGTGGAGCGCGTGCTGGTCGAGCGGGCGAGGGTCACCGGGGTGCTGCTCTCGGGCCTCGGCGAGGTGCTGGGGGCGCGCTTCGTGGTGAGCGGTCTGGAGCCTCAGGGCCTCGATGGCCTGGTGGAGCTCCCCACGCAAGACGGTGTGCGCCCGCGGTACTACCGGTACGTCCTCAACGCCGTGGTGCGCGCCGAGGCGGTGCCCGTGGCCATGGGGTCCAGGGTGTACCTCGTGGGCGACCCTCGGAGGCCCCTGTGCGACGAGAACCTCCTCCAGGTCGAGAGCGCCCCGCCCGACGCCGAGGGGCGCGTGGTGCTCACCGCCTGCGCGCTCCTGCCGAGGGCCGCCGCGGAGGAGGGGGGCGCGTACCTCCGGCGCGTGCGGGGCAGGGTCCTGCGCGCGCTGGAGGCCCTGGTGCCGTTTCTTGAGAGGCACCTCCTGGTGGTGGACTCTCCCCACGACGGGAGGGCCCTCGAAGACCGGGTGAAGGGCGCGGAGGTCACCCTCCCGTCGCGCTGGGGCGGCCACGCCGAGCCCATGGAGAGCGTGGACACCCACGACGACCCGGGGCTCCTCGGGGTGTGCGGGGTGCCGTGCAGGACGCCCGTGGAGAACCTCTTGCGGGTGCACCGCCAGGTGGTGCCCGGCCTCGGCCCCGAGGGCGAGTACCTGAACGCCCTGGGGGTCGCGCGGATCATCACGCGCTCGGACCGAACCCGCGAGCGCCTCCGTCGAGAGTCCTGGGGACGGCCCGAGGAGCTCTTCCGCTCGGGGGACCGATGATGAGCTCTCTTCCCACTTCTCTCCGCTCTCCCTCCTTGGCGTCTTGGCGTCTTGGCGGTCTCTAGCAGGTCGGCTGGAGCGCGTCCCGGAGCGCGAAGCCCTCGGGGGAGACGAAGAACAGCGCCGCCTGGAGGAGGAGCTCCTGGGCCGTGGGACACCCCTCTCCCAGAGGGTCCGCTTCGAGCATCCTGGCCGCCGCCTGGAGGTCCCCGCCAACAAGCGCCCCGCAGCGGGCGCAGGTGGCGTCCACGGCGCGGCTCCAGCGGTCCAGGTCCACGGCGGCGCCCTCGGCGGACAGGTGCTCCACGGCGGCCACCAGGTTCTCCACCGCGGAGGGGTCCTCGGCCACCAGGGGCCCCAGGCTCCTCGCGGTCTGGAGCACCTCCGGGGCGGCGTCGTGGTCCGGGCGGGCGAGCCTCACGCACGCCAGGAGCAGCGCCGTGAGCTCCGGCACCGACGGGTAGAGCACCCGCACCGCATGCTCCGGGTGCTGGAGCCCGAGGCCCCGGCCCGAGACAAAGAGCACCTCCGCGGGCGTGAGCCCCGCCAGCACCTTGCGCCCCGCCAGCACCGCGGGAGGCACGCTCGCCAGCGGGCGCAGCCCCTCGGGGTCCCTGGGGCGCACCACCACCAGCGGGGCCCCAACGCCCAGGGCCCTCGCCGCCGCGCCCCAGGCCTTCACCATGGACGCCGACGAGGTGCTCGGCGTGTGCACCTCCTCGCGGGCGAAGCCAAAGCGCTCGAAGGGCTGGCACCGCACGCGCTCCAGCACGGGCAGCACCGCGCGGAACACCGCCCCGGGGCCCGTCGCCTGGTCGGGGTGCCGCAGCAGCGCCCAGTGGTTCTCCGTGAGCGCCGCGCCAAAGACCGGGAAGCGCTTCGGGCGCCCCGCCTCGGACGCCCTCCGGAGCGCCTCCGGGGCGCTCGCACCGAGCACCACCGCCGCCGCGTGGGCCACCCTCCAGGCCTTCTCGGTCTCGCCGCTCGCCTCGAAGAGCCCGTGGAGCGCCGCCCAGGCGCCCTCGCTCCGAGGCTCCAGGGACAACACCCGCACCCACCACCCGTGGGCCTCCTCGCGGCGCCCGAGGGAGCCGTACAAGGTCCCCAGCGAGCGCGCCACGGTGGCCTCCCCGGGGCGCCTCCGGGCCGCCAGGGTGAACGCCTCCAGGGCCCCCTCGGCGTCCCCCAGCCGGTCCCGTCGGATCACCCCCAGGTTGTTCAGCAGCGTGTACTCAAGCTCCGGCTGCCCGCGGTTGGCCAGCAACATCTTACGGTATGCCCGGTCCAGCTCCTCGAAGTCCCCGAGGGCCGTCAGCCGCTGGACCACCGCCGCGAAGAGCCCCACGGACCCCGGGAGCGCCTCCAGCGCGCCCCAGAGCAGCTCCAGCGTCACCGCGGACATCCCCTCCAGGTGTGTAGGGTCATGGGTGGAAAGGTACTCCAGCGCCTCGGGGTGCCCGGGGACCATGGCCAGGACGCCCTTCCAGGCCTCCAGGGCTTCGGTGATGTCGCCGGTGGCGTGGCAGAGGGCGCCCACCCGGGCCAGGAGGGCGGCCCGGGCGCTGCGGTCGCCGGTCTGGGCGGCCTGCTCGCGCAAGACCCTCGCGAGGTGGGGCTTGTCGTCGGAGACCTCGTAGAAGACCGAGAGCTGCACCAGGGCCTCCAGGCTGCCCGGGTGCTCCAGGAGCGCCTCCTCCCAGAGGGCGGCGCAGGCCGCGGGGTCCTCGGCGTGGGCCGCGGCCTGGCGAGCTCGGGCGAGGGCGTCCCGTGGTGCGTTTGCGCGACCGTCCATCCCAGGGGGGGCATCCTCGCGGGAATTTCCCCGGCGGGCAACAGATCTCCGCGGTCCCGGCGGGCATCCGATGGGGTAGCGTCCGGGCCCATGCACAGCGCTCCCCTCCAGGCGGTGACCTTTGACTTCGGCCAGACCCTGGCCGAGCTGGACACCGGGATGCTCTCCCGGAGGCTCTCGGAGCGGGGCCTCGCGGTGGCCCCGGAGCGTCTGTACGAGGCCCTCGGGGCGGGCTGGACGGCGTACAACCGGGCCATCCGTCAGGGCCTCGGGGGCCACCCCTGGAAGACCTTGATGCACGCGGTGCTCACCCACGCGGGGGCGCCCTCGGAGGCCGTGGAGCCCGCGGTGGACTGGCTCTGGACCGAGCAACCCCGGGCGAACCTCTGGCGCCGGCCGATCCCTGGAATGATCGAGCTGGTGAGGGCGTTACGGTCCCGGGGCGTGCCCGTGGGTGTGGTCTCCAACTCCGAGGGGCGCCTCGCGGAGCTCGTCGAAGAGCTCGGCTGGAGCGAAGATTTCGTGGTCATCGCGGACTCTGGCGCCCTCGGGATGGAGAAGCCCTCGGCGGGGATCTTCCATTGGGCCTGCGAGCGCCTCGGGGCGCTCCCCTCGCGGGTGGTGCATGTGGGCGACGCCTGGGTGGCCGACGTGGAGGGCGCCCTCGGGGCGGGCCTGAGGGCGGTGCTCTTCCGCGGTCGGGAGACCGCGCCCCCGGACGCGGAGCTCGGGCGCCCCGGGGTGGCCGCCTGCGACGACGCCGTCGCGCTCCGGGCGCTCCTGCGCGCCTGGGGGCTCTCCGGGGCTTGAATTCCCACGCAGGGGCACCACAAGGGAGCGTTGATGACCCAGAGCTTGCGCCGTCGACGTTGGACCTGGATCCCATGGCTCCTCGGGTTGGTCGCCGTGGTGGTGCTTGGCGTGAGGACCGTCCAGCGCCGCCGCGCGACGCCCACGCAGGTGCGGGTGCTCACCGTGGAGCGGGGGCGCGTGCGGGACCTGGTGTCCTCGGCCTCCGCGGGTCGCGTGGCCGCCGCCCGCGAGGCCACGCTCCGGGCGGAGATCGCCGGGCGCGTGGTGCGGCTCCACCACCGCAGGGGGGACCGGGTGGCCGCCGGGGAGCCGCTGGTGTCGTACGACATGCGCGACCTGGCGGTGCGGGTGCGTGCTGCCGAGACGAGCGTGGCGCTGGCGAGGGCTCAGGCTACCCAGGCCCAGGCGAGCGCCAGGCTCGCGGCGCGCAACGCGGACCGCGCGGTGATGCTGACGGCCCAGGGCGTGACGGCCCGGGCGGAGAGCGAGGGCATGGAGGGTCAGGCGGAGGTGGCCCGCCACGCGGTGGGGGTGACCCGCGCGGCGGAGCTCCAGGGCCAGGCCAACGCGGACGTGGCGCGGGACGCGCTGCGCCGGGCGGTGGTCCGGGCGCCCTTCGCGGGGGTGGTGCTCACCACGCACATTGAAGAGGGCGAGGTGACCGCCCCGGGCGCGCCGATGCTGTCCCTGGCGGACACCACGAGCTTCCACGTGGACGCGGACATCGACGAAGCGGACCTCGGGCGGGTGCGCGAGGGCATGGCCGCGGAGGTGGTGCTGGACGCGTTCCCCACGGAGCGCCTGCCGGGGCGGGTGACGGAGCTTGCTCCCAGCGTGACGCAGGACCTGCGCGGCAACCGGTCCATCGCGTTGCGGGTGGCCCTGGACCCGGACCCGAGGCTGCGCGTGGGGATGAGCGCCGACGTGGACGTGGTGGTGGCCACCCGCGAAGACGCCGTGCACGTCCCGCCCAACGCGGTCCTGGGCCGGGGCACGGACCGCGCCGTGTGGGTGGTGGAGGGCGGGGTGGTGCGCCGCCGTCGCATCGAGGTGGGGGTGGCCACCTGGGAGGCCGTGGAGGTGCTCCGAGGCGCCAGCGCGGGCGATCGGGTGGTGGTCTCGCTGGCCACGGAGCAGCTCACCGACGGGGCCAGGGTGACCGCGAGGCCCGCCCAGCGCGCGGGCGCGCCGTGAGCGCGCCGGGGAAGGCCCCCGAGGCCCTCTTGGAGGTGTCGCACCTGGACCGGCGCTTCGCCATGGGAGAGGAAGAGGTGCACGCCCTGCGGGACGTGACCTTCACGATCCTCGCGGGGGAGTACGTGGCCCTCATCGGCCCGTCGGGCTCGGGCAAGAGCACGATGATGTACCTCCTGGGGTGCCTGGACACGCCCACGAGCGGGCTCTACCGCCTGGCGGGCTACGACGTAGGCACCCTCGGGGACGACGACCTGGCCGCGCTGCGCAACCGCTTCATCGGCTTCGTGTTCCAGGCCTTCAACCTCCTGGCGCGCACGAGCGCCGTGGACAACGTGGCGCTGCCGCTACGGTACCAGGGCGTCGGGGTGCGGGAGCGCCGCCAGCGGGCCCGGGAGGCCCTCGGGCGCGTGGGCCTCGGGCACCGTGAAGACCACACCCCGGACCGGCTCTCCGGCGGCGAGCGCCAGCGGGTGGCCATCGCGAGGGCCATCGTGACGCGGCCCAAGCTTCTCTTGTGTGACGAGCCCACGGGGAACCTCGACCAGCGCGTGGGGTCGGAGATCGCGGCGCTCTTCGAGGACCTGAACCGCGACCTCGGGGCGACGCTTTTGGTGGTGACCCACGACCCGCAGCTCGCGCGCCGGGCGCGGCGGAACATCAAGCTGGTGGACGGCGCCGTGGTGCACGACGGCCCTCCCCTGGAGGGCTTCTGATGTTGGAGCACGTGCTCACGGCCCTCACGGCGCTGGCGTCCAACAAGATCCGCGCGGCGTTGACCATGCTCGGGGTGGTGATCGGCGTGCTGGCGGTGACGCTCCTGGTGGGCGTCGGGGACGGCGCCAGGATCTACCTGGATGACACGCTGAGCAGCATCGGGACCAACCTGTTGAGCGTGGTGCCGGGGCGCACGGAGACCCGCGGGGGCTTCGGCCCTCCGCCCGCCCAGGGGGTCGCGAGGCCCCTCACCATGGACGACGTGAGGGCCCTGGAGCGCCAGGGGACGCTCCTGCGAGGGGTGAGCCCGGTGGTCCTGGGGGGCGGCACCACGCGCTTCCGAGGGCGCCAGCGGGACACCACCATCCTGGGCGTGGGCCACCGCTTCTCGGACCTGCGGAACATGCACGTGGACCGCGGGGAGTTCATCCGCCCGGAGGACGTGGACGCCCGGCGCCGCGTGGTGGTGCTCGGGCGCCGGGTGGTCACCGAGCTCTTCGGCGACGAGTCCCCGCTGGGCCAGGTGGTGCGCGTCTCCGACGGGCGCTTCCGGGTGGTGGGCATCATGGAGGCCAAGGGGCGCTCCCTGGGCTTCGACCTCGATGACCTGGTGTTCATCCCGGCCACCACGGCCATGGACGTGCTCCACACAGACCGGCTGAGCCAGCTCCTGACGGCCTCGCGGACCCGCGAGGACACCCCCGAGGCCACCCGCGAGATCGAGGAGATCCTCGCCCGGCGGCGCAACGGCGAGCGGCAGTTCACGGTGCAGAGCCAGGAGGACCTGCTCAAGACCTTCGGCGCCCTCACGGCGGCGATGACCCTCATGCTCGGGGCCATCGCGTCGGTGTCCCTGGTGGTGGGCGGCATCGGGATCATGAACATCATGCTGGTGAGCGTGCGCGAGCGCACCCGCGAGATCGGCGTGCGCCGCGCCGTGGGCGCCACCCGCGGGGACATCCTCTGGCAGTTCCTCCTGGAGAGCGTGGTCATCGCCGCCCTCGGCGGCGCCGTGGGGCTCCTCCTGGGCGGCGCCATCGTCGCCGCGGTGCGCCACTACGCCCCGTCGGTGCCCGTGAGGCTCTCGCCCTGGATCGCCGCCGTGGCCTTCGGGTCGTCCTTCGTGGTGGGCGTGGTGTCGGGGGTCGTCCCCGCGCGGCGCGCCGCGGGCCTCGACCCCGTGGACGCCCTCCGCTACGAGTAGCGCGGCGCGCGCCGCATGGCGCGCAACGCCTCGGACACGCCCTCCACAGGCGCGAATGTCGCAGCATTTTCCAATGATTTCTTGCACTTGTGCAATGGACCGGGGAGCTCCGGCGTCGCATGGTTCACCCCATGGCGACCTCTCAAGGGGCCTCGCGCCTGGCGCGCGCGGCGACCCTATGGCCGTTATTTGTCGGCCTCCTGGTGATCTTCCTCTGGCCTCGGGAGCGCGACGACGCGCCCGACGAGGACACCCTCCCCACGCCCGACGCGGAGGCGCCGAGGCCCGCCGCGGCGCGCGGGTCGTTGCCCAGGACACCCGGGACGCTGGAGGCGCGGGACGTGCTGCTCTCGCTGCCCGCGGCGGAGGTGCTGGCGACGGACTGCAACCTGGCCCAGCCCCCGTGGATCCTGCCGGGCTACACGGCCTCCAGGGTGGAGGAGCTGCTGACCGCGGCCAGGGTGCCGCCGAGGGTGCGGGGGCTGCTCCAGGCAGGGCAGCGCTGCGACGCGCGGCGCTGCGTGCTGACGCCCACCACGGCGGCGCTGCGGGAGCTCACCGCGGAGAGCCGCGCGGTGCTCTACCCCGCGCTCGGGGAGTTCGCGGACAACCCGCTGTACATGTACCCCTTCGAGCGCCGGGCGGAGGTCGAGCCCTGGACCGCCGCGGCGACGCTGCCGCCCGCTGGCCGGGCGCTGCTCGCGCGGTACTCCTACCGCCACGGGCCCTTCGTGGCCTTCGCCGACCGCCCGCTCCTGTGCGACGCCATCCCCCGGGACGACGAGCGCCAGGCCGTGCTCCGGGTGCTCCGCGCCCGCGAGTCCGTGGAGCTCACGCTCCGGGTGAGGCCCGGCGAAGACCTCGCGCCCATCGCGCGCTACTGGGCCTCGGGGAGCTCCGAGCGCGCCGTGCGCATCCGCCTGGAGAGGGCCGTCGCCGAGGGCCGCCCCATCCCCCTGAGGGAGCTCCTCCCCTCGGCGTCGGCGTCGCGCCTCGGGACCTACGCGCCCCCCGGGGGCCGCGCCTACGACTGCTTCTGGACGGCCCTGCACTTCTACGGCGGCGACGACCCCATGAACGGCGTCGCGGGCTTCGCGGAGACCCTCCGGACACGGTACACGCGCGTCACCGCGGCGGAGGCCACCTTCGGTGATCTGGTGGTGCTCTTCGGCCCCGACGGCCTCCCGGCCCACGCCGCCAACTTCCTCACCGAGCGCTACGCCTACACCAAGAACGGCGCCTCGCACCTGCGCCCCTGGGGGATCCTGCGCATCGATGACCTGCGCGCAGAGTACCCCATGGCCCCGGAGCTACAGTACTGGCGCCGCCGCCCGACCGCTGACGTTCCCTAGGCGCCCCAGCACATTCAATTCCAGGGTAGAACCTCTCCCCGTCGGGAGGTGTCTGGAATGGGCATGAGCGTGCAACGAACCGTGTGGGTGTGTGTAGGTCTGCTGGCATGTAGCTGCAAGCGTGGGCCGGACATGGCGGTGGCCGACGAGGCGGCGGCGGCGGCGACGCGGCACGTGGACCGGGGCCGGGAGTCGGTGAGCACGGTGTCTACGGGGCTCCTGGCGACGCTGGGCCGCTGCGCGGTGCCGGTCGGGGCGACGCTGACCACGCCGGTGGACCCGGCGAGGGTGCGCAACACGCTCCGGGACCTCCACGAGGAGCGCAGCCCCCTCGGGCGCGAGCTGGCGTTCTATCCCACGCGGTTTCTGACCCTCCTCGGGGCGGACGGAAAGGCGATCGCGTCGGACCGTCCCCCGGCGGAGGACGTGCTGCCGGGGAGGGACCTCGCGGGGGCGTTCCCCTGCGCGGCGGCGGCGCTCCAGGGGCGGGCGGGCACCTGCGTGGCGGAGTTCTCGCACCGGGAGGCTGAGCCTCCGAGGGTGTTCTTCGCGGCGGCGCAGCCCGCGCGCGTGGCTGAAGGCGCGCCGGTGACGGGGGCGTTGGTGGGGGTGATCTCCCTGGCGAGCCTGGCGCGATCGATCCGGACGGACCTCGATGTCCGCACGGTGTCCGAGCGGGTGCAGCTCCGGGTGGGCTTCCTGGTGGGGGACCGGGTGGTGCCTTCGGGGAGTGACAACACCGTGCCCGAGGCGTACCTGGTGCCGGACACCCTGGTGCCACGCGTCCCGCGGGACGCCTGGAGCAAGCTCCAGAGCCTCCACGGGCGCTTCACCTTCACGTTCACGGAGAACGACGGGCGCTTCCAGTGGGGCGCCGCCATCGGCACGGTGCCCGCGCTGGGCGAGCGCGTCGCGCTGGTGGTCTTCCGCAGCCCCCTGCGGCAGTGACCGTCACCGCCGTGGCGCGGGCGCGGGCGCGGGCGCGGGCATTGGTGTGGCCGTGGCCGCGGGCGCCGTGGACGGGTCCGTGGGCGGCCTCGGCGGGCCCGCGGCGAACTCCCCCACGGGGCTGCCCGTCAGGCGCGTGAACTCGTCGGCGTAGCGCACGCCCAGCCGCAGGAGCGCGCGCACCACGCCCCGGAGGGCCCTGCGGTCGAAGTTCGAGTCGGTGTTGAGCACCGCCCCGAGGCGCAGCTCCCCGGTGGTAGGGGACCACTCGAACTTGCCCACCAGCATCTCCCAGTTCATCTCCGCGATGCGGCGGAAGAGCACCGGGGCGTTGGCCCCGTCGGCCGTGAAGCGCGCGTAGTGGTCGAGGTAGGCGTACACCGTGTCCGTCGTGTCGCTGTACTCCAGCACGAGCTGGAAGCGCCGCTCCACCGCGGGCGTCGGCGTCCCGGGCTGGGCCCCGGCGGAGGCCACGCTGGTCGCCACCCGACACGCCCCCACCTGCGGCGACGTGGCCGCGCAGCGGGCCTCCATCCCGAGGGCCTGGAGCTCCGCCCGGAGCGCCGGGAGGTACCGGGGCTCGGTCTGCCCGAAGGCCGAAGCAGGCGCGGCGAGGAGCACCAGCGCGAGGAGGGCTTTACGCATGGCGTGGGGATCGCAGAACCGCGCCCCGCGGTCAAGGCGCCCAGGGCCCTCGGAGGGCCGCCCGGAGGGCGCGCTTCGAGGGCGAAGGAGCCTCCCTCGGGGGCACCGTGCGGAGCACCCCCTCGGGGGTGAAATACGTCACGCAGCTCCCGCTGCGGTTTCCGCGGAGCATCGCCAGGAGCGCCTCCGCCAGGACCGGGAGGCGCGCGTCCGGGAGCGTCCTCCACGCGCCGGGCGCATGCCCCAGGGCCCCGAGCCCGTCGTCCACGAAGCCCTTCGCGCGCGTACGCAGGCGCGCGAGCGTCACGCGCGCGCGAGAGAGGTCACCCTCGGCCAGGTGGACCAGCGCGAGGTTCACCCAGGCCCCGCAGCGCGACGGGTGCCTCTCCACGGCGAGCGCCAGGGCCTCCCGGGCCTCGGGGAGCCGCCCGAGGAGCCTCAGGGCCTCGCCGCGCCAGACGACCGCCGTAGGGCCCTCACCCCCGGCCCTCTCGGCGCCGTGGCGGAGCGTGTCCAGGGCCTCGGCCGGGCGGCCCTCCAGCGTGGCCACGGCCCCGAGGCCAATGTACGCCCAGCGGGCGCGAGGGTACCGCTCAAGGGCCCGCTCGAAGCACCCCCGGGCCCGGGAGGTGTCGCCCAGGTCCAGGTGGAGCTCGCCGAGGTAGGTGAAGGGCTCCGGCGCCTCGGGGAAGGCGTCCGCGAGGGACTCCAGGGCCCGGACCGCGGGCTGCGGGTCCCCGGTGGCGACAAAGCGCCACAGGGCCCTCTTGGCGGGCACTCTCACCGTCGGGCCGAGGGACAGCCGCACCAGGGCGCCCTCGGGGGTGACGTACGTCGCGCCCTCGGAGCGGTTGCCGCGGAGCTTGCGCAGGGCGTCCTCCAGGCGCGCGGTGGGGTCCCGCGAGACCAGCGCCGGGGGCGTCCGGTGGAGGGCCTCCAGGGCCTGGGCGAAGGCCTCGTCGGGGAGCCCCGGGAACGCTCCAAGACGCGCCTGGGCCAGCGCCGTCAGGGTCTGGGCGGCGACGTGGCGGGTGAGGTCGTCGGAGTGCTCCCCGCCCAGGCGCGCGGCCGCGAGGGCGTCCTCCGCGCGCCCGAGGCGCAGGAGCGCTTCGGCCCTCCAGACCCTCGCCAGGGGGTCCCCGGGGGCGCGCGAGAGCGCCTGGTCGAAGCACCCGAGGGCGCCCTCGGCGTCGCCCTCGAGCATCGCCGCGGCGCCAAGGAGCACGTCCCCCGAGGGGCGCTCGGGCGCGGCGCGGGTGAGGGCTTCGCCATGGCTCCTCGCGGTGGAGGCATCCCCCAACCAGGCCCCGAGGGTGCCGAGCGCCTCCAGGGCCGTCGGGTCCTCGGGGGTGCGCGAGAGGACCCGGAGGGCGAGGGCCTCGGCCACGGTGAAGGCGCCCGCCTCCAGGTGGACGCTCGCGAGGTCCCGAAGGAGCGCGTCGGAGGCATGCGGGTCGTCGGTGAGGGGGCCCAGGAGCGCGACGGCCTCGTCGGTGCGCCCGACGGCGAGGAGCGCTCGAGCGCAGCGGAGCGTCGTCCCCGGCGCGTGGGGCGCGAGCTCCAGCGCGCGATGGGCGGAGGCGAGGGCCTCGTCGGGCGCGTGGAGCGCGGCGTGCAGCGCCGAGGATGCCTCGTGCAGGGGAGCCTCCTCGGGGAAGCGACGGAGGGCCTCGTCGAGCGCCTCGCGGGCTTCGAGGGCGCAGCCTCGGAGGCGCAGGGCCTCGAAGCGCAGGGCCTCCGCCGCGAGGCGCGCGTCGGTCGGAGCCTCCGGGGCGCGGAGCGCCTCCAGGGCCGCCAGCCCCGCGGGGAGGTCGCCGGACTGGAGCGCTAAGAGGGCCGTAGTGAGGGTTGCCTTCACGGGCTCGTGGGCGAGGGCCCGGCAGAGGTACTCCCCGAGGGGGCCGAGCCAGCGCAGGAGGACCTCCCGACCCGGGGACTTCTCGGGCACGGGCGGTGGATCCAGTGTAGGGGAATTCGATTCTGGCGCCTCGGCCGAGGGCACGGGCACCGACCACTGGAGCGACGGCGCGTGGGCCCGGACCGAGGCCACGAGCGCAGCGGTCAGGGCGCTCACCGAAGGGTGCGCGAGGGACGCCCGGACCTGAACGCTCAGGGGCTCTCCGTGGGCGACCCGGAGCTCCGCGGCGAGGCCCTCGCGGGGGCCTCGGTAGCGGGCGCGCACGACGGAGCCCGCGATGGAAGCCCCGAGGAAGGTCCAGCCCGTGGGGAGGGGGGGGCGCGCCATGGTGCGGATCAGCGCCTCCTGACCGGGCGCGAGCACGGGGCCCTCGGGGGCTCTGTCCTTCACGATTTCACCAGAAAATACCGACCCTCCAGGGGTTGTTACCGCGCGGTAACGACCGCCGCCAGGGCCTCCGGGAGCGGGGCGTCGAGCCACAGCCTCCGGAGGGCCACGGCGTCGGCTCCGGCGGCGAGGGCCCGGGCGCAGGAGCTCTCGTCGAGGAGCCCCCCGAGGGCCACCAGGAAGGCACCCGGGGCGCGCTCCCGGAGCGCGCGGAGGCCCCGCTCTCCGAGGGCCGGGCCCTTGCCCGCGACGGGCTCGAAGGGCGAGGCCACCAGGGCGTCGGCCCCGAGCCGTCGGGAGACCCCTTCGAGGTCATGCACCGCCGCGCTCACGCACAGGCTCCGCCCCACTCCCGACGCCAGCGCGCGGACGTCCCCCACTTCGAGAGCCCTCTCCGGGAGGTGGACGCCGTGGGCGCCCGCGGCGAGGGCCACGTCCACGCGGTCCCCGACGAGCAGCACGGATACGTCGGAGAGGGCGCCCTTTGCGACGCGCGCGAACTCCAGGAGCTGCCGCGCGGGGGTGGTGGCCGTCGGCCGTAGCCAGAGGGTGACCGGGGCGAGCCTCTGCGCGTGGGCGAGGTGCTCGACCCACGGCCCGCCAGGACCGAAGGCCGGGTGCGAGAGGTCCGCGCAGAGCCAGAGCCGGGGTAGCACTACAGGGTCTTGAGGTATTCGATCACCGCGGTGCGTTCTTCTGGCGAGAGGGCGTCGCCGTAGGTGTGGCCCTGGTTGTTGTAGCCCGGCTGGGTGGTGTCATAGATGCGCGAGCGCCGGGCGAGGTCGGGCTCCCCCGCGTGGCCGTGGTCCAGGGAGGTGAAGCGCCAGCCGACGGCGTCCGGGTCATAGTCGTTGGAGGTGAAGGCCCGGGTCCAGAACCGGGGCCTCTCGCGGCTGTCGAGGAGCGTGGACAGCGTGGGCACCGCGCCGTTGTGCAGGTACGGGGCGGTGGCCCAGACGCCGTCCAGGGGCGGGGCCACGTAGCCCTGCTGGGGCTCGATCCTCGCGGCCTCGCCGTAATAGCTACGGTTGTACCAGTCCACGAAGCGCTGCGAGAACTGCGACGCCCCGAGGGCCAGGGTGGGGTCCGTGCCGACCTCTCGCAGGCCCACCAGGAGGTTGGGGTAGGCGCCGCCCTCGCCGTAGGTTCCGTGGCAGGTGCTGCACACGCGGTTGAACACCTCGCGGCCCTGGGACGCCCTGGCGGTGTCCGTCATGAAGGGCCACGGCGGCGGCTGGAGGGAGGCGATGTAGGCCCTCACGTCGGGGAAATAGCTGTCGATCATGCGCGCCTCGGCGACGGAGTCGGTGCACAGGGCGGAGGCGGTCATCATGATGCGGGCGTGGTCACCGCGGCCGGAGGCGTTGTAGAACATGGCGTTCTTGCGGCGCATGTGCCACCAGGGCGGCACGTCCACGGGGACCACCACGGGCGGGGGCGGCTCCAGGAGCGGCGTCGGGCTCCAGGCGAGGGTGTCCCGGTCCCGGTGGGCGATGAGAATCGCGGTGAGGTTGTCCGCGGGGTTCACCCCCACGGTGAGCGTGCGGGTGTAGTCGGAGATGGTCTCGACGCGCTCGATCCAGCGGTCGAGCTCGGCGCGCTCCTCGGGGGTGCGCACGAAGGCCCTGGACGCCCGGGCCAGGACGCCGGTGTCCTGGGTGAAGTCCCCCTGGGCGTTGCCGAGGCCCACGATGAGCCGCCCCCGGAGGGCCCCCGCGTGGCAGGTGAGGCAGTTGGCCGACACGACCTCCATGCCGTCGCGGTTGCGGAAGGCCGTGAAATTGTACGGGAGCATGGCGTTCCTGCCCTCGCGCCCCGGGAGCTGCGACGCTCCCGCCGCCCCGAAGGCCCGGGAGAACACCGACCAGGGGACCCCGCAGGTGACGTAGCCCTCATTGACGAGCGCGCGGTAGCCCCGCGCGGGGTCCCCGGGCCGCTGGGTGCTCCCGGGAATGGGGCGCGTGACAAAGTCCTCGACCATCGGGCCGCGGTCCGCGGGGGCCGCGTCGGAGCCCGCGTCCGTAGGCTGGGTGACGGGTGCGGGGTTGGTGCCGCAGGCCGTCAGCACCAGGGCCAGGGCGAAACTTGTGCGCATGGCGGGGACACTAGCACGGGACTACCTACGGCCCAGGGCGACGACCACCACGGCGGAGACGATGAGCCCGAGGGCCCCGAGGGCGGAGGCGCTCAGGGCCTCGCCGCCGAGGGCGGCGCCGAGGACGACGGCCAGGGCGGGGTTGACGTACGCGTAGCTGGTGGCGACGGCGGGCCGGGCGTAGCGGACCAGGAAGGCGTACGCGGTGAAGCCCACGACGCTCCCGGCCAGGACGAGGTAGCCGAGGGCCCACCAGGCGTGGGCGGGGGCCGAGGCGGTGAAGCGCTCGCCGAGAGTGGCTCCCACGGCGAGGAGGCCGACGCCCCCGGCGAGCATCTGTTGGGCGGCGAAGGTCATGGCCGAGGCGGGGCGCTCGCTCCGGGCGAGCACGGTGCCGAGGGCCCAGGCCAGGGGTGACACGAGGAGCAGGAGCCCGCGGAGGCCCGCGTGGCGAAGGTCTGAGCCGGCCCCGAGGAGGGCGACGCCGGCGAGGCCCAGGGCGATCCCGAGGAGCTCCCGCCGGGTGGGGCGCTCGCCGCGGAGGGCGCCGAGGCCGGCGACCCACAGGGGGGTGGTGGCGCATGCGGTAGCGGCGACGCCGGAGCCTACGCGGGTCTCGGCCAGGCCGACCAGGCCGTTCCCGATGGTGAACAAGAGCGCGCCGGTGACCGCCGCGGGGGCCCAGGAGCGGGCCCGGGGCCAGGGCTCGCCGCGCAGGCGCTGGAGGCCGAAGAGCACGCCCGCGGCGCAGAGGAAGCGCAGGCCGCTGGCGAGCATGGGGGGCAGCGCCTCGACGACATAGCGCAGGGCCAGGTACGTGGAGCTCCACACGACGTACACCGCCCCGAGGGCGAGGAGGGTGCGGCCGCGGAGCGAGAGCGAGGGCCTTGCGGCCAGGGCCATGGTGGTCATGGGTGGAAGTGTGGCCACGGGCGCGGGGCCGTCACAGGGTCAGGGGGCCCCGCGAGGTACCAGCACAGATACCACTGTACTGGTTGGTGAAGCAATAATCTGTGCTGGTGAGCGGGCGCCTGTGTGGTAGCCTTGGGCGATGGACGGGCTCCTTTATGAGCAGCTCGCGGGCGAGATCGCGGAGTCCATCACCCGCGGGTCTCTCAAACCCGGGGCGAGGCTGCCCTCGGTGCGCACGTTCTCGGGCGAGCGGGGCGTGAGCGTGGCCACGGTGCTGGCGGCGTACGGGCAGCTCGAGCGCTCGGGGCTGGTGGAGACGCGCCCGCGGTCGGGGTACTACGTGCGTCGGAGGCAGTGCGCCCCGGAGGCGCCGCGCAGCCCCCGGCGGGCCTCGGGGCCCTCGCGGGTGGTGTCCGTGGGGGACGCGGTGGCGGCGCTCCAGGCGTCCATGAGGGACCCGTCGGTGGTGCCCCTGGGCAGCGCCTACGCGGCGCCGGAGCTCCTGCCGATGCAGGCCCTGAACGGCCTGGCGGCGTCCATCGCCCGGGAGGTGCGGGACGTCGGCGCCACCTACGACGCCCCGCCGGGGCTCCTGACGCTCCGGCGTCAGCTCGCGCGGCGCTCCCTCGACTGGGGCCTGTCCCTCGGCGAGGATGAGTTCCTCATCACCCTCGGGGCCACGGAGGCCGTGTCCCTCGCGCTGGGCGCGGTGACAAAGCCCGGCGACACCGTCGCGGTGGAGACGCCGACGTACTTCGGCATTCTGCAGATCCTGGAGCACCTGGGCCTGCGCGCGCTGGAGATCCCCTCGCTCCCTGGCACGGGCATTGACATAGACGCCTTGGCGGACGCCCTGCGGGGGGGGCCGGTGCGCGCGGTGGTGGCGGTGCCCACGGCGACCAACCCCCTCGGGGCGGTGATGGCCCCGGAGGCCCGGGAGCGCCTGGTGAGGCTCCTGGCTCGCCATGACGTTCCGCTGGTGGAGGACGACGTCTATGGCGACCTGGTGTTCGACGGCACGCGACCGAGGCCCTGCAAGGGCTGGGACCGCGAGGGGCGGGTGCTCCTGTGCGGGGCCACGTCCAAGACGCTCGCGCCGGGGCTCCGGGTGGGCTGGGTGGTCGCCGGGCGCTACGAGGCCGCGGTCCGGAGGCGCAAGTACGCCCTCACGCTGGCCTCGCCGACCCTGCCGTCGATGGTGGTGGCGGAGTACCTCGCGTCGGGCGCGTACGACCGGCACCTGCGGCGCTTCCAGAGGGCCGTGGCCGCGCAGGTGGAGCGCGTGCGCGACGAGGTGGCCCTGTGCTTCCCGCCCGGCACGCGCGTCAGCGACCCCCGCGGGGGCTTCGTGCTGTGGGTGGAGCTCCCGCCCGGCACGCGGGCGCTGGAGGTGGCGGAGCGCGCGCTGGCGCAAGGGATCGCGATCGCGCCGGGGCCGATGTTCTCCGCGCGGGGACGCTTCCCCAACGCGCTGCGGCTGTCCTGCGGGATGCCCTGGTCGCCGGAGCTCGAGAGGGCCCTCCACGCGGTGGGAGAGATCGCCGCCCGCGCCCGGGGCGGGTAGCGGGTCGGCGGGGTGAAGTCGCCATCCCTACACGTCGCCTTCCGGCGTGGCCGCGACCCTCGCACCTTCGTCTTTACCGACGCAAACCAGCACCGGGCTCGCGCCGCGCGCCTCGAAGAGCCGCCGGAGTGCATCCTCCGCGGTCTGGCACCGCGCCGCCTCCTTCGCCAGGGCCCGGTCGAGATCTTCACCCACCAGCAACTCGGCCGTGAACAGGGCCACGAGCACGTCGAGCACATCGACCACCGGCGTTCCGTGTTCGCGCGCGAGGCGCCCCAGGGGGCCGTCGTGGGTCGCGAGGACCGCTGCGGCGTCATCCGCGAGCCAGAGGAGGTCGCGGTCATGCTGGCTCGTCGTGCGGAAGCGCTGCTCGGCCAGACGGTGGATCCGTGCGTGGCGCTTCTTCTGGCGCCGTTCGAGCCGTTGTTCGTCGGGCCCCGGCGCCAGGGTGCACACCTCGGCCCGGACAAGCTGGTCCAAACACTCCCGGAGGCTGCCTTGGGCCTCGCGACGGTAGATCACCTCCAGCGTTCGGAGCTGGCGCCCGCACCGGCGCAGGAGCTGCTCCACCGGAGACGCCAGCGCGAGGTGCACCAGCGCCACGGTGAGGGCGTCGCAATCCGCCACGACGTCCAAGACGCGCTCCCTACGGGCCCTTCGGGGGATCGCTGGGGAGCGCCGCCAGCCATGTTGAGTGGTGGGCGTCGAGGACCTCCCCCTCCAGGTCCAGGAGCTCCAACGCGCGGCTGCGGGTGATTACTCCCTCCTCGAGCGCGCGGAGGGTGTGCTGGAGCAAGGGTCCCCGACGCACCAGGGACACGTCTTCGAAGAGGGAATTGTCTGTCACGGCCCTCTCGGCCGCGGCGAAGCACTCTCGGGCGTCGCACCGGAATTCCCCGGAGCCAGGCGCCGAGCCCGTCGGCAAGCACCGCGCTGTGATCGTGTGGTACCACGCGGCGACGTAGCTGAGCCCGAACGCCCTGGACATCGCCGCCACGCGGCCGCGGTCGTCCTCCAGGGACGCTCCCCAGCATGCGCGGAACGCCCCCGTGGGCGCCAGGAGGTGCGCGCTGAAGGCGTCCGCGCGCTGCTCGACCGGGGGCTTGTCGCGCAGGTCCCGGAAGGTCGGGTACCGGTCGAAATCCTGGATGCCGTTGAGCTCATGGCGATCAAAGAGGACGTGACACAGCTCGTGCGCCAGCGAGAAGCGCCGCACCAACGGGTCCTCGTTGCGCCCCGCTCGATTCAACACCACCGCCGGCCCGTGCGAGGCGTCGGCGAGGCACAGCGCCGAGACCTGCTCCGGCAGCCAGGTCTCGATGATCGCGACCCCGAGCGCCTCGCAGAGCGTGAACATCGACGGGATCGCCTGGTCCCCGAGCTTGAGCTCCCGGCGGACGAGCTCCGCCAGGCGCTCGCCGTCGCGCCACGCCGGGTCCCCGACCCTCGCGTCCGGCGCGAAGCGCCTACGGAGCCGGTCCCACCGCGACGGGAGCCCCCGCCACCCCTCCAGTTCGACGACGGCGCTGGCCACCTCCGCGGCCTCGACCACCGCGGGCCACGTCCGCGGCGGTAGCACACGCTCCGCGGCCCGGAGCAACGTGCGCACCTGCGGCCTCGGTCGAGGCTCCGGCTCCTCCTCGGGGTCAAAGCCCACAAGGTCCGCGAAGAGGTACCGGGACAGCTCTCGCAGCTCGCCCACCGCGGGCTCCTCGCGCCCGGCCTCCAGCGCCGCGAGGCGGTGCTCGCCGAGGCCCGTCGCCACCGCGAGGCTCGACAGATCCAGGTTCAGGGCCTCACGCCTCGCGCGGAGGGAGGCGCCGAGGCTTCGCGCTACCGTGGCCGACATCGGAGCTCCCGCCAGGATGGTCCCAGCCCGCGCTTCTAGCAACCCACCCCGCGCACCGTCAACGGCTCGCCCCGCGCCCGCCAGGTTGTGTAGGTTTCTGTAGGTTCTGTCCTGGCAGTGCCTCCTGGTCGGGCGCAGGACGGGTCCTGCCGCGGCGGCGACCGAAGCCCCGCGGGCGCCGCGCTAGAACCTCCGCGCGAAGACCAGCGCGGGGGACACCGCCACGGAGAGCCGCTGGTAGAACATCACCGGCCCCTGCACCGCCGCGGCAAGCGCCCAGCCGTTCCCTAGCGGGAAGGTCACCCCCGCCGCCATGAACCACCCGAGGTCGAACTGGCTCTTGCCCCCGGACTGCCACGCCAGGAGCGGCCCCATCCCACCGAAGAAGCGCCCCCGCGTGTACACCACCCACGGGATCGCGCCCATCAGCGCCAGCGCGCTCTGCCCCTGCGGGAGGTTCGTCGCCGTCTCCACGAATTGCATCGTGAGCTGCACCCGGATGTTCGGGTGCACCCAGTAGCCGGCGCCGAGCTGCTGCAACAAGATCAGTCGGTCCGCCGGCGTCACCCAGGTCGAGGACCCGCCGTTCACCCCGCCCACCCAGGTGAACGCGTTCACCGCGAGGTTCGCATGCGCGAACCACCGCCCGGGCCTCGGAGCCGCCGCCGCAGGGGCCACCGCCGCCGCAGGCTCCGCGGGAGCCGTCTGGGCCAGCGCCTCGCCCGTCAGCCCCAGGAGCACCCCGGAGAACACCAGGACCCCACCCAACCCGCGCGCGCGTCTCATGAGCTCTTTCCTCCTCAAAGGGCCCCACCCAAAGGGGCCTCGACGCCCGCTGAAAGCATCCCCCGGGCCAGGGCTGTTCTTCACTGATTTCCTACAGTTACCTGTGCGTTACGCACATTGTGCGCGCTCCGTGAGCCCCGGTGCGGGGGCAGTGCACCGCGCGCGTCGAGCCTCGTGCAGTCCGTGCGCGGGGCTCCCTCGACGGGACCGGCGCCCTCGCGGAAAGGCGCGCAAACCGGGCGCGTCGGGGCGGTGGCCCGGGGGCTGCAAACGGACGCAGCCGTGGTGAGACCAGAGACCCCACGATGGACGCTGGCGCTCGGGGCGTGGCTCCTGGGCTGCGCGCCCGGCGCGCCGCGGAACGGGGACGGCGCCGTCCATGACGCTTCGGCGCGCTTCCCGGTGGTGGTGCACCGGCCCCCGTCCCTGTCGTCCATCGAGGTGGACTCGGACGCGGGGCGCGTGGCCATCCCGTGCGAGAACTGCCACTCGCTCTTCCGGGAGAACCCCCCGGCGCTCCCCGCGCGCGTCGAGGAGCTCCGCGGGCCCCACGCGGGCATGCGCTTCGCGCACGGGGCGGTGCCCTGCGCGTCCTGCCACGAACGGACCGACGCCACGCGGCTGCACCTGGCCACCGGCGAGGTGCTGCCCATGACCGAGGCCATGAGCCTCTGCCGGCAGTGCCACGGCCCCCAGGCGCGGGACTACGACCACGGCTCCCACGGCGGTATGAGGGGCTACTGGGACCGCTCCCGAGGCCCCCGCGCGCGCAACCACTGCGTGGACTGCCACGACCCCCACGCGCCGCACTTTCCTCGCTTCCAGCCGATGCCCCCGCCGAGGGACACGGCCTGGCTCCGGAGCGCGCCCCATGGCTGAGAACTCCGTCCCCCGAAGGGTGGCCCTGAAGGTCCTCGGCGCCACCCTGGGCGCGGGCGTCTTCGCCCAGGCCCTGGCGCCCCTCAAGCAGTTCACCGAGGGCATGAGCCTCCAGGGCTTCCTCCAGAAGCACTACAAGGAACTCAGCCCCCGGGAGCTGCGCGAGGTCCTCCGGCGCTTGGAGGAGGAGACCGAACAGCGGTACGGCGCCGAGGTCACCATCCGGGACCTGCGCCCCACGCCCGGCGTGCAGTTCGCGTACGCCCTGAACCTCTCGGTGTGCATCGGGTGCCGGCGCTGCGTGGAGGCATGCCACCACGAGAACAACCACGACCGCGCCAGCCACAACTCGTACATCCGCGTGCTGGAGATGGAGCAGGGCTCCCTGGACCTGGAGCGCGGCGACGCCAACTACGACCACGCCGTGCCCGCCCCGGGGAAGTTCTACCTCCCGGTGCAGTGCCAGCAGTGCGAGAACCCCCCGTGCGTGCGGGTCTGCCCCGTCGAGGCCACCTGGCAGGAGTCCGACGGGATCGTCGTGGTGGACTACAACTGGTGCATCGGCTGCCGCTACTGCGAGGCCGCATGCCCCTACCACGCCCGGCGCTTCAACTGGCGCGCGCCGGAGGTGCCCGCGCGGGAGATCAACCCCGACCAGGCGTACCTGTCCAACCGTATTCGCCCGCAGGGCGTCATGGAGAAGTGCACCTTCTGCCTGCACCGCACCCGCGAGGGGCGCATGCCCGCATGCCTGGAGGCATGCCCCACCGGCGCCAGGGTCTTCGGGAACGTCCTGGACCCCTCCAGCGAGATCCGGTGGGTGCTGGAGCACAAGCGCGTCTTCGTCCTCAAGGAGGAGCTCGGGACCCGGCCCCGGTTCTTCTACTTCTTCGACGAGTGAGGCCGTTGTGAACACCGAGAGCACCACCGCGGACGCCCCCACCCACCACCGGAGCACCTACCCACGCTTCCTCCTGCGCGTCCTCTGGGAGAGCGTGGACGGCTCCTTCGGGTTCTACGCCTGGATGGGCGTGCTCACGGCCATCGCCCTGGTCGGGGCCCACGCCTGGGCCGGCCAGAACGCCTGGGGCATGGCCACCACGGGCCTGAGCGACCACGTCTCCTGGGGGCTCTACATCGCCAACTTCACCTTCGTCGTGGGCCTCGCCGCCGGCGGCGTCATGATGGTCATCCCCGCCTACCTCTACGGCGACGAGGACATGCACGACGTGGTCATCGTCGGCGAGCTCCTGGCCATCGCCGCCATCGTGATGGCCGTGGGGTTCATCATGGTGGACCTCGGGCGCCCGGACCGCTTCTGGCACATGCTCCCGGGCCCGGGGAGGCTCAATTTCCCCAACAGCGTCCTCACCTGGGACATGGTGGTGCTCAACGGCTACCTCCTCCTGAACCTCCACGTCTGCGGGTACCTCCTGTACCAGCGCTTCCTCGGGAGGAAGCCCCGGCACCGCTGGTACGTCCCCATGGTCATGGTGTCCATCGTGTGGGCCTTCAGCGTCCATACGGTCACCGCCTTCCTCTACGCGGGCCTCGGGGGCCGGCCCTTCTGGAACTCCGCGCTCCTCGCCCCGCGCTTCCTCGCGTCGGCCTTCGTGACGGGGCCGGCGTTCATTGTCCTGTCCCTGCGCGTGTCCCAGCGCCTCCTCGGGCTCCCGGTGCCCGACCGGGCCGTGGACGTCCTCCTCAAGATCCTCCGGGTCACCACCCTGGTGAACCTCTTCATGCTCGGCAGCGAGCTCTTCACCGAGTTCTACACCGGCGGCAGCCACACGGCCTCGACGCGCTACCTCTACGTCGGCCTCCACGGCCACCGGGAGCTGGTCCCCTGGAGCTGGACCTCCGTCGGGCTCAACGTCGCCGCCGCCGTGGTGCTCCTCACCCCGGCGCTCTCCGCCCGGCGCTGGCTCCTGCACCTGGCCCTCGCCATGACCTTCGCGGGCGTCTGGATCGAGAAGGGCATGGGGCTCATCGTGCCGGGCTTCATCCCGAGCACCCTCCACGAGCTCGTGCCCTACGCCCCCTCGCGCAACGAGTGGAAGGTCACCTGGGGCGTCTGGGCCCTCGGCCTCATGGTGTTCACCCTGAGCCTCCGCATCGCCGCGGCCGCCGCCCAGGGGCGCTTCTCCCTCGCCCAGGGCACCACCCCCGAGAAGGGAGGAGCGTGATGCCCGTCGCCGGCCTGGTGCTCACCCTGGACCCCACCCCCGACGCGCTGCAAAGCGCGCAGGAAGCGCTCTCTACGGACCCTCGGGTCACCCTCGGGACCCCTCAGGGGCCGTGCCTCCCGGTGGCCACGGACACCGCCTCCGTGGCCGAGCAGGACGCCCTCTGGGCCTGGCTCCAGGGAGCGCCCGGGGTGAGCTTCGTCACCCTGGCCTGGATGGATTTCTCGGACGTAGACGACTTCGTGATGCCGAGCCGCTGGGACCTCCCGCGCTCGACGGAGGAGCCCTCCCATGGATCGCCATGAGTTCCTGAAGGCCAGCGCCCTCGGCGCCGCCACCGCCGCGGCGGGGCAGCTCGCCGAGGCGCAGACCCCCCCCCCTCCTACACCCCCCCCCACCCCGGCCCCGGGAGGCACCCCGACCCCCTCGGGGCTCCGCTGGGACAAGGCCCCCTGCCGCTTCTGCGGCACCGGCTGCCACGTCCAGGTGGGTGTGCAGAACGGCCGCGTGGTGGCCATCGCCGGGGACCAGCAGGCCCCCGTCAACCGCGGGCTCCTCTGCGTCAAGGGCTACCACGTGGGCCTGGCCCTCTACGGGCGAGACCGCCTCACCCGGCCGTTGCTGCGCCGTAACGGCCAGCTCGTGCCCATCACCTGGGCCGAGGCCGTGGACGTGATCGCCCGCAGGATCCACGCGAACCCCTCGCAGTTCGGGATGTACATCTCCGGTCAGAGCACCATCCCCGAGGGCTTCGCGGCGTCCACCTTCGTGAAGGCGGGCCTGGGGTCGAACCACCTGGACGCCAACGCCAGGCTCTGCATGGCCTCGGCGGTCACGGGCTTCCTCTCCACCTACGGCGTGGACGAGCCGGCCTCGTGCTTCGATGACCTGGACCACGCGGACACCATCGTCCTGTGGGGGAACAACCCCGCGGAGATGCACCCGGTGCTCTTCTCCCGCTTCATCGACCGGCGCTCCCGTGGCGAGCGCGTGGAGCTGGTAGACATCGGCACGCGGCGCACGCGCACCACGGCCTTTGCGGACCGCTACCTCCAGTTCAAGCCCCACACGGACCTCGCCGTGGCCAACGGGCTCCTGAACATCCTCCTTGAGAGCAACACCTGGGACCGGGCCTTCGTCGAGGCCCACTGCGCCTTCCGGGCGCCCTCCGAGGGCGCCACCCCGGAGCTCAACGGCCGGGCCATCTCCTTCGAGGACTTCCGCAGGGGCCTCGCGGAGTACACCCCGGAGCACGTCGAGAGGCTCTCCGGCGTGCCCGCCGCGGACCTGCGCTGGCTGGCCTCGCGCTTCTCCGACCGCGCCCGGAAGATCACCTCGCTCTGGTGCATGGGACCGAACCAGCACACCCGCGGCACGGCCATCAACCAGCTCCTCCACGCGGTGCACCTCTTCTCGGGCCACTGGGGAAAGGTAGGCGACGGCCCCCAGAGCCTCACCGGCCAGCCCTCGGCGTGTGGCACCGTGCGCGAGGTGGGCACCCTGGCCCACGCGCTGCCGGGCGGAGGCCTGGTGGCCAACGCCGAGCACCGCGCGGCCGCCGAGGACCACTGGCACGTCCCCCGGGGGCGCATCAACGCCCGGCCCGGCTACCACACCGTGGAGATGTTTCGTCGCTTCTCCAGGCCCACGGACCAGGGGGGAGACATCACCACCCTGTGGGTGCAGGTGACCAACCCCGCGCAGTCGCTCCCCAACGTGGACCAGCTCTTCACGCCGTCGAGGCGCCTCGGGGACAAGTTCCTGATCGTCTCCGACGTGTACCCCACGGCGACCACGCGCCAAGCGGACCTGGTGCTCCCGTCGGCCCTGTGGGTCGAGAAGAACGGGATGACCGGCAACTCCGAGCGCCGCACGCAGCAGTGGTTCAAGATGGTGGACCCGCCGGGGGAGGCCCGGGACGACCTCTGGCAGGTGCTGGCCGTCGCCCGCAGGCTCTTCGAGCTCGGGCACGCCGGGATGCGGGACCGCGACGGGCGCTGGCTCTTCCACCAGGAGGACGCCAACCACGCGGAGGTGCCCGTGTGGGACTGGGCCCGCTACCAGGGCGTGAACATGGACGAGCGGCTCTTCGAGCGCTACCGGCCCTTCACGCGGCACAAGCACAAGGACCTGGCGCCGTATGGTGAGTACGTGCGCGCCCGGGGGCTGCGCTGGCCGGTGGTGCAAGGGCCCGACGGGCGCTGGCGCGAGACCCGCTACCGCTTCGTCGAGGGCGAGGACACCTACGTGGCCGCCGGGCGAGGGGTGCAGTTCTACCACTCGACCTCGCGGGACGACCGCGCGCAGGTGTGGCTCCAACCGTACACTCCCCCGCCGGAGAGCCCCGACGCGGAGTACCCCCTGTGGCTCTGCACCGGGCGCGTGCTGGAGCACTGGCACACGGGCACCATGACCATGCGCATCCCGCAGCTGCGCCGCGCGATGCCCAACGCCTACCTGGAGATGAACCGCCAGGACGCCGAGCGCCTGGGCCTGCGCGACGGGGACCTGGCCACCGTCGAGAGCCGCCGCGGGAGGGTGCACCTCCCTGTCTGGATCGAGGGCCGCGCGGCGCCCCCGCCGGGCACCGTCTTCGTGCCCTTCTTCGATGAGCGGCTGCTCATCAACAAGGTCACGCTGGACGCTCACGACCCCTTCTCCAAGCAGCCGGACTACAAGAAATGCGCGGTGCGGGTGCGGCGCCACACCCCGGAGGGAGGCGCGCCGTGAGCGCGCTCACCGAAGGCCGAGGGCTCCACGTGCTGGCGGCGTGTGCCCTGGCGGTGGCGGCCCTGGGCCTCGGGGCGGACCTCGGGGGCGAGCCCGCCCCGGCGCGGCGCCCGAGGCCCGTGTTCGAAGAGCCCGGCCAGCGCTTCCCGCGCGCCCCCACCCACGAGGAGCTCTCGCTGCGGCGCTCCGGCGAGAACCGCGCGAGGCACGCGGTGGCCTTCGCGGGCCTCCAGCAGGACCGCCCCGCGCGCACCGAGGAGCTGCCCTTTGATCCCGTCCAGCGCGCCGCGGCGGTGCGCGATCGCGCCTCGCGCCGGGCCTACGACGGCGCCCCTCCCACGATCCCCCACGCGGTGGACTCGCTCTCCCTCCCGGTGTGCCTCACCTGTCACGCCGAGGGCATGAGGCTCCGCGGCCACGTCGCCCCGGCGATGCCCCACGACACCCGCGCGTCATGTACGCAATGCCACGTGGTGGACCGCGGGCCCGTGCCCGGCGAGGAGCCCTCCGGGGGTCCCCCGTTGGACAACACCTTCGCGGGCGCTCCCTCCGTGGGGCGAGGCGAGCGCGCCTGGCCCGGGGCCCCTCCCACGATCCCCCACGCCACCCTCCAGCGGGGCCGCTGCGAGAGCTGCCACGGGGCCCTCTCCGCGGGGCTCCGTACGAGTCACCCGTGGCGCCAGAGCTGCACCCAGTGCCACGCCCCGAGCGCCGCCCTGGACTTTCGAGCGGTGCCGGGCCTCGGACCCGCGGCGGGCGAGGCCCCGTGAGCGACGCGCCGCTCCCCACGCTGGAGGAGGCCGTGCTCGACGAGAGCACCCTGGGCGCGCTCTTCACGGACCTCTCGGCGCTGTGCGCGGTGCACGAGGTGAGGCTCAAGGGCGCCCCGACGGCCCACAGCCAGGAGGGGGCCGTCACCGTGGACCGGGCCCTCGCGCTCCTGAAGACGCGCGCGGTGCGGTGCGCCCAGGTGCTCTACACCCACCGGGGCGAGCGCTGGACGGACACCGTGCTCGCCCTCCCCGAGGGCTGGAGGCTCGTGCGCATGCGCGCGCCGTGAGCGGCTAGAAACACAGGAGCCCATAGCACGTCCGCCCGCCGCCGCAGGTGGAGCCCGGGCAGCAGAGCTGGCCAAAGCCCCCGCAGGCCGAGCAGGCGATGCGCGCGTCGGTGGTGGGCAGGCAGCGCGCCCCGGGGCCGCAGGTGGTGTACCCGCAGCAGGGCTGCCCCGGCGCCCCGCACGCACGACACAGGAACTCCCCGGTCAACGGCGGGTCCATGAGGCACTGGGCCGGCGCCGTGCACGAGCCCGCGCCGCAGCAACGCTGCCCGGCCCGACCACACATCCCCGCCGGCACGTCCGAGGGGCTCACCTCGGGGATCACCAGGTCCGGCAGCATCAGGTCCGCGGGGAGGTCCGGAAAGACGAAATCCGGCGGGATCACCCCGTCGGGGATCACATCCGACGGCACCGAAGCGTCGGGCTCCGTGTCGGGAAAGGTATCCATTCCGCCTACATCGCTGTCGGGCGCTCCCTGGTCCGGGGGAGGTGCATCGATGGGGACTTCGGGCATCGATGGGAGCTCCGAGGGCGCCTCCGGGCGCAGGTCTTCCGCGGGGCGGTCGGGGCTCTGGGAGTCGGGTGCGAGGGTGTCCAAGCGCGCGGACTCCCCGGCGGGGGCGTCCGTGATGACGGCCTCCTCGGGGGCCGCGGGGGCGTCGGTGCTGGGGGTGGCCGTGGGGTGGACCAGCGCGCAGCCCAGGGACAAGGCGAGGCCGAGCGCCAGGGACGCCGAAGCCCGGGAGCGGAGCATGGCCGGACCCTAGAGCGCCGATCGGACGAAATCCAGGCCGCCCGCTGCGGATCCGCGTCGCCCTGCGTCGTTGTCGGGGCACGCCGTGCCCCCCGCACGGCTTCGGACCTCCGCCTTGCAGGGCTCGCGGCTCCTTGCGGACAGCCTGGATTTCGTCCGATCGGCCCTCTAGCGTCCGGGTCGGGTGTTGTCACCGCCGGGGGAGCATTTCAGGGGTGCATATTCCCGGGGGACTTTGCGTATCATCCGAGCGCCATGATGAAGCACACCCTCCTCGCCGCCCTGATCCTGTCCCTTGGCACGGCCTTCGCGCCGACGTCGCACGCCACCCCGTCGGTCCCCGCCGCGCCGGAGGGCGCCCTGGTGAGCCAGGACCCCTCGGAGGACGCTACGGAGCTCCAGGCCCCTCGGGGCTGCTCGGCGCGCTGCCTCCGCCAGGTGAGGGCCTGCGCCAACTCGTGTCACCGCCAGTGCGGGGCCGTGGAGGTGTCCTGCATCCAGGTGTGCGGCACCACTTGCTACGACACGTACCGCTCGTGCATGGAGGACGTCTGCGGCGTGGCCAACGCCCCGCTGCCCCGGCTGCCGAACCTGCCTCGGCTGTAGCGCCTGGCGCCCTCGGGCGACCGCGGGCGCCGCGGCATGCTAGCTTCGCGGTCTTCCCATGGAGACCCGTCGCAAGCGCTCGCTCTCGGGGATCAAGCCCACGGGGGCGCCCCACCTCGGAAACCACCTCGGGATGATCCGCCCGGCGATCGCCCTGCAGGACACCCACGACGCGTTCTATTTCGTCGCGGACTGGCATGCGCTCACCACCGCCCGGGACCCGAAGCTCCTGCGGCAGCACACCCTGGAGCTCACGGCCACCTTCCTGGCCCTGGGCCTGGACCCCACGCGCTCGGTGTTCTTCCGCCAGAGCGACGTGCCCGAGGTGCAGGAGCTCGCCTGGCTCCTGTCCTGCGTGACCAACCTGGGGCTCCTCCTGCGGGCCCACGCGTACAAGGCCGCGGAGGAGAAGGGCGAGCACAACCTCCTGCCCGCGGGGACCTTCTATTATCCCGTGCTCATGGCCTCGGACATTCTTGTGTACGACGCCGACGTGGTGCCCGTGGGGAGGGACCAGGTGCAGCACATCGAGATGGCCCAGGACATGGCCGGGCACTTCAACGCGGCCTTCGCGCCCGCCCTGCGCCGCCCGGAGCCGTTGGTGCTCGAGGACGTCCCCACGATCCCCGGCACCGACGGGAGGAAGATGTCCAAGTCGTACCAGAACGCCATTGACGTGTTCCTCCCGGAGCGGGCCCTGCGCAAGGCCGTCATGGGCATCAAGACGGACAGCACCCCCGTCGAGGACCCCAAGGACCCGGACAAGGACACGGTGTTCATGCTGTACCGGCTCTATGCAACGCCCGAGGAGACCGCCGCGATGGACCAGCGGTACCGCGCGGGGAACTACGGCTACGGTCACGCGAAGCAGGCCCTGGCAGAGGTGCTGGAGCGCGACCTCGGCCCCGCTCGCGAGCGCTACAACGCCCTCCTCGCGCGCCCCGCGGAGCTGGACGACGTGCTGCGCGACGGCGCGAGGCGCGCCCGCGCCGTGGCCCGCGAGGTCCTCGACCGCGCCAGGAGCGCGTGCGGCCTCGGCGCCGTCGCGAAAGCTCCCACCGTCTCAACGAAGTCGTAGCGTCGCTAAACAGCGGTGCCACGCAGGAGGTTGACTGATGGCCCGTGCCATAGACTGGAACGTGGCTGACGACGATGGTGGCAAGCTCACGTTTGCACGCACCGTCATCCTCGATGACGGCAGCTACCGCGAGGTCCACCTGACTACGCACGCTGGCAGCGTGCTGGCCACCACAACGGGACACGTCGAGAGACCGGGAATCACGAAGGAGCAGGCGCTCGAAGCCCTCGAGTTGTCCTATCGCATTTACGGAGGAACTCGGTTTTGGGCAAGCCCGCCCTATGACATCCCCGACGAAGAGGCCGTCAAGGGCGATGTTCGAGGCTTCTGACCCACCACCGTAACCGCTGCGCGAAGCCGCGTTCTTCCCGATGGCCGTTGGAGGACGTGGAGCTGGTGGCTTGAAGCACACACGCCACCGACGGAGCCCCGCGGTCTGGGAAGACCTGGTACGCCGCCATCATGAGAGCGGCCTCTCGATTGAGCGGGTTCGCTCGCCGGTAGGCGGTCAGTAGTCCATCACGAGGCCGACCCCGGCGGGGTTCGTCGCGCCGTGCGCCTCGACCCATCGAACGCAGGTGGAGCGCGCGGTCGGCAGGATGCGGGCGAAGTGGCACGCGGCATAGGCGACATAGGCCTCGGTGCCGCGCGGCGCAAAGGCGTTGAAATGCGCGACGGCGGCCGACTGGAAGTCCGAGCGGCGGAGGAGCTGAGAGGCGCGGAGAAGGAGGTATGCCTCGAAGGAGTTGTGGTCGTCGAAGGCGCTCGCGCCGACGCGGTATCGGGGATCGTAGCGGGAGAGGTAATCGTAGTTCGAATAGCTGTGGACCTCGCCGTACTGCGAGAGGGTAGCGGCGGCGCCGGTGGCGAGCGCGGTGGAGTCGGCGCCGTAGCGGTGCAGCGCGAGCGAGGCCATGGCCATCTCGATGTTCGTGTTCTTCACGCGCCGGCCGCGGTCGTTGCGGTTCATGGAGTAGAAGAAGTATCCGCAGGAGGAACACGGAAGCGGGTACGGGCCGCTGGAGTTCACGTAGGCGCCCGAGCGGTAGGCGGCGAGGCTGCGCGCGGCGAGCGCGCGGTACGAGGGTGCGTCGAGCGCGTCGGCCGCCTCGACGAGGCACCAGATCGCGAGCCCGGTCTGGAATGCGTACACGGTACTGGCCGGGTTGGTGCTGCCGTCGCCGAACGCGTCCCACGCCATGTCGAGACCCCAGCCGGCGCCTCCCCAGCGCGGGGCCGTGGCGACGAGGCTGTTGGCCGCGGCGGTCGTCGCGTCGCGGAGTGCGTCGCGAAAGGCCGGGGCGAAGGCCGCGCCCGCGCGAGCGCGGCGATAGGCGCTCGCGGCGGCGAGGCAGTGGTAGGCCGCGGAGGCCGGTACCGAGAAGCGGGAGGCGCTGGTGATCGGGCTGAAGCGGCGCTCGAAGAGGGCTTCGAGGGAATCGAGCGGTCGCGTGCCGGTGTCGGCGGGCGGGACCTCGGGGCGCGAGACCGTGTCGGTCGGGACGAGGGAGTCGAGGCCGCGCGCGTCGATGAATGTGTCCGCGGATTCAGGCGGAGGCGCGTCCAGGGCGGTGCCGTCGGTGGTGGGTGCGGCGTCGAAGGTGCCCTGGTCCGGAGCGTCCTTGGGCGCGAGATCGATGGGGACGGGCGCGTCGGCGATGAAGGCGTCGTCGGGCTGATGGACGTCGGACGGTGCGCTCGCATCAGGCGCGGTCGCGTCGGGGGTGCCACCGCCGGTCTCTGAGCATGCGGCGAGAAGTAGGAGCAGGCAGTGCCGAGCCCGACGCATGGTGCCAGAGTGCAGGCTTCCGATGCGCTGTGCAAGCGGAGCCTTTCACGCGGGGTCCTGCCAAGGAACGGGGCTCTGTGGGGGATGTGCGATCCCTTGGGGTGCCGACGTGGGCAAAGATCCGCTCAGGTTGGCGGAATGCCCGGCGCTGTCGCGAAATTGCCCTGAGCGCCCGGTTCGGGGCCACCGACATGCCACAGCCCGCGGATGCCTCGCCACGGCTTGCGCCGCTCGCGGTCGTGTGGGATCGTTGGGACGTGGTGCGTCGGCTGACACCAGAAGAGCTCGCGCACCGCCTCGCGTCGGCCGATCGGGCGCGGGTGGTGCTCCGTCGAGCCACCCGGGAGATGCGGGCTGTCGGCCAGGAGCTCCGCAAGCAGCGGGAGCGCAAAGATGGACCTGGACGATCCGATCGCGGTCGCGCTCCTCGCGGCTGAGGCGCTCGAGTCGCAGGGCATTCCTCACGCGCTCTACGGCGGCTTGCTCCTCGCCGCGTACGGCGATGCGCGTGAGACGCGGGACGCCGACCTGGCCGTCCTCGAGCCCGACGTGACGGCGCTTGAGCGCGCGCTTCGAGCAAAGGGGATCGACACCGCGCGAGCCTTCGAGCGCGTTGTCTTCGGCGGACTCGTGCTGTCGCGCCTGACCGTCCTCGGAGCCACGGGTGACAGCGGGTTGAACACGATCGACCTCGTAGCCCCACGCAGCGCAAGCTTTGCACGCGCCGTCCTGGGCAGGGTGCTCCGAGCGCCGCTTCGCGACCGGACCGTGTGCGTCGTCACTCCGGAGGATTTCGTGCTGCTCAAGCTGCTCTCGACGCGCGACAAGGATCTGGACGATGCGGCCTCGGTGATGGCCCGGAGCGGCGACGTGATCGACCGCGACGAGCTTGAACGGGAGGTCGCCACGCTCGACTCGGCGCTGCCCGAAGCCGGTGTGGCGCGTCGCTGGACCGCGCTGCTCACGCGCGGGGGAACGTGAGTACGGCCTCGGGGCTGTCGCGAAATTGACCTGAGCGCCCGGTTCGGGGCCATACCCTCGGCGCCGTGCTGGTGCGCTCTGTCTCCCTCGCGTTGGGTGTCGCCCTGGGCCTCGGCTGCCGCCGAAGCACACCTCCACCTACCTCCACCGACAGCTCCCTGCATTCACCCACCCCGGACACGGGGCCTCCGACGTGGAGCCCCGAGGCGCTGTGCGTGAGGGCCGAGGGGGAGACCCGGGCGGTGCTGGACCCCCTCGGTCACGGGCCCGAGGCGCCGTCGCCCGAGGACCTCCAGGCTGCGCAGCTCGGGTTCTGCGGGGCTTCCTCGCAGGGGGCCTGGGCGCTGGTGCCCGAGCGCGTGAGGGTGAGCCCCGAGGAGCGCGGCCTGCGGGTACGGTACGCGCTGGTGCACTATGACCGCCAGGGGCACCGGGCGTGGGTGTACCCCGCGATGCCCGACGAGGAGGGCGCGGCGGTGTCCGACGCGCCGTACAATTTCGTGAGGGTGCCAGGGGACACCCGCAGCGCGGTGGCCAGCCCCACGCTCTATGACTACGACCACGACGGCGAGCAGGAGGTGGTGCTGCCGCTCACCACGGACTACCACGAAGGCCCCAGCTGGGAGGCCGGGAGGGTCTGGAGCCTGCGCGAGGGGGGTGTGTTTCTCTACGAGCGCGCGAGGGACTTCAAGGTCGCGGACGTGACCGACGCGGACCACGACGGGCGCCCGGACCTGGTGCTCTACGGCCCGTACCTGGAGACCAGCGAGACGTGCGGGGCGGGCTTCGAGGTGTCCGTCACGGGCCCGAAGCTCCTGGCCCACGCGCTGGCCGACGGGGGCTTCTCGGTGAACGACGGCGTGGCCCAGGCGTATGCGCGGACCCGGTGTCCGGCGCGCCCGGCGGTGATCGTCGCGCGGGACGCCAACGACCCGCAGCAGGTGGACGACGCGAAGACCGCCCTCAACGTGGTGTGCGCGCGCCTCTGGGGCGCGACCGAGGCCGACGTGCGCGCGGAGCTCCGCCGAGGGTGCCCCCCGGCGAGCCCCGAGGCCCCTTGCGCCACCTGCACGGACCTGGAGCTCCTGGAGCACTTCGCGCGGCTGCCGCCGCCGTTGCAGCTCGGCGCGCAGGGGCGGTGACGGGACGCGCACCCAGAGACGCCGGAGGCCAAAGAGTGCTAGGCTCCCCGCGCTCCCCATGGCGGACGGCGCGTGGCAACGGCTCCGAGGCTGGCTCGCGCGCAGCGGCGCGGGTGGTGACGGCCCTACCAGGATCCAGCGGACCCTGCGGGACGCCCTGCGGGCGGACCTCCATGACGAGGTGCGCGCCCTCGCCCTCCGGGTGCTCGAGGCCGCCCCGCAGGAGCTCTCGCTCGCTCCCGTGGTGGAGCTCCTCCAGCGCTCGCTGGACACGACGGGGCATGGCCGCGCGTGGGTAGCATGTGCGCTCTACCTGCGGACGCGCCCGGGTGTCCCCGGCGGTGCCCTTTGCCCCCAGGACCGCGGGCGCCTGGCGTGGCTGGAGCGCGCCTTCGAGCGCGCCGGGGAGGCCTTCACCGAGGCGGGGTGGCACGCCCACGCGGGCTTCGCCTTCGGCCATGGAGGGCTCTACCGCAAGGCCGTGGGCGCCTGGCAGGCCCTCGCGGCGAGGGAGAGCGCGCGCAACGACGACGCAGGGACCGGCCTGGCGGCCTTCCACGAGGCCCGCGCGAGGCTGGCGCTGCGGGACCTGGAGGGCGCCCGCAGCGCCTGGGAGCGCGCCCGTCAGGCCCTGGCCGAGGCCCTGGCCGAGGCGCGCTTCCTGGGTGACAACGACCGCGCCTGGGACCACGCCATGGCCCTCGCGACGCTGGAGGGAGACGCGGGCCGCCGTGGGCCCTGGCTCGACGCGCGCAAGACGGCCCTCACGCTCCTGGCGGACGACGGCATGGCCGAGGAGCACGCCCGCGAGAGCCTCGCCCTGGTGTGGCAGCTCGCGCGGCTCGGGGCCCCGGACGCGGAGCTCGTACCCTTCCTGGAGGGCGACCTGCGCGGGGCCTTCCGGCGCGGCGCCCCGGAGCGCTACGGGCTCCTGGCCGACGCCTCCTGGGCCGCGGAGGAGCGCCGGGCCGAGCGCCTCGGGGACCTCGGCACCCGCGACGAGGCGCGGCGTCAGAGGGCCGCCCTGGCGTCGCAAACGCCGTCGGGGCCGCGCGCCGTGACGCTCCCGGACCTCACCCTCGCGGTGCCGCCGTACGTCTCCGACGCGCTCGCCCTGGACCTCGGCGCGGACCTCGCGGAGACCGCCTGCGGGCTCCTGCTCCTGGGCCCCGCGGCCCTTGGCGCCGAAGGCCGCGCCGCGGCGCTGGCGCTCGCGGTGGACGCCTGGACCTCGCCCGACGACGCCGAGCGCACGCGCCGCCTAGTGGGCCGCGCCGGGGCCGTGGGCGCGTATGAGCTCCTGGTGCCGCTCCTCGGGCTCGTGGCGCACCCCGAGGTGTCCGTGCGCCGCGCCGTGGCGGAGGTCGCCGGGGCCTTTCGGTTTCGTCGCGCGGTGGACCTCCTGGAGCGCGGGGCCTCGGACCCCGACGAGACCGTCCGCCACGCGGCGCTGGCGTCCCTCGGGGGCCTCGGCGTCGAGGCCGCCGTCGCGCGGCTCGATCGCCTCCGCGCGGGCGCCACGGACCCGGAGCTGCGCCGCGCGGCGCTCTGGGCCCTCGGGGCCGTGGGTACGGCCAGCGCCGTCGCGAGGCTCCTCGCGGTGCTGGCCCGAGGCTCCGACGATGAAGCCCGCCTCGCCGCGGAGCTCCTGGTGCGCAGCGCCGTGCCCGAAATCGAAGCGCTCCTCGGCGCCGCCCGGGACCGCTACGGTGACCCCCAGGGTCGCATCACCGCCGTGGTGAACGCCCGGCAGAAGGGTTCACCGCCCACTCCGGAGCCTCCAGGTGGTGAAATGTGAGCGTGTGTCGGTCTCTGTGGGGTGGTGTCTGTCTCCTGGCCCTGGGTTGTGACGGCGCTCCTGCGGTCACCGACGCGGGGGGAGATGCTCCTCGGGATGTCCCTCCCGGCAGGACCGAGGCGGTGACCGTGGGGGCCTCGGGGGCCGCGCAGGCGACCTTCTCCGCGGCGCCGACTGCCCTTCGGGTGACGCGTCCGGACGGCAGGGTGTGGCTCCAGAGCCCCCAGGGGGCGGCGTTTCTGGAGCTTGGGGTGGCGACCGACGGGGCGCGGGCCTCGCGCTTCTACGACCCGAGGGTGGAGGCGCCCTCGGGGGTCGTGTGGGAGGCCCCCACCGCGGTGGTGTCCCGGGACGGGGCCTCGGTGGTGCTTGAGGCGCCCAGGGCCGGGAGGGTGAGGGTGCACCTGGAGCCCGGGGCGCGGCCCGGGGAGTTCCGTCTGGACGTGGCGAGCGACGGCGCCGACGTGGTGCTCCTGCGGGTGAGCCTCGCGGCGGACCAGGGGGCGTACCTGGGCCTGGGCGAGCGCTTCGGGCCCGTGGACGCGCGGGGCTCGGTGGTGCCGATGCAGCTCCACCTGGACACGAGGGTGTCCTCGGGGACCAACGAGCACCATGTGCCGGTGCCGTTCTTCCTGCACACCAGCGGCTACGGGCTCTTCGCCGAGACGCGCGAGGCGGGGGCGGTGGACGTGGGGGCCACGGACCCGTCGAGGGTGCGCATGACCTTCGAGGGGCGCGCGCTGCGGTTGCATTGCTTCACCGCGGAGGACCCGCTGGAGGTGGCCCGGGCGTACGCGCGCACGACGGGCCTGCCGAGGTTGCCGCCCGCGTGGGCGCAGGGCCCGATGCACTGGCGCAACGCCTGGCGCAACCGCGACGAGGTGCTGGCCGACGCCCGGAGGCTCCGCGCCGAGGGGATCCCGGCGACCACGCTCTGGATCGATAACCCCTGGCAGGTGTCCTACAACGACCACACGCTGGACCCGGTGCGCTTCCGGGACCCTCCGGGGATGCTCCGGGAGCTGGCGTCCCTCGGGTACCGAGTGCTTGTCTGGAGCACGCCCTACCTCGACGCGGTGGCGCCCGGGGCCTCCCCCGCCAACGAGGCCGAGAGGCTCTTTGTTCAAGCGCGGGAGCAGGGGTATTTCGTGCGGCTCCCGGACGGGACGCCGTATGTGAGCCCTGCGAATTTCAGCTCCGCGGGGGGCATGAGCGGCGCCTACGGGGCCATGGTGGACTTCACCCACGAGGGCGCGTCACGGTTCTGGAGCGCGAGGCTCGACCCGCTCATCGCCCTCGGGGTGCGCGCCTTCAAGCTGGACTACGGCGAGGACATCATCGCCGAGGTGGCCGGGGTGCGCCCGGGCTTCCGGTTTTCTACCGGAGAGACCGAGAGGGGCGCGCGCTGGGCATATCCTCAGGGGTACCACCGGGCGTACCGGGCCGCGCTGGACCGCGCCGCGGGGGGCGACGGGTTCCTCCTGGTGAGGGCGTCGAGCTGGGGCGGGCAGACCGTGGCGGACGTGGTGTGGCCCGGCGACCTGGACAACGATTTCCGCCGCGCCGCGGGGGGCCAGGTGGGAGGCCTGCCGGCGGCGGTGAACGCGCTGCAATCGCTTGCGGTGAGCGGCTTTGCGAACTTCGGCTCGGACACCGGTGGCTACCGCGGGGGGCGTCCGTCGAGGGAGGCGCTCCTGCGGTGGGCGGAGCACACGGCGCTCTCGCCGGTGATGCAGCTCGGCGGCGGCGGCGAGGACCACAACCCCTGGAGCTACGACCCGGAGGCCGTAAGAATCTACCAGCGCCTGGCGAGGCTCCACCAGGACCTGGTGCCGTACCTGCGCGTTCAGGCCGTGAGGGCCTCGCGGGACGGGACCCCTCCCGTGTTGCCCCTGGCGCTGGCGTACCCCGAGGACCCTCGGGCGAGGGAGCCCTCGGCGTGCTACCTCCTGGGGCCGGAGCTTCTGGTGTGTCCGGTGCTGGAGCCCGGGGCTACGACCAGGGCGGTGCATGTCCCCGCGGGGCTGTGGGTGCGCTGGCACGACGGCACGGCGGTGAGCGGTCCCGCGGAGCTCGTGGAGCCCACTGTCCTGGGCCGCCCGGTGTTGTATCTGCGCCAGGGGGCGATCGTCCCGCTGGCGGCGTCGGACCTGGCGACCATGGTGTCCGCGGAGGATCCTTCGGTGATCGACGGCCCGGACCGGCGAGGGCTCCTGCGCGCGAGGGTCGTGCCCGCGGGGCGCCGCGAGGTGGTGACCGAAGACGAAGCGCGCATCGCCGTGGACGAGGCTCCGGGCGCGCTCACGCTGGCGTTCACGCCGGGCCGGGACGCCCAGGAGCTGCGCGCGGAGCTCTTGCTGGCGCACCGCGGGAGCCCGTCGAGTGGGCTCGTGGCGCGGGTGACCGCGGACGGCGCGGCGCTGCCGCGGGTGGCCACGGCGGAGGAGGCGACCGCGGGGTGTGCGCGGTGCTGGTACCAGGACCCGGCCACGCGCGCGCTCTACCTGAGCGCGAGGGGCGCGGTGACGGCGCGGGTGGAGTGAGGTCGCCTCAGGGGTTGGGGTAGCGCCCGGGGGGCTCGCACACGCAGCGGGTGCCGTGGATGGACCCGTGCTGGCACACCGGCGTGCCCACGCCGCAGGAGGGTAGGTGAGGGCAGCCCGCGAGGGCCCCCAAGAGCAGCCCCAGGAGCGCGCAGAGCACGACTGGGGCGCACTTTCCGCGCACTATGGCACCAGGCTGCTGCGGGCCGCGAGCTCCTCGGCCACGGTCCCGAGGTCCTCCACGGCCCCGGCCCGGTCGCCCTCCAGGAGCGAGCGCAGGCCGTAGAGGGCCGTGAGCGCGAGCGAGGAGTTCACCCGGCGCTCGCCCAGGGTGATGCACACCGCGCGGTCCTTGAGCAGCGCCTCGGCGGCGTCCAGGTGACCCAGGAGGGCCTTGAGCTCCGCGTCGCCCGGGGCCGACACTCAGCCCTCGCAGAAGGACGCCAGGGCGGCGGCGCGGTTGGCGTTGCGGAGCTTGTGCAGCGCCTTGGCCTCGATCTGCCGGATGCGCTCGCGCGTCACCTGGAACTGCTGGCCCACCTCCTCCAGGGTGTGCTCCGAGCGCTCGCCGATGCCGAAGCGCAGCCGCAGCACCCGCTCCTCGCGGTCCGTCAGGCCCTTCAAGGCGCCCTCCACGTGGAGGCTCAGCGCGTCATGAACCACCGCGTCCGAGGGGTTCGACGCCCCGGGGTCGTCCACGAAGTCCCCGATCACCGCGTCGTCGTCGCCCACCGGGGTCTCCAGGGAGATGGGCTCCTTGGCGATCTTGAGCACCGCCCGGACCTTGTCCAGCGGCAGGTCCGTCACCATGGCCAGCTCCTCCGGCGAGGGCTCCCGGCCGAACTCCTGCACGAGCCTGCGCGACGCCCGGCGGATCTTGCTCATGGTCTCCACCACGTGCACCGGCAGGCGGATGGTCCGCCCCTGGTCCGCCAGCGCCCGGGTCATCGCCTGCCGGATCCACCACGTGGCGTAGGTGCTGAACTTGTACCCCCGGCGGTACTCGAACTTCTCCACCGCCGTCATCAGCCCGATGTTGCCCTCTTGAATCAGGTCCAGCATCGGCAGCCCGCGGTTGAAATACCGCTTGGCGATCGCCACCACCAGCCGGAGGTTGGCCTCCACCAGCGCCGCCTTGGCCTGCTCCAGCTCCCGCTCCGCGCGGCGCACCGCCTGGAAGAGCTGCCGCAGCGCCGGCACCGCCACGCCCTCGATCCCGCCCGCGCCGTGCCGGTCCGCGTGGTGGATGGCCCGCCGCGCGTGGTCCAGCAGCTCCAGGAGCTGCCGGCGCGTAAAGCGAATCTCCGCCAGCGCGCCGGACACGTCCGCCCGCACCACCGCCTCGCGCGCCAGGAGCTTCTTCTTCTTCACCTGCGACAGCCGGCTCGCGCCCAGCTCCCCGCGCAGCGCCCGCAGCTCCGCCGCCCCACGGCTCACCCGCGCGAAGAGCCCCGCCACCTGGTCCTTGGCGCCCTCGTCGTCCACGTCCTCGTCCAGCGTCCGGACGATGTCCCGCACCCGCAGCGCGCCCGCGGCAAGCTTGTCCCCCAGCTTCACCACCTCGTGCATCGTCGCCGGGCACTCCACCATCGCCCGGAGCATCTGGTGCTCACACGTCTCGATCCGCCGCGCCAGCTCCACCTCCCCCTCCCGGGTCAGGAGCGCCACGCTCGCCAGCTTCCGGAGGTACATCCTCGCAGGGTCCCGGCTCGGCCCGACGTCGTCGTCCTCCTCCGCCACCGCCGCGAGACGCAGCGTCTCCTCGGGATCCTGGGTCGCTGGGGCCTGGGTCCGGGGCTCGGGGGCACGATCGCTCATGGGTTCTTTTTTCCTTTGGGTAGGTTCAGAGGACACCTCCTGCGCCAGGGTGGCGTATGTAGGTGTAGCTCCGAGGGGGGCGCACAGTGCTCGCACGCCTTGACGCGGTGTGCAATGAAAAAAATTGGACGCGGCACCCACCCCGCGGAACAGTACCGTCCCCGGTACTGAACAGCCGGACGGGAAAGCTAGCCCAGAGCTCTGACCGCTTCGAGGATTTCCGCGTCGCTACGGGCCTCCCCGAGACCCTGGACCTTGACCCAGGAAACCCGGCCATCCTTGCCGATAATCACCGTGGCGCGGCTTGTGAAGCCCTTGTCCTGGAGGTACAGTCCGTACTTGTCCGCGACGGCGCCCTTGGGGTGGAAGTCCGCGAGCAGGGGGTAGGCCAGGCTCAGGTGCCGGGCAAAGGCCAGGTGCGTCCAGTGGGAGTCCACGGAGACGCCAAAGACCCGGGCGCCTGCGTCCTCCAGGCCCTTGAGGTCGTCGCGCAGGCAGGCATTCTCGGTGGAGCACACGGGCGAGAAGTCCAGGGGGTAGAAGCACAGCACCACCACCTGGCCGCGGTAGTCGCTCAGCCGGTACTTCTTCCCGGGGCGGTCGTTCTCCAGGGTGCTGGACGGGAGCTCGAAATCCGGGGCCTCGGCCCCTACGGCGATGGTCATGGGATCCTCCGGGCCGCACCATAGAGCCCCAAGTCCCTGGTTTACAGCCCTCGGCGAAAAAAAATGGGGCACCCCCCCGGAGGGACTTGACGCGGGGCTCTGGGCGGGTACTCTCCCCAACCCCAATCGGAGGGCGCCTGGCGCACCTTCCCGATCTTTGAAAACCAGGTTGAGAAGTCACGTGCAGTGACCCGGTGGCCGGGGCGTTAGCCCGCCTTGGCGACCGGACGAGCGAGGGATCCATTTCTCCACCCCCGTGGAGGGATGGGTTTCTACCGAGCAACCAGAAC
>JACRDB010000063.1 GCA_016218725.1 Deltaproteobacteria bacterium
CCGCGAGCTCCCCATGGAGCGCTCGTTCCTGCCGTTCTTCCTGGAGACGGCCCCGGCGATGCTGGCGGCCCTGGCGCTGGAGGCGCTCCGGGCCACCGGGAGCGTCGCGCCCGAGGGGCGGCCCTGGGACGTCCCTGGCGCGCTCGCGCAGCTCTGGCGAGGAGCCCGCTGCGCCCTGGGCCGCGCGCTCTCGCCCGACGAGCGCCTGGCGGAGCTCGACCAGCGGCTCCGGGCGGGGGCCCCGGTGGCGGCGGTGACGAGCGCGGCGCTGGTGTCCGCGGGGCCCGACCTCGCCGCGCTGCTCCTGTCCCTGAGGCTCCTTGGGGGCCCGGTGACCGTCGCTCTGCTCACGGGCACCTGGGTCGTCGCGGCGCTGGCGTCCTGGGTCGGCGGGGCAATGGCGGCGACGGAGCCCCTGCGCCTCTCGCGCCGGGCGCCGCGCGAGCGCCTCCGGCTGCCGCGGGCCGTGCGAGGCTGCGACGCGGCGCGCACCACCGCGCTGGAGCGCATGCTCCACGCCGCGGAGGTCCTCGGACCGAGCTACCTGGGCGGGCTGGTGGTGGCGTCAGCGCTGGAGGCCCTGCTCGATCCCTCCGCGGTGGCCGTCCTCCAGGGGCCGCGCTGGGCGCTCCCTGCGAGCCTGGTGGGGCTCCTGCTCCTCGTGGACCTCCGGGCGGCCATCCCCGTGGTCGCGGTGCTGGTGCACAAGGGCCTGGGCCCCCCCGCGGCGCTCGCGCTCCTCACCGCGGGTGGGGGCACCAGCCTGGGCCTCGCCCGTTCGCTCGCCCGGCGACGCGGAGAGCGCACCGGCGGCGCCGTGCTCCTGGCCACCCTCGCGGGCGCCTCCGCGGTGGGCGTGGTGGCCGACCGAGCGCTCCTCGGACACTCGCTCCCGGAGGTCCATGGGGTGCTCGGGCACCAGCACCTCACCGCCGAATGGATCGCGGTGGTGGCCCTCGGGGCTCTCCTGGTGCTGGGTGTCCTGCGGGCCGGCCCCCGCACCTGGCTGGCCCCGGCGCGCTCGCTGGATTGAGGTCCGCGGGAGGAATTCCGCGGGAGACCCAAATCCGTGGAGCCCCCAGAGCCGCTACCATCGGGCGGTGGTGACCCTCCGAGACAAGCCCATGCGTACTGCTCCCTACTTGTATGGAAGTGTCGGAGTCGCACCCACGACCTGGCCGCTGCTGGCCCTGCTGGCGGCTGGCTGTAGCGGCCCAGCGACGATGGCTGACGCTGGCGCCAGCGCCGACCGCCCTTCGCAGGATCTTGTACCGTCCGGGGACTCACGCAGCGACGGGGCGGTGGGCCGCCGCGACGCGGTGGAGGGCGACGACGACGCCCTCAGCGGCTGCCTGGAGCCGCGGGACGTGATCCCCGCGGGGGCCGTGTGTGTGCACTCGGTTCGGGGCACGGTGACCGCGCTCGACGGCCTGGCCCTCGCCGGGCGGCTGATCACCCTCTGCGGTCCGGCGTGCTTCTTCGGCGAGACGTCCGCCGGGGGTGCGTTCTCGGTGGAGCCCGAGGACCTCCTGAACCTCGCCAGGTACAGCGTGACGGCGCACGGGAGGCCCGATTTCGCCACGCTCAACGTCCCCACGGAGCCCGCGGTGGATGGCACCAGCGCGCTTCGGGAGGCCATGCGCCTGCCGAGGTACACTGACCGCGGGCCCCCCATCCCCGACGGCGTCCGCGGCGGCACGGTGACCGCGGGGGACGTCACCGTGACCATCGCGCCAGGGACCCGCATCGACCCGGACATCGAAGACGCCGAGCTGGGCGAGCTCGGGACGCTCCTGCGCACCGTGAGGGTCCCGCTGGAGAGCGCCCCACGGCTGGCCCGGGAGGCTGGGCTCGCGGACGTCTATGCACTCGGGCCCTTCAACCTCACGACGAACACACCCATGGCGCTGCGCCTGCGCAACCGCGCCATGTTGCCCGCGGGCACCCGGGTGGAGTTCCTGGGGCTCTCCTACCGCATCGTAGACCCTCCCTTTGACGCCGGTCACTGGGTGGTCATGGCCCGCGGCGTGGTCTCCCCCGACGGCGCCGAGGTGCGCACCAATGACACCGAGGGCCTTACGGTCCTGACCTGGGTAGGCTACCGTGCACTCCGTTCACCCTGAGGTGCTGCAACGATGAAGCGCAATCCTTGGATGGCCCTGCTCCTCCTCGCGGGGTGCGGCGCAAACCCCGCACCCATGGACCCCGGTCCGTCGGACACCGGCGCCGAGGCTGCCGCGGATGTGCCGCAGGACATGCTCGTGGCGGACACGGGCGCGCCCATGGACACCGCCGCGATGCCGGATACGGCCATCGCGGACACGACAGCACCGGACACCGCGGCGCCGGACACCACCGCGGTGGATACCGCACGCGCGGACACCGCGGCGGCGGACACCGCGATGGCCGACGCGACACGCCCTGACACCACCACCGAGGACGGCGGGGTGCTGCCGTACCCCCCGGGGCCCTACGGAAACCGCGAGGGCCAGATCCTGGCGGACCTGCGCCTCGATGGGTACGTGAACCTCGCGGCGGACCGGGTGTCCACGGAGCTGCCCTTTGTGCAGACCTCCATGGCGGCGCTGCGGGGCCGAGGCAGGGGGTATGGCCTGGTGCACCTCTCGGAGGTCTTTTGACCCGGCTGTACCCACGCGGCCCGTGACCTGGCCGCGCAAGCTCCGATGATCGTCGCCGCCGGAGGGATCGTGGTGGAGCTCCTCTCCACGCGCACCCTGGGCTGCACCAGCCGCGCGGACCTCGACGCGTGGGTGCGCACCTACCGGCTCCCCATCACCACCGTGATCGACGCCCTGGAGGGTCGCCCGACACCCTGCGTCTCGCAGAGCAACCGCACCTACGGCATCCGAGAGAGCGCCTTCATCGTGGACCTCTCGACCATGCGCATCGTGCGAAAATACAACGGCGACCTCGGTGGGGCGGGAGCGTCGGCCATCGGGATGCTCGTGCCGGAGCTCCTGCGGCTCCTGCGCGGCGGGACGTAGCGCCCGCGGCTATTTCTCGAACATCCAGTCGTGGCGGGTGACCTCGTCCCAGCTCATCTCCACTTCCGGAGGGCTGTCCTCGCGCGCCGGGAGCGCCTCGTGGGCCGCCGGGGGCCTGGAGGGGGCCGGCGCCAGCACCGCATCGAGCTCCGGCGCGAGGGGCTCGTCCACCCTGGCCGCGCCCCCAGGCAGCCCGTTCACCGTGGCCGGCTTGAGCGTCTCCCGCGAAGGCCCCGGCAGGATCGATGGCCTCGGGAGCGGCCTCGCCCGCGTCGGGGGCTCGGGCTTGAGCGTCCCCCTCGGCGTGGCGGGCGCGGAGCTCCGCCCGGAGGACACCGGCGCCCCGCCCTCCTCCGGCGTGGAATGCACCGCCGGCATGCTCGGCCTCGAACCCCTCTCCGGCAGCTCCCGGGTGACATCCTCGAAGTCCAGCGTGGCCTCCAGGTCGCTGCGGCTGTCCGGTCGCCTCGGGGGCGCGGGCTGGAAGGGCCTCGTCGAGCCCCGGACGGGCCCCGGATCTCCGGGTGTCACCGGCACCATCGGCCGCTGGGCCTCACGCCTCGGCTCCGGCTGCACCTGCCCCGCGGGCAGCCCGATCGGCGTCCCCACCCGCGGGAAATGCCCCCCGGGAGCCAGCGTCGGTGGGCGCGTCACGGGCCTCGAGCCCGTCGCCGGCGGCAGCCCCCGACGCATCGGCGACGGCTGCGGCAACGGCGTCTTCACCTGCCGCCCATAGCCCGCCGGAGGCTGCATGCGGTTGTGCATGGCCGTCAAATCAAGTTGACGCCGTAGCTGGAGGGCGTTCTCGACCTCCGTGGCGAGGCGGGTGGTGTCCGTGCGCTCGGGGATGGTCCGGAGGACGTCCGAGAGGTCTCGGGCGAAGGCCGCGGCGGCGTGGTAGCGGTCCGCGAGGCGCGGGGCGAGGCCCCGGTCGATGACCGCCGCGAGGGCCATGGGGACGTCGTTTCTCACGTCCCTCAGGGGCGCGGGGCGGGCTCCGTTGGCCAGGGCGAGCACCACCTGGGTGGTGTTGTACCCGGCCCACAGGTCCCTGCCGGAGATGGCCTCCCAGAGCATCACCGCGCAGCCGTAGAGGTCCGCTGTGGCGTCCGGGGCGCCGCCACGGGCGACCTCCGGGGAGCAGTACCGGACCTTGTTCATCACGGCCCCAGCGGGCGTCAGGCCCGCGTCGTCGAGGGCCCGGGCGAGCCCGAAGTCCGCCAGCTTGACCACGCCCCGGACGCTCAGGAGCACGTTGGTGGGCGCCAGGTCCCGGTGGATGATCGGCCTGGGGATGCGCGTCCCCTCGGCGGTGCGCTCGACGTGCGAGTGGGCGGCCTCCAGCGCCCGGAGCACCTCGATCCCGATGGCCGCCACCAGCACCGGCGAGGTGCGTACGCCGAAGGTTGCGCACAGCGTGGAGATGTCCCGGAGGGTCAAGCCCTCGACGTACTCCGTGACCAGGTAGAGCCCCGAGGCGTCGTAGCCGAAGTCCAGGGCCTGCACCACGTTGGGGTGGTCCAGGAGCGCGTTGACCTGCGCCTCGCGGACGAAGAGCGCGCGCCACTGCTGCGAGCTCGCCAGGTGCCCGTGCATACGCTTGACGGCCACGGTGCGGTGGAAGCCCTCGGCCCCGAGCTGCTCGGCGCGCCACACGTCGGCCATGGAGCCTCGACCGATGAGCTCCACGAGGTGGTAGCGCCCTCCGACGAGCGCACCCTGCGCATCCAATAGTTCAACCACGAGGCAATCTGGCCGATGCTTGCATAGAAGCCCCGCCCCTGTCGACCGCTTCAGGGCCCGAGGGCCTCCAGGATCTGGGCACCGATGGCCCGCCCGTGGGCCCTGGCGTCGAAGTGTTCCTCCACGGCGGCGCGGGCGCGGGCGCCCTCTCGATGGACCTTGTCCCGGTCGCGCAGGTAGCTCAAGAGCACCTCCCCGAAGGCCCTCGGCGACGACGAGGGCGCCAGCAGGGCCCCGGTCACCCCGGGCTCGACCATCTCCGCGACGCCGCCCACCGCGAAGGCCACCACCGGCAGCCCGAAGGCCATCCCCTCCAGCACCGTCCTTGGCAGCGGGTCCGCGTAGACGCTGGGCAGCACCACCACGTCAAAGTCTTCCAGGTAGGGCCGCACGTCCGGGGCGAAGCCCGGAAACAACACGTGCCCTTCGAGCCGCAGCTCCCTCGCGAGAGCGAGGCACTCGGCCAGGTGGTCGCCGGGGGCGTCGCTGGGGGTGTCTCCTACGATCACCACCCGGAGCCTGCGGCGCTCGTCCTCGGTGGCCAGGTCCAGGGCCTCGCGGGTGGCGCGGAGGAGCTCCGGGTAGCCCTTCCTCGGGAGGATCCTGCCCATGCTGCCGAAGACGTACGCGTCCTCGGGGACCACCGCCCCGCGGAGGCAGCCCCGCACCACGCCCTTCTTGAAGCGCTCGGTGTCCACGGCGTTATGGACCACCCTCACCTTGGCCTCCAGCGTTGGGAAGAGCGCCGCGGCGGCGTGGGACACGCACACGATCCGCGCCACCGTGGGGCCCCGGGCGAGCCTCTGGTGGAGCCCCACGAGCGCGGGAGGCACGCTCGTGTAGCGCACGTGCCACAGCGCCGGGACCCCCAGGGAGCGCGCCAGGAGCGCGCCGAGGAAGTCCGCCGTGGTGCCGTTGCAGTACACCAGCTCCGCGCCCAGGGAGCGCGCCAGGCGCGGGAGCGTGCGCCCCAGGCGCAGCGTGCGGCCCACGTTCACGCCGAGGCGGACGCCCCGGAGCCACCACGGGGCCTGGAGGTCCTCGCGCTCGATGGGGCGCTCGACCGGCTGGAAGGGGTTCTCCAGGAGGTCCTTGGCGATCACCAGGTTCTCGACGCAGCGGTTCCGCCGGAGCTCCTGGGCGATCACGTCCTCGCGGGGGAGCACCACCGTGCGGTGGAAGCGCCCCGGGTCGAGGTTGCACAGGATGGTCTGGAGGCTCCGCCCCGGGCCACCGTTGCGCGCCGTGTCATTGAGGAAGAGCACCCTGCGCGGTTCGCTCACGGCGCCCTCCGGGCCGCGAGGGACAGCGCCGCGGGCAGGAGGAAGAGCGCCGTCACGATGCACGAGAGCTCCCCGGCGATGGCGTAGGAGCCGAAGGACTGGAGCGCCTGGTTGTCCGAGGTGAGCAGGGCCCCATACCCTACGATGGTGGTGAAGGAGCAGAGGAACACCGCGCCCCCGACGGAGCGCACGGCCTCGGCGACGGCCCCGCGGGTGTGGCGGATACGGTCCTGGAGGTTCACGGCGTACTCCACCCCGATGCCGAAGGTCAGCGGCAGCGCCACGAAGTTCAGGAAATTGAGCCTCACGCCGAGCCACGCCGCGCCGCCCACGGTCCAGGCCACGCCGCACAGGAGCGACCCGAGCACGGCGGCCGCGGGGCCGAGCCTGCGGGTCGCCAGGAGCACCAGGAGCACCACGGCCCCGAAGGCCGCCGCGGTGGCCCGGGGCCCGTCGCGCCCCATGCAGGTGATCATCTCCGCGAAGACCGCCGCGCGGGACACCGTCGGCACCCGGCGCCCGTCGGGCAGCGGCAGGTCCTGCGTGAGCCGCGCGACCTTCAAGAGCGTGCGCCCGTCGGACATCCACACGTCCGGACGGAAGTACACGAAGAACGGCGTCCCCACGCGCCCGTCGCGCTCGGTGAACTGCTCCCTCACCAGCGACGGGAGCGCCTCCGGGCGCAGCACCCCGAGGGCCTCCGGGGGGCGCCACTCCCGCGCCGTGCGCAGGTCCTCGCCGGTGAGGCTCGGCAACAGCAGGTCCAGCTCGCGGCGCAGCGAGGCCAGGAGCTCCAGCTTCCGCGCCACCACCGACGGAGGACCCCCGAGGCGGTCCCAGAGGGTCTCCACCCGCTCGACGTAGCGCCCTCCCGTGAGGGTGCGGTCTCGCTGCCGCAGGGCCTCGGCCAGCGGGAGGACCTCCTGGAGGTCATTGGCCAGGAGGAGCGTGGGGGCCCCGTGGGAGGCGAAGAGTCGATCGGCCTGGGTGCTCCACTGGCCCGCGCCGGAGCGGTGGCTCCCGCGGGAGCCGAGCTTGGAGAAGTTGTACTCCCACGGGTCCCGGAGGTACCCCGGCAGCCTCCAGACGGCGGCCACGGAGAGGGCCACGCCGAGGATGAGCACGGCCTTCGGGAAGCGCGAGGAGAGCCACCCCACGGCCCCGGCCACGGGGGCCCAGCGCGCGGCCCCTGCGGGCTTCGGGGGCTCCTGGAGCCTCCCCCGGAGGCCCTCCCAGGCGCACACCGAGGCGGGCATCACCACCATGGTGGCGGCCCAGCAGGCGAGCATCCCCGCGGCGCCGATCAGCCCGAACTGACTGAAGCCCCGGAAGCTCGTGAGCATGAGCGAGCCGTACGCTCCGGCGGCGGCCAGGGACGCCAGCGAGGTGCCCACCCGGCAGGTCTTCACGGCATCCAGGAGGGCGTCGTGGACGCTGGCCCCCGCGACGCGGCACTCCCGGTAGCGGGCCAGGTAGATGATCCCGTAATTGATCCCGTTGCCCGCGATGATGCTCCCCAGGAAGGCCGTGGAGGCGTTGAGGTACCCGAAGGCGCCCATCGCCAGCGCGAAGGCCATGGCCACCCCGAGGGTCATGGCGAAGCCCACCTGGAAGATCGCCGCGCCGCTCCGGAAGAACACGGTGATGGAGCCCAGGATGAGCACCAGCGCCACGAGGGTGACCACCAGCACGTCGTTCTCCAGGGCCTTGCGCTCTTCGATGGCGTTGGGGATGTCCCCCGCGTAGCCGACCTCCAGCGAGGGGTGGTAGCCCCGGGGCCCCACGGCCTCCACGTGGGCTCGCACCCTGGCCAGGAGGTCATCCCCGGAGCGGTCCCCGGTGCCCGTCCCTGGCGAGCGCACCACGATGGCCCAGAGGGTCCCCTCCGGGTCGTGGAAGTACCCATCGGGGAAGCGGTCCACGTCCCTCACCCGGGCGTTTACCTGCGCGCGGAAGCGCTCGAAGGGCGACGCCGCCGCCGAGGGGTTCGCGGGCGCCGTGGCGGGTGGCTCCGGCGCCGCCGCGCCGATCCCGCGGTCCGAGCGCTGCGCGGCGCAGGGCTCGTCGTCCAGGTCCACGAAGCCGGGCTGGGCCCGGCGCCGGGCGCGGGACACCTCGCACTCCAGCTCCTCCAGGTCTCCCACTTCGGCGAAGAGCCAGCGGTTGGCGAGGAAGAAGCGCCGCGCCTCCTCGGGGCCCTTCTCCACGGTGCGCACCAGGTGCCTCGGGAGCGTCCGTAGCCGAGGCTCCAGCGCGTCCACGAAGCGCCGGTTGGCCTGGCGGTCGGGGGAGCGCACCATGACCAGGAGCGTGGCGTTTCCGCCTCCCATGCGGGCCAGGCTCGCCCGGAAGCTCCGGGCCCCGACGGACTCGCTGGGCAGGAGCTCCAGGAAGTCCCCGCGAAGCTCCAGCCGCGAGGCGTAGCCCACACAGCCCGCGAGCACCGCGAGGGCCGCCCAGACGACGGTCCAGGGCCGGGCCGAAGCGCCGCGGGTGACCCGGGCGAGGATGCGGTCGATCCATGGTTCCGGCGCTTGGGTCACGGGCCGCCCGAGGTACACCGTCCCGGCCTGGGCGGCAACGGTCACGTCGCGCCTTGCCGGGGGCACCGGTCGGCACTACCACCCCCCCGTGGAGCCCCGCCCGGAGGACACCCTGACGGCCTTGACGGACGCCCTGACGGACGCCCTGGCGGCGCGCCTGGGGCAGCCCCGGGAGGCGCTCGCGTCCACCGTGGACCAGGTCGTCAAGGGCACCCTCGCGCCCTCGGTGATGGCCCTCCTGGCGAGGCTGGAGCGCGCCGAGCGGCTCTGCGTCGCCGGGGAGCTCTCCGCGGGGGTGGCCCACGAGCTCCGGAACCCCCTGAGCGTCATCGAGACCAGCGTGTTTCTCCTGGCCGAGCGCGTCCGCGAGGACCCCACCGCCGCGCGCCAGGTGCGCCGCATCGCCGACCAGGCCGGCCTCGCCGGGGCCGTGGTGTCCGACCTCCTGGACGCCGTCCACGAGCGCCCCGCGCCGGTCTCTGCCCTGGACCCCGCGGCGCTCGTCCAGGCCACCCTCGACGGGCTGCCTCAGCCTCTCCCGACGCCCGTGCGCTTCGTCCCGCCGGGGGCGCCCGTGAGGGCCCTGGCGGAGCCCCGGAGGGTGCGCCAGATATTGTCTAATCTATTGACCAACGCGATGCGCGCCGCGGGCCCCACGGGCGCCGTCACGGTGACCATTGAGCGCTCCAATGGCTTTGTGTGCCTTCATGTAGACGACACGGGCCCTGGTCTCCCGGAGGCCCTGGAGGCCACGCTCTTCTCGCCACTTGTGTCTAATGCAGTTGGCGGCACGGGCCTCGGGCTGGCGCTCTCGCGGCGCCTGGCCAGGGCCCTCGGGGCCACCCTGGAGGGCAAGAACCGCGAGGGCCCCGGGGCGCGCTTCACGCTCGGGCTCCGGGAGGCGCCGTGAGCGGGGCCCCGAGGCTCCTGATCGTGGACGACAACCGGGACCTGGCCGAGGACCTGGACCACATCTTCGCCGCGAGGGGCTTCTCGGTGCGCCACGCGTTCTCCGCGCAGGAGGGGCTCTCGGAGGCCCGCCGGGAGGGCTTCGAGCTGGCCTTCGTGGACGTGAACCTCCCGGACGCCGACGGGACCGGGCTGCTGCCCGCGCTGCGGGAGGCCGCTCCCCTGGGCGAGGTGGTGGTGATCACCGGCCACGCCACGGTGGACTCCGCGGTGACGGCGGTACGCGGTGGGGCCTTCCACTATGTGGTCAAGCCCTTCAAGGTGGAGGACCTCATCACCACCGCCGAGGGGGCCCTGCGCCAGGCCCAGCTCCGACGGGACCGCGCGGAGCTCGCTCGCCGGGCCACGGAGGCCGAGGCCCTGGCGCATATGGGGACCCTGGCCGCGGGCCTGGCCCATGAGGTGCGAAACCCCCTGAACGCCGCCCTCCTGCAGCTCCACCTCCTGGGCCGGGGCATCGACCGCCTCGGGGAGCCCGGCAGGACGCCGTTACGAAACCGCGTGGACATCGTCACGGCGGAGCTCCGGCGGCTGGAGCGGCTGCTCTCGGACTTCCTGGAGCTCGCCCGCCCGAGGCCCCTGGCCCGCGAGCCCGTCCCCCTGAGGGCCCTCCTGGGGGACGTGCTGCGCTTCCACGAGCCCGCCGCGAGCGAACGAGGCGTGAGGCTCGTCGGGCGCGTGGGCGACTGCGTGGTGCTCGGCGACCGCGAGAGGCTCAAGCAGGTGTTCCACAACCTGGTGGTCAACGCCCTGGAGGCCAGCGCCGAGGGAGGCCTGGTGACCGTGGCCTCGGACACCCTCGGGGGCTCCCAGGGACCGAGGGTCCAGGTGACCATCGCAGACACCGGGAGGGGGATCCCTCGGGAAGCCCTGGAGAAGGTCTTCGAGCCCTTCTTCACCACCAAGGAGGCCGGCACGGGCCTCGGGCTGGCCATCGTGCGCCAGCTCGTGGAGCGTCACCGCGGGCGCGTGTCCATTGACAGCGTCGAGGGGACCGGCACCACCATCACCGTGGTGGTGCCCGCCGCCGACGCGCCAACGACCACGCCGCCACCAGGCCCAGGGCCCACGCCGTAGCGCCCCTCGGACGCCGAGGGACCCCGCAGCCGCAGCCCCCGGGGCCGGGGTCTTCCAACAACACCGCGGGGCCCGTGTCCCCCAGGGTGGCCACGGCGTCCTGTGGCTCCGTCGCGTCCGCGGGCGGCGCGCCGTCCGGGAGCGGGGCCGTGTCGTCCACGGCGTTGCCGCGCAGGCGGAGCCTCACGTCGGGGACCCCCGGCGCGCTGGAGGCGAGCACCAGGTCCGTCTCGGCCATCCCTACGGCGTCTGGGGTGAAGCGCACGGACACCTGCCGCGAGGCCCCGCCGGGGATGCACATTGGGTCCGTGGCCACCTGGAAGCGGGGGTCCTCGGGCGCCGCCGGAGTGACCAGCAGGGTCACCGTGCCGGGGTTTCGCACCGTGACGAGCTGCCTCGCCTGGAGCCCGAGGCGCACCCTGCCGAAGTCCACGGCGGCGCCAGGATCTGTAGTGATTCCGGGCAGTTGCAGCCGGACCGAGCGGTCCACGGAGAGCTGCTGCTCGGTGGCGCTCGCGAAGGGGATCGGGTCCGGGGAGAGGGACTGGGTGCCCATGAGGCACAGGGGCGTCCCGGGCACGCAGATGGGGTCCCGGAAGGTGAAAACGAAGCGCAGCCTCACGGCGCCCACATAGCGCAGGGACCCGAGCCAGCGCGCGGGCATGTCCATGTCCCCGTTGGCGGTGGGGGGGACGCGCGCCTCGGGGTTCATCTCGGTGATGGAGGTCATGGCCTGCGGGAAGGTGAGCTCCCGCGTGCGCACCGAGGTGGTCATTTCGTACTGGCCGTACACGTCATAATCAATGATGTGGCCGCTGAAGGTGACCGAGTCGTGGCGCAGGAGGCGCTCGTGGGCCACGAGGGTCACGGCGGTGCTCATGCCGTCCCAGGCCCAGGGGGTGAAGGTCCTGACGCCGAGCTCGCCCCGGTCTACGCCCACCTCCACGGGCACCGGGATGGCGATCTCCGTGCCGAAGAGCCGGAGCCAGAACTGGAGCCTCAAGCCGTACTGCACCGCGAGGCGCCCACCGTTGGCGTCCCCCTGGGCGCCCACGAGCAGCGGTGGAGGCCAGCGCACGTTGAGCGCGCCGTTCATGGTCCAGTCGTAGCTGCCGAGGAGGAGGAAATTGTACCGCAGCCCCAGGACCGAGCCGCCGAGGGAGCCCGAGAAGCCCGGGCCGAAGTCCACCGGGCCGCGGTTCCCGAAGGTCACCCTCGCGCGGGCCGTGCGCACCGCGCAGGAGGGGTCATCGGCCAGGGCGACGGAGGGGCTCAGGGCGAGGCAGAGGGACCACGCAAGCAAGCGCGTTCGCACCGCGGCAGTCTAGCACCACCCCGGAGGGACTCCGAGGCGGGTGTGTTACAGGTAGGCACCCCGTTGATGGAGCCCGAGCCGCCGCCAGGAGCGCCCTGGGACCTGCCCTGGAGAGACTGCCCGGTGGCCCTGGTGGACCTGGAGACCACGGGGCCCGATCCGTTCCGAGACGAGGTGATCGAAGTGGCCGTGCTCCGCGTGGAGCGGGGGGTCACCGTGGACGCCCTGGAGAGCCTGGTCCGGAGTGATCGACCCATGGACCCCGTCGCCCAGGGGATGCACGGCCTGGTGACCGAGGCCCTGGCGAGGGCGCCTACCATGGTGGAGCTCCTGCCGCGGGTAGAGAGCCTCCTGGAGGGCGCGGTACCCGTGGTCCATGGGGCCTCCCTGGATCGCCCGCTCCTGGACCGGTGCCTGGTGGCCGCCGGGCGCCCACCCAGGATGGAGCACCTCCTGGACACGGCGGTCCTGGCCCGCAGGGCCTTCCACGCGCGCTCGTACAGCCTGGCGAAGCTCTGCCGCGCGCTGGGCCTCGGGGCCTTCCGCTGGCACCGCGCCGGCGAGGACGCCCGGGCCTTGAAGCGCCTCCTCGGGCGCGTGGCGGCGGCGCTCCTGCCCGCGTCCGCCAGGGACCTCTGGGAGGTGAGGGTCGGACAGCGAGGAGCCGTTCGGGTGCGGTCCCACCTGGCCCACACGCTCGCGTCCCTGGTGACCTCCGGGCAGCCCGCCGAGCTGGCGCTGCGGCGCCCCGGGTCCGGGCCCGTGAGCCTCCGGGCCAGGGTGCTCTCCTGGGAGGCCCCCTACGCGCTCCTGGAGCCCCCCGGGGGGCGCGTGGTGAGCGTCCGAGGGGACCGCATCCTGCGCATCGAGGCGCTCGGCCCTCCCACGGAATGAGCGCGGAGCGTAGGGGCGTTTTACCTACATTGCGCGGGCCGGGTGGATGGTGCACAACGTAAGGTCAGGTCTTCGGCCAACTCAGGAGGCGGTGTCCATGAGCTATCGGGATGAACGCGAGGCCCTTCACGCCGAGAACGAGTCGCTTCAACGCGCCCTTGACGAGACCCGCGAGGAGCTCGAGGCGCTCAAGGACCGGCTCCGAGAAGGCCCCGTGGGCGACCCCGGAGGCGCGCGGGAGGAGGCGGCGGAGGCCCGGGCCGAGGAGGCCAACACCCTGGTGTCCGCGCCCAACGTGCTGCGCGGCTGGCTCCTGGGCGGGGCCCTGGCGCTGTCCATGCCGCTCCTCATGGCGGCGATGCACTCGGGCTTCCGGGCCCACGGCTGCGCCCGGGCGCACCACGGCCCGGCCATGATGATGGCCGGCGTCTCGGGCCCCCGCGGGGGACACCTCGCGGGCGGCGCCCGCACCCAGGACGGGGTGCTCCGGCCGTTCTCGGCCTGCCACCCCGCCACCCTCGCCACGAGCAGCCACGGGCGGCTGTCGAGCTCCGTGGAGCGCTCCGGGCGGGTGGTGGCCGCCAGCGGGATGGATGGGCTCCACCCGGGCAGCGCGTGCACCGTGAGGGTGACCCCGGCGCCCTACCAGGAGTTCAACTGCCATGTGGAGCTGGTGTGTGACGGCGCCATGGTGTACGGCCGCGAGCCCACGGGCTACGCCCACTGTGACACGGCCCAGGGCTCACCCACCCGCGCCCGCGACACGGAGGTCACCCGCGAGGACGGCGACCCAGCGGTCTTCGTGGACCTGACCAACGGGCGGATGACCTTCAGCGACCAGCAGGACGGTCAGGAGAGGGCCCTCACCCTGGTGGTGGACCCGGACCCGGTGCCCTTCCTCCTGGAGTAGTCAAGCGCGCGCCGCCGGAGAGCCCCCTTAGGTGACGGCGCCAGGGTTTCACGGCACACTCACCTGTCAGGTGGGTCCGGAGCCGCTTCGGAACCCGAAAAGACCGTCGTGAAGTCCCGCACGTCTGTACCGCTGAACCCTTCGACGGCCCCCGCGGCAGAGGCCATGCGGCCCCGACTGACTGATTTCACCGACGAGGGCCTCCTCGAACGGTTCCGGGCCGGCGAGGCCCGCGCCTTCGAGGAGCTCATGCGACGACACCGAACCCCCATCTATAATTTCATCCTTCGGTCCGTGCGCCACCCCCATACCTCCGAAGAACTCCTGCAGGACACCTGGATCAGGGTGCTCCAGGGCGCCGCGGATTTTCAGCACGCCTCGAAATTTACAACCTGGGCGTACACCGTGGCGCGTAACCTCTGCATTGACCACGCGCGTAAGGCTTCTCTACGGAGGCATCCTTCGCTGGACGAGGCGCGGGGACGGGACAGCGAGCAGGGGCCCACGCTCGGGGAGAGCCTCTCGGACGCTTCTCCCGCGGTGGACCGCAAGGTCATTGGCAGGGAGCTCCAGCACCGGATCTTGAGCGCCATCGAGGCGTTGCCGTCGGACCAGCGCGAGGTGTTCCTGCTGCGAGAGTACTCAAACCTTCCCTTCAAGGACATCGCGGAGATCGTGGGAGCGCCGGAGAACACCGTGAAGTCGCGCATGCGCTACGCGCTGGAGCGCCTGCAGGACGCGCTCGCGGAGTACGAGGACTACGCCCATGCCCTGGGGTGACCGCCATGGACTGTGACACCTGCGACGAACTGCTCCTGGACCTGGTGTACGGTGAGCTCGACGAGCCCCGCCGCACCACGGTGCAGCACCACGTCGATGGCTGCGCCGCCTGCCGAGGGTCCCTCTCGCGCCTCCGGAGGGTGCGCCAGGCGGTGGCCAAAGTGGGCCCCACGGAGGCCCCGGAGCCCTCCCCCGCGCTGCTGGAGGCCATCCACGCGGCGGCCCGTACGACCGCGGTGGGCCCTCCTCGGGCGGTGACCCCGGCCCTGGAGGACGTGAGCGCCCCGAGGACACCCGCCTGGCTGCGTCGGGTGGGGGAGTTCGCCATGCGCCGCCAGGTGGCCATGGCCGCGGTGTTCCTGCTCTCCATCGGCCTCGGGCTCCGGTTGGTGCGCCTCCCAGGCAACGCCGGGAGCGGGGACGCGGTGGAGGTAGGCCCCTCGGAGGTGATCCCCGCGCAGGAGGTGCCGTCGTCGTCGGGTCCTGCGGGGAGACCCGAGGCCCCCGCGCGATCCCTGGCCCCGGAGCGCCAGGACCTTCACCGCGCGACCACGGCGCCGCGCCCCCACGGCACCACGCCCCAGCGGGCGGAGGGTCCTCCGTTGAACGGCACCCATGCCCCGGCGCCCCCGTCGGCGGTGGCCCACGCGCCCCTCCAGGGCAACCCCGGGCCCGCGCCGACCACCCCCTCGGGGGGAGACACCCTGCCGACGCCGGCCCCCACGGTGGTCGCCGGGAGCTCCGCCAACAGCAACCAACAATCACCGTCCAACGTCCGCCTGGGGGGCTCGGACCCGGTGCTGGAGCAGCTCCTGCCGAGGGCCCCGGCGCTCAACAACGACCCCTACCAGGTGGCCAGAGCGCCGGAGCAACCTCCGAGCAACGCGCTCTATCGCTGGGCCGCGCTGGAGCAACAGGGCGATGAGTTCACCTCCCGCGGGCAGCTCGACCAGGCCATCACGGCCTACCGGGCGGCCCTGGCCAACGGCCCCGACGAGCGGCACCGCACGGCGATCACCCTGCGGCTCGTCGGGGTGCTCAACCGGGCCAACCGCGGCGAGGAGGCCCGGGCGCTGTCCGCGTCGCTCCGCCCCGGCGGGGGGAGCAACAACGACCTGCTGAACGCGCTGCCGTCCCCGCCGCCGGGGGCTGCACCCCCGGAGGCCCCTGTGGCACCCGTGGCGCCCGTGGCGCCCGTGGCCCAGGTTCCGCCTTCCGCCAACAACCTCCCGCCGAGCAGCGCCCCGAGGGTCAACCCCTCGTTGCCCCGGCCGTCGCTGAACCGCCCGCCCACCATGCGCAGGAGCGTGAACAACGCCCCCATGGACCAGTCCCTGGCCTACTGAACCGCCATTCATTCCACGCCCGACCCCCTCTTCGGGCGAAGGCTTGAACTCGCCGCGGGACCTGCGCACCCTACGACCCCGATGAGCATGCCCGAGGAGCGCGCGCCGCGCGGAGGCTTCAGCACCACGCGACGGCGCCTCCTCGGGGCGCTCGGGGCCTCGGGGCTCGCGGCGGCCGCGGGCGCGCTGGGCTTCACCCGCCTCGCCCGCGCGGACCTCCCGCTGCCGTCGGGGCGGGCGTTTCTCTTCTGTCACTTCCCGGGTGGCTGGGACCAGCTCCTGCTGCTCGACCCGCGGGACCCGTCGCGCTTCACGGAGGCCGCGCGGGCCCAGACGCTCATTGACCTGCGCTACCAGGACATCGACGGGCTCTACGGCCTGCGCGCGCGGCTCGTGCGCCCCCGGGGCGAGAGCCCCCTGCTCTTCGGGCCTCTGGCGCACCGCGAGGGCGCCCCGGTGCAGCTCACGGACTTCGCCGACCGGATGGCCATCGTCCGTGGGGTGGACATGGCCGCGCTCGGCCACGAGGTGGCCTACCGCTATTTCCTCACGGCGATGTACCCCTCCGGCACGGCCGCCCGCGGGACCAGCGTGGCCACCGAGCTGGCCGCGCTGATGGTGCCGCGCGCCCGACGCCCGCTGGCCAACCTCGCCATCGGCGTCGAGAGCTACAACGACCGCTTCCCAGGGAGCGCGAGCGCCCTCCAGGTCCAGAACGCCGAGGACCTCCACCTGGTGCTCGCGCCCGCGACCCGCGCCGAGCCCGACGCCGTCGAGGAGGCCATCGCCGCGCGCGCGCTCATGCCCACGCCGTGCTCCGAGGACCGCTACGACCGCCGCGGCCTGTGGACCGCCGCCCGGACGGCTCGCGCCACGGCCGACGGTCTGGCGCGGGACGGCGTCGCGCGCCACTTCGATTTTGTCACCGCGGACACCCCCGAGGCGCTGGCGCTCCGCGGGCGCTACGGCTTCGCCCGGGGCGAGGCGAACCACCCCGGGGCGAGGGCCGCCCTGGCGGCGCAGGCCCTGCGGTCCGGCGTGTCGCAGGTGGTGAGCGTGAGCCTCGGAGACCCGGTGGACACGCACTTCAAGGGCAACGCGGAGCACGTCCGGCTGATCCTGCCCGCGCTCACGGCCTTCCTGGCGCTCCTCGCGGAGCTCCGGAGCGCGCCGCACCCGGACGGGGGCGTGTTCCTCGACCACACCACGGTGGTGGCCTTCTCGGAGTTCGCGCGCACGCCGCTCTTCAATAGCTACGGCGGCCGGGACCACCACCCGGCCAGCTCGCTCATGCTCCTGGGCGCGGGGGTGCGCGGGGGCTCGCTCGTCGGCGCCACCAGCGACGTGGGCATGGCGCCGGTCCGCTGGGACATCGACAACAACCGCGCCTCGGACGACGGCGAGACGCTCCACCCCGAGCACCTCGCGGCCACGCTCCTGGCCTCCGCGGGCCTGCCGACCCAGCGCCTCCGCGAGCGCCCCCTGCGCGCGCTGCTCAGTACGTAAAGAACCGCGGGTCTGTCACGAGGTCAATGCACACCGCGCGCCAGGCGTCTATCGGCGTCGCGGACCGCTGCGCCAACGCTACGCGAAACACGCCAAGGAGCGCGCCCACGGCGACTCCCTCGGGCGGCAGCTCCGCGGCCCACAGCCTCAGGGCCAGGGCCGCGAGGTTCCGTCGGACCGCAGCCTCGCTCGTCGGGAGGGTGTCCGTGGGGCTCACCTCCAGGAGGATCCGACGCTCTCCCGGAGGGCGCGCGAGGTCGCGCCGGAGGCCCTCCGCGCAGACGCTCCGCGCCGCGTCGGACAAGAGCTTGGCGAAGGTGATGGTGGGCTCCAGGACCTCCGAGGTGCTGTTGACATAGTCCGGGCGCCCCAACGCGGACGCGAAGAACTCCGCCAGGTCGGCCTCGGGCTCGAAGCGCCGACCCGACGGAGACTCCGGCGTCCAGACCGTGCGAGGGCCCACCCAGGGCGCCCCGAGGAGCGCTTCGAAGGAGACCCGGAGCTGGTCGACGTCGAGGCGCCGCGGCGCGCGGCCGACGCGGGCCTGCGCGGCGGCGTCTCCCGCGCCGGCGTCGTCGAGGCGGAGCGGCGTCCGACGCGGGTCCAGGGCCTCGCCGGGGCGCGTCGGGAGCGCCGCGCCGGCCCCGAGACCGCAGCGAGGCAGAGGCGCCTCCTGCGGCTGCGCCGGCGGCTGCGCCTCACACGCCGCCAGGAGCGAGGTCACCGCCAGGCCCGCGGCGCGCATCAGTCAACCCTCCGGTAGGCCGGCGACGTCACGATGGCGCGCACCAGCGCCCGGAAGCTGCGCCCTCGGGCCTCGAAGTCGCGCAGCAGCGGCGGCAGCACGGCGCGCTCCTCGTCGGGGCTCATGGGGCGGTTGAGCAGGCGCGCCCAGGTGGTGCGCGCGGTGCACGCCTGGAGCGTGCCGTCCTCGAGGGCCGCGCGCACCAGGCTGCGGGGACCGTCGTCAATCAGGCAGGTCTCGTCTTGTACGCGGTCCACGTAGGACCAGAGCGTCCCCGCGGGGGCTCCCGCGAGGGCCGCCTCCGCCGCCAGGACATACTGCCGACAGCGCGAGGGACAGCTCACCGCCGTACAGGTGGCGCACCGGGGGTCGAAGCTCGGAAAGCCCGCGGGGTCGAGGAAGCGCGCGCCCCGCTCGGCCCAGCGCCCCCAGGCGGCCCCCAGCGGCTCCAGGGTCGCGTGGCAGTAGGCGCAGCCGCAGCGCCGGGCCAGGTTGGTCTCCCGGTGGCACCGGTCCGTCGGCGGCGGCCCCGGGTCCTCCGGGGGGAGGAAGCTCTGGCACAGGAAGGCGTTGCGAAAGCGGTTGATCCTCGCGCGCCGGGTCGCGAAGCGCGCCAGGAACACCGGCGTGGTCAACACCCCGCTGTGCTCCGGCGCGCGCTCGTACGCGTGCCATCGCGGGTCGTCGTAGGGGACGTCGGGCAGCGCCTCGGGCGGCGCCGAGGCGCCAAACTCCAGCTCGCCGACGCGCTCCGCCTGGTGTCGGTACATGTACGCGAGGGCTCCGTTGGCCAGCGCCCTCCGGGTGGTGAAGGCCGAGGCGTAGTCTTCGTCCCGGGCGACCACCGAGGCGACGAGCTCCAGGGGCTCGCGGTTGAGGGCGTCGCGCAGGCGGGAGACGGTGCGCGAGGGGTGGGCGTTGTCCCCGGTGAAGGGCGCGCACCACGCGCCCGAGGGCCCGCAGCCGCAGGAGCTCTCGACGTAGAGCCCGAGGTTGCAGGGCGCGCCCCGCTGGGCGCTCACTGCGCGTTCTTGCGCCTCGTAGGCGCAGGTGTTCACCCAATGCCCCCGCGCCCAGAAGGGCCGCGTCAGCCTGGCGCCCTCCCGGCGGAGCTCCACGTGCGTCGCCAGGCGGGCCTCGACGGCGTTGTCGCAGGGGTTGGCGACCTCCGTAAAGCCTTCGGGACAGGCGGCCCCTGGCTCGTCGCCCTCGACCCTGACACCGTTGACCGTGCGCACCTTCGGGAGGAAGTCCGTGCGCAGGGGGCTCCCGCCGGAGCCGCGGCCCTCCAGGCGGCGGCAGTAGTTGGGGCAGTGACGCGCGTCGTCGTAGGGCAACGGGACGTCCATGGCGTCGTAGTAGTATCGCCGCCGGGCGGTGCGCGGAGATGTGTACCAGGGCCTGCCGGAGGTGTCGTGGGGCCAGCGCGCTTCGTCGGGCGCGACGCGCGGTGGCGGGTACTCGAGCGCGCTGTCGCAGCCGAGGTACCCGACCCCCCCGCGGAGCTGCTGGTCCCCCACGGCCACGCCGTAGCCGAAGGTGGCGGGCAGGGCCCGGGATTTCGCCTGGCAGGCCGGGTCGTCAGGGTTGTAGGTGCTGTTGCGCACGAGGCAGCACGCGGGGTGCTCGGGGTTCGAGGCCGTGCAGCACGAGGCCGCGGTGAGGTTGGCGGGGTCTCCGGGCGGAGGACAGACGGGCTCATCGCTCCTGCGGTCCATGATCGCCAGGAGGCGCTCGGGGTTGATATTGTCGACGGACAACGGCTGGTGGAGCGGTGGTACAACGACGAGGTTGGCGCCAATCCGGAGCTCGAAGCCTCCCAGGTTTGGCCAGAGCAGGTCACCGTGCCAGCGCTTGACGCGCTCCAGGAAGCGCGGATCTTGAAGGAATGCGTTGATCATCGCGTCGGGAACGGCGCCCAGGGAGGCCACCTCGCGATACTCCGAGGGGGTCGGCGGCGCCCCCCGCAGGTCCAGGGAGAGCTGGCGCAGGTAGCGCAGGGGCGACACCTCCCCACCCGGACAGGGCGTCATCGCAGCGACCGCCGTCGCCGCGGGCTCGCGTTCCAGGGCACAGGCGAGGGCGAGGGCGCCGCAGAGGGTGCTCCACGGGAGCCTCCTTGCCCCGCGAGCACGCCACACCACACCCGTGCGAGGAACTCCCAGCGAGGACATCGTCGATACCTGGCGGGAGCAGGTGCACGAAGTCCCGGGGCGTTCAAGGAAATCCGCGAGAGGACCTCCGGGCGCCCCAGCGGTGCTACGCTCCGGCGATGCTGCGCTACGCGCCCCTCATGGTCCTGATCCTGCTCCCTCGCCTCGCGGCCGCGGACGTGGGTCCACCACCGACGTGCCCGGCTGGGACCCACCGGGAGTACCTGTACGGCCACCGCTGTGTCCCCAACGGCTCCCACGCCGTCCAGAGCCCAAACGGCGGCGTGCAGATCGTGCGTGAGGGAGAGGGCCCCGTCGCTCCCCCGGAGCCCCTACCGAACACACCGCCACCGCCGCCACCACCACCGCCACCGCCACCCCCACCGCCGCCACCGCCACCACCGCCGCCACCACCGCCACCGCCACCGCCGCCCGCGTCGAGCGCCGGTGGCCGGTGCTCGGTCACTGCTGCGGCGCCGGCGATGTCTGGGGCGTCGATTGCGGGCCTCCTCGTGGCGGCGCTCCTGGCGAGCGCGCGGCGCCGGGTCAGCGGCCCACGCAGGTGAAGGCCCAGGGGAAGGCGTTGCTCTGCACGCCGTTGGCGTCCGTCATGCGCACGGAGAAGCCGAAGCGGTAGCGCTGCGGCGCGCGGATGTTGGTACAGAACGGCCCCCGGAGGACGATCGGGTTCGAGGCGCTGGCCACGGTGTCCACGGCGCCGGAGCAGGTGAGGTTCGAGTCGCAGAAGGTCACCGACGAGCGAATGGTGACGGGGAACACGGCGTCACCGCTCCAGGTGAGCCTCGCGCGGGTGGCCGCCGAGTCCGAGAGCACCTCCGGCGGGACCTCGTAGGAGACGATGGTCAACCCGTCCACGGCCCCGGAGGGGCCGCCGCAACCGCCCGCCAGGACCACCAGGGCGCCCGCCAGGAACCCTCGACCAGCCGCGACCGTGCGTTTCCCCATCGAGCGAGTATTCAAGCGCGAAGCCCCCCTCGGCGTCAACCCGACGCGGCCTCCGGAGTTGCCCGAGCGCCGCCGCGGGACCAGACTCGGGCCGCCATGGACGATCCCCTCGGAGACCGCATGAAGGCCCTGGAGGCCGTGGAGGCCGGCCGGCGCTTTCCCCGCAACCTCCCCATCCTGGCCCGGATCGACGGGCGGGCCTTCAGCGCCTGGACCCGGGACCTCCCCAGGCCCTTCGACCCGCGCCTGACGGACCTCATGGTCGCTACCACAGAGGCCCTGGTGCGCGAGACCGGCGCATGCTTCGGGTACACCCAGAGCGACGAGATCACCCTGGTGCTCTACGCCGAGGAGCCGGGCGCCCAGGTGTGGTTCGACGGGCGCGTGGCCAAGCTCTGCTCTCAGCTCGCCGCCCAGGCCACCGCGGTCTTCAACCTCCTGCTCCCGGAGCGCCTCCCGGAGAAGGCCGCCCAGCGCTCGGTGACCAGCGTCCCGACCTTTGACGCCAGGGTGTGGACCGTCCCGGACGCCGCCGCGGTGGTAGATACCGTGCGCTGGCGCGCCGAGGACGCCACCCGCAACTCCGTCGCCATGGCCGCCCGCGCGCGCTTCTCCCACAAGGCCTGCGACCACAAGGACACCGCCGCCCTTCGGGCCATGCTCCGCGAGGCCCAGGCCCCCTGGGAGGCGCTCCCGGAGGCCTTCAAGCGCGGCACCATGCTCCAGCGCCGCAAGGTCTCAAGGCCCTTCTCCACCGACGAGCTGGAGCGCCTCCCGCCACGGCACGAGGCCCGCTTGAACCCCTCGCTGGTCGTCGAGCGCACCACCATCTTCACCGCCCCGCTGCCCCGCTTCTCGCGCGTCACCAACCCCGAGGCCGTCGTCCTGCGCGGCGCCGAGCCGACGCTGGATGAGATAAAACTTCAATAATTTCAATATGTTATCCGGACGCCGCGCGGTCCCGGGCGGGCGGTGGTAGAACTCCCGTCCGCGGGAGTTTCCTTCCCCGAAGGGATCACGGAGGTGCGCCGATGAGCCAGGAGAGCAAGCGCTCGCTGGAGGTGGTCTTTCAGGGTCGCCGGGCCCGGGTGGGGTGGTACCCCGACACGCAGGACGAGGCGCTGGAGCGCGCGATCCTCCAGGCCCTGGAGCTCCCTCGGGACGCCTCGGTGCGCCTGCGGGACACCGACGGGAGCGTCGTGGCGCTCTCGGCCTCGCTTCCGACGGGGCTCTCGCTCCAGGTGGAGCTCCAGCCAGACGCAGCCCCGAGGCTCCTGCCCGCGGTGCCTGGCCCCAGGCCCTACCCCATCGTGGGGAACATCCCCCACCTCGGGAAGCCCGACGAGTTCTATGAGGTCACCGAGGCGATGCTCCGGGAGTACGGGACCTTCGTCCAGCTCAAATTCCCGGGGGTGTACTTCTACCTGAACAGCGACCCGGAGGTGGTGAGGGACCTCCTGGCGCGCCCGGAGGATTTCCCCAAGCTGGTGAAGGGCACCCGCAGCCCGCTGTCGCACCTGCGAGACTACGCCGTAGGGGACGGGCTATTCACCGCGGATGACACGGAAGAGAGCTGGCACGTGGCCCACCGGGTGCTTCTCCCGGCCATGGGGGCCCACGCCCTGCGGCAGTACTTCCCGAAGATGCTGGAGGTCGCCGACGACCTCCTGGCGCACCTGGAGGCCCTCGGGCCCGACGGGGCCTTCCTGGCGACGGACGTGATGACCAGGATGACCTTCGAGACCATCGCGTACGCGGGCTTCAACACCCGCTTCAACTGCGTGGACGCGAGCGCCCTGCCGACGTACGTCCAGGCCATGGTGGACGTGCTCCTGGACGCCCAGGCCGCGCCCAACCAGCTCCTGCCTCCCGCGTTTCACCCGCTGGCGTCGCGGCGCCGGGACCGCGCCACGGCCACCCTCCAGGACACCGTGGACCGCATCGTGGCGGAGCGCAAGGGCGCCCTGGAGCGCGGCGAGGCCGTGCCCAATGACATGCTCCAGGCCATGCTCGGCACCCGCGACAAGGTCACCGGCAAGCGCCTCGCGGACGAGAACATCCGGCACCAGCTTAACACCCTGCTCATCGCGGGCCACGAGACCACCAGCGGGCTCCTGTCCTACGCGCTCTACCACGTCACCCGGAACCCCGACGTGGAGAAGAGGCTCCTCGCCGAGGTAGACCGGGTCCTCGGGCGGGACTACCGCCGCCGCCCCACCATTCAAGACATCGACCGCTTGGAGTACACCACCCGGGTCCTCAAGGAGACCCTGAGGCTCAACCCCACGGCGCCGGCCTTCGAGAAGAGCTCCGCGCGGGACACCGTGGTGGCGGGGCGCTACCCGGTGCCCAAAGGGGGTCGGATCCTGACGCTGCTCCGTCCCATGCAGCGCGACCCGCGTTATTGGGGCGAAGACGCCGAGCGCTTCGACCCGGAGCGCTTCCTCCCGGAGGCCGTGGCGTCGCGGCACCCCAACGCGTACCACCCCTTCGGCCTCGGGATGCGGAGCTGCATCGGGTTCCAGTTCGCGCTCCTGGAGGCCAAGATGATGTTGGCAAGGCTCTACCAGCGCTTCCTCCCGAAGTTCGCGGACCCCGGGTACAAGCTCGCCCACGTCCCGACGCTCACCATCAAGCCCGCGGAGCTTCACCTCAAGCTGGAGCGGCGCCCCGAGGACCGCAGCGAGCGCCCCACGGAGCTCCTCCCGGTGCACTCCGAGAGGCCCTCGGAGCTGCGCCCCACGGGCCACGCCACGGCGCTCTGGGTGCTCTACGGGTCCAACATGGGGGCCTCGCAGGAGCTGGCCCTGGACCTCGGGCGCCAGGCCGAGGCCCGGGGCTACGGCACCGCGGTCGCCGAGCTCGACGCCTTCACGGCGAAGCTCCCCCGCGCCGGCGTGGTGCTCGTGGTGTGCTCGACCTACAACGGCCTGCCCCCCGACGACGCGGCGCGCTTCTGCGCGTGGCTCGCCTCCCAGGAGCACGCCCCGGACGCGCTCAAGGGCCTGGCCTTCGCGGTCCTCGGGTGCGGCAACACCCAGTGGCGCGGGACCTACCAGAAGGTCCCTCGCTTCATCCATGAGCGCCTGGAGGCCCTTGGGGCGAAGGCCCTCGTGGAGGCCGGGGCCTGCGACGCCGACGGGGACTTCGAGGCCGCCGCGGAGAGCTGGAAGGCGAAGCTATGGCCCGCCCTGGAGGCTCACGCGGGCGCCCAACCCACGGGCACGGCCTCGGGGGAGCCCGAGGACCGGCTCTACACCGCGGAGGTGATGAACTACGCCGGGACGCTGCCCGACGCGACGCAGCCGAGCGCCTGGCCCCTCCATGAAGCAGCCCTCTTCGGGCGGGTGCAGCGCAACGACGAGCTCCAGGCCCCCGGCTCCGGGCGCTCCACGAGGCACCTGGAGGTCGCGCTCCCACGGGCGGCGACGTACACCGCCGGGGACCACCTCGGGGTCTTCCCCGAGAACCCCCCCGAGGCGGTGCTCGCGGCCGCCCAGCGCTGCGGGCTGCGCCCGACGGACGTGGTGGTGCTGCGCGAGCGCTCCGGGGCGTCCGCCGCGGAGACCGGCCGGCTGCCCACGGGCGTGCCCATCACCGTGAGGGACCTCCTGGCGCGCTTTGTGGACCTCCTGGGGCCCGTCACCCGCCGCGAGCTGCGGGCCCTGGCGAGAAGCACCCAATGCCCGCCCGAAAAGACCGCCCTGGAGGCCCTCTCCACCGAGGAGGGCTTCCGGTCGGGGGTCCTATCGCAGCGCCCGACCATGCTGGAGCTCCTGGAGCGCTACGCCTCGGTGCCGCTGGACCTGGGGCTCCTGGTGTCCCTGAGGCCGCTCCTGAAGCCTCGGTACTACTCCATCTCGTCGTCGCCGCGGGGGCTCGCGGGAGCGTGCTCGATCACCGTGGGGGTGCACAGCTTCGAGGCCCCCTCGGGGCGGGTGCACGAGGGGGTCGGCAGCCATTACCTCGCGGAGCTCCCGGTGGGCAGCCCGGTGAGGGCGCTGGTAAAGGACACCGGCAGCGCCTTCCGGCTCCCCGAGGACCCTTCCCGGGACGTGGTGCTGGTGGGTCCGGGCACGGGCCTGGCGCCCTTCCGCGGGTTCCTCCAGGAGCGGGCGGCGCAGCGCAGGGCAGGCGCGCGCGTGGGCAAGACGTACCTGTTCTACGGGTGCCGGGGTCCGTCGCAGGACTACCTCTACCGCCAGGAGCTGGAGGCCTGGGCCGCGGACGGTACGCTGGACGGGCTCTTCCTGGCGTTCTCGCGGGAGCCCGGAACGCCCAAGACCTACGTCCAGGATCGGCTCCGGGAGCAGGGACGCATGCTCTGGGACGTGGTCCAGGCCGGGGGCAGCTTCTTTGTCTGCGGCGACGCGCGGAGGATGGCCCCGGCGGTGGCCGAGGCCGTGGAAGAGGTGCTCGCCACCGAAGGGGGCCTCAAGCCCGACGAGGCCCGCGCCAGGCTGGAGGCGCTCAAGGCCTCCGGGCGCTACCAGCAGGACGTCTGGGCGAGCTGAGGCGCTGGGCCCGGGAGGGTCGGCTTTTCTAGGGGTTTGCGCGCTTCCGAGGGGGTTGTTACCGCGCGGTAACGACCCTTCATCGGAGGAGGTCGGCGCAGCCGAAATTGGGGACGTAGATCCTCCGGGAGGCCCCCCGGCCACGGCGGACGCCGAAGGCCAGGTAGACCGAGCCCCCGGTGGGTCGCTGCGTACAGCTCGCTCCCGCTCCGCGCCAGCAGCGCCAGCACGAGAGCGCCCTGCGGAGGTTCGTGCGGTCCATGGGCGTGGTGACGTAGCCGTAGACCACTGCCCGCGAGCCCTGCCTCGCGGCGAAGCGGCAATACGTCTTGAGCTGGTCTTCGTCGAAGCTGCTGGAGCCCACCTTCAGCTCGACCGGGACCGTGCCGGCGTAGAGGATGTCCACGCCCTGGAGCCCGCGGTAGGCGGCGGGACCGGGGAAGGCGCTGCCGCAGGTGGTGCTCTGCCCCGACCTCCCGTTGACGCGGAAGCCGCAGCGGTCAATCGGCACGAAGAACTCGAAGCCGCCGACCCCCAGGCCCGAGAAGCCGTTGCAGATGATGTCATGGAGCTCTCGGTGGAAATCGTACTCGGTGATGCGGGAGAGGGCCCGGAGCGCGGTCAGGACCTCGTCGAAGAGCGGCGCCACCGCCCGCTCGATGGCCCAGCGCGCGAAGGCCACGCCGATCTGGAAGACCACCCTCCGACCGATGCATGCCGACGCCGCCCCACGGGCGATGGTCGAGAGGATCCCCTGGATGGACACCGCGGACATCACCGAGGAGAGGGACCACCCCCCGCTCGGGTCCGCGCGGTTGACCGGGTCACCCAGACCGTAGAGGTAGCGGTGGAGCGACCTCGGGTCGCGGGAGGCCGCGCCCTCGCGGTCGGGCGTGAGGAACCTCCCGGTGCGCGGGTCGTACCAGCGGGCGCGCAGATACACGAGGCCCGTGGTGGGATCCTGACGCTCGCTGCGGTAGCCATACTCGAAGCCCGCCGGGGGCGCTCCCCTGCGGGCGCCGTGGGGGTCGAAGCGGACCGCCCCGGAGACAGCGCCCGCGGCGTCGGTGAGCGCGATCGGGCTCCCGTTGGCGTCGCCCAGGACGTACCGCGCAGCGCCCCCGCGGGTGACCTGGGCCAGGCCCAGGGGACCATGGGTGAGCACCTCCACGTCGGGCGCGGCCCCGACGGTGTAGGTCGCCGCGCAGTCGTGGTAACCCCGAGGCGTCAGCGGAAGAGGAAGGCACCGACGCGTCACGGCGCCCTCGGTGCGCGCGAGGAGCCGCCCGCCGACGTCGTACTGGTATCGCACCACGGCCCCCGTCGGGAGCGTGACCGCCGTCAGCCGGTCGAGGTCGTCGTAGTCGTAGCGCGTGACGCCCTCGGGCGCTGTGACGCTCACCAGCGCCCCTCGGGCGTTGTAGCCGTAGGTCACGGTCCCGGCGGGCCCCAGAGCCTCCAGGAGCCGGTCGTCGGTGTCGTAGGTGTAGCGACGCATGCCCGCGCCGTCGGTCAGGGTGAGGAGGTTCCCCACGGCGTCGTAGGCCCTGGTCACGGTCTCCACGAGGCGCTCGCCGTCGAAGCGACGCACGGAGACCAGCCTGCTGAGCGCGTCGTAGCCGTACTCATAGCGACCCTCGGGGTCGGCCTCCGTCGCCACGCGACCCCGGGCGTCGTAGGTATACCGGTACTCCGCAAGCATCACCTCTCCGCGCAGGTGGCGCACGGCGGTGGGGCGATCCAGGGCCCCGAAGGTCCACACGGTCGAGGTCCCGTTGGGCCGGTCCTCCCGGGTCAGGCGTCCCCCCGCGTCGTAGGTGTACCGAAAGGAACCGCCCGAAGGCGCCGTGAGCGCGGTCACACGCCCCCGCGCGTCGTAGGTGTAGCGGGTCACCAGACGCCCCCCGCCCGGCGTGAGAGCCGTCACCGCCGCGACCTCCCCCTGGAGGGTGCGCGCCACCAGCACCGACGCGCCGTCGTCCAGCTCCACGTAGCGGGTCCGGCCAGAGTCGTCTACGAGCTCTCGCACCACCCCCGCAGCGGTGCCACGGGTGATCACCGTACCGAGGGCCTCATCGCGCGCGAGCTCCAGCGTCGCGCCCGAAGGCGTCCTCGCGCGGACCACGCCGTCGGCGTATTCATAGGTGATCTCCGACCCGTCCCCGCGGGTCCAGCGCGTCACCCGTCCTCCGTCGTCGTACTGCCACCGCTGCGCGCGACCCTCGGGAGAGATCACCTCCTCCAGCCCCTCGGCGGTCTCCCTCCGACGAGTCTGCCGACCAAGGGCATCGCGCACCAGCGTGAGTACGCCATCGGTGTAGGTGTAGGTGGTTGTCCCGCCACCCATTTCGGCCACGGAGGCAAGGCGGTCTTCGGAGTCGTAGGTGAAGGATCGGGTGATGCCTTCGAGGTCCGTCTCCCGCGCGACGGGAGCGTGCTCGTCGTCGAGGTCCGTGGTCTGGTAGCTGCGCTGGAAGGTGAGCCCCCCCGGGTAGGTGAAGCCCGTGCGTCGACCGTTGGCGTCGTAGGTGATGTCCGTGCTGCGCCCGAGGGCGTCGAGGATGCGGGTGGTCCGTCCGCTGCGGTCGCGGGTGAGCTCCAGGCGGGTGCCGGGGCCCGCGTCCGCGGCGACGAGGTGCCCCGCGGCGTCCCACGCGAAGTGCTGGGCCTCGCCGGCGCCAGACCGTAGCTCCACGATGCGCCCCACGGGGTCCCGGGCGATGTCCACCTCGCCGGACGGGGCGGTGACATGCGACAGCCTCCCGGCGGCGTCGTAGCGGTAGGTGGTGCCGCCCTCGGGGCCTCGGTGGGAGACGAGCTGCCCCGCGGCGTCATAGCGGAGCTGTTCGACCACGCGGCCGTTGGCTACCACCTCGGTGAGCTGCCCGGCGCGGTCCCTCCGGAGCTCCAGGGCGCCCATCCCGGGACCGGTCACGCGGGTCGGGAGCTCGTTGGAGCCCTCGTAGGCGTACGTGAGCGCCCCCTCCCGGAGTTGCAAACGCGTCGTGCGCTCCAAGGGGTCCTGGGCGGCGGTGACCCTCTCGCCGTCGGGAGTGGCGACCGTCAGGGTGTGGGCCGTGTCGTCGTAGGTCGTGGTGGTGGCGCGCCCCAGCGCGTCGGTGGCGGAGACCACCCGCGCGCGGTCGTCGTAGCGGGTCGTGGTCCTCCTGCCGAGGGCGTCCTCGGAGACGATGGTGTTGGCGTCGGGATAGCTGTACCGCCGCGCCGTGGTGCCGTCGGGGAGCACCTGGGAAACCAGCCGACCGGACGAGTCCAGGGCCTGGGAAAAGACCCTCCCGGCGCCGTCGGTCACCCTCAGGGGCTGGCTCGTGAGGTCATCGTACTCCGTGCGCTGCTCCTGCCCGAGGGCGTCGCGCACCACCGTCTGGCGCCCGCGCCGGTCGTAGGTAAAGGTCGTCGTGCGACCCATCGCGTCGGTGCGGCTGGCCTCCAGCGTGGAGGCGCCGACGTAGGTGAACGAGGTCGAGTTCCCAAGGGCATCCGTGAGGCGCGTCACCCGCCCCTGGGCGTCGAGCTCCTGGGTGACCGAGCGCCCGAGGACGTCTATGGTGGTCACGCGGCCTCGCGCGTCGTCGTAGCGGTGCTCCAGCACGGCGCCACCCTCGCCGGTGTGGCGCGTGAGGCGACCCCTCGCGTCGTACTCCCAGCGCTCGGGCGGCTCCCCGGGGGCGCTGTAGCCCGTCAGCCGGTGCCCGCTGGCGTAGGTGTAGGTGTGCTCCGTGCCTTCAGCGAGGGTCGCGCCCACCAGGTCCCCGGCGGCGTCCCGGCGGTAGCGCACCACGCGCCCCGTCACGGTGTCCGTGACCGAGGTCACCTGCCCGGCGGCGTCCCGCTCGAAGCGCGCCACGTCGCGGGCCCCCACGCGCACGCTGGTGCCCGAGGTGAGGTCCACGGTGAGCCCCGAGGGGTCCCGAAGGCGCTTCACGGCGCCCGTGGATGCCTCGAAGGTGAAGGCCTCGCCCCAGTCCGTGGTGAGCTCATAGTAGGCGGGGGTGAACTCGTCCTCGCTGGTGACGTCCTCGTAGATCCGGTCGCCGCGCGCGAAGAGCGTGTAGTCCGTCGACGAGTAGGGCGTCATCCAGGCGTTGAGCGCGCGGAGCGTGGCGCCTGTGGAGCCCTCCTCCACGAAGACGGGCCTCACCGGACGGATGGTGCTCAGCCCGGACTCCAGCTCCATGGTAAGCTGGAATCGGTAGGACCGCCCGTCGGGGAGCGCGAAGCGCAGGGGGTGCGGGTCCGTCGCCTCCACCGCGAAGGTCGGCGGGATGCGGCCGACCATGCGCACCACCCACCCTCGCCCCGGCCGCTGGGGCTGCTCGGAGTGCCCCATGGACCACTCGTAGCGCCAGCCGTAGCCGAGCTCCCCTCGGCGCAGGTCCAGGCCGTCATAGATGCGCTCCAGGGCGAGCTCGGCGCCGCCCGCGCGGAGCGTGAGGTCGAGGAAGCGCAGCCGCACGGCGCCCACCTCCGCGAGCGCGGCGAGGCGCACCGCCACGGACGCCTCCGCGGTGTTTCCGCTCGCGTCGCGCGCCGTGAGGCGGAGGGTGTAGGTCCCCGCGGCGTAGGACCTTGGATCGACGGTCCCCAGGCGCCCGGCGGTGACCGCGCTCAGGCCCCGCGTGACCTCGATGCAGTCCGTCGCGCCGCCCCACTGCGGGCAGAGCGAGAGGGTGTACCCCGCCAGGGATGCGTCGGTGACCGTCCCCTGGACCTCCGCCGGGGCCGTCAACACCGCGTCCGCCGCGGGCGCGGTGAGGGACACCGTCGGGGGCGTGCGATCGCTCGGGTCCGTGACGCCCAAGGTGAAGGCCTGGCGGTCCTCGTGCCCACCGACGTCGCGCACCGTCAGGGTCACCGGGACGACTCCCATCGCGCCCGACGGCACGGCCCAGGTCACCCGGCCCAGCGGGTCCACAGTCATCCCCGCGGGGCCTGTCACCACCCAGGTGAGCGCCGCGTCATCGGGGTCCTCGGCGGTGGCGGCGTAGGTCCAGGCGGCCCCCGCGGTCGCCGTAAGCGTCGGCAGAGACGTGATCCTGGGCGCCTCGACCCCCTCCTCGACGGCGACCTCAAGGCGCTGCTCTGCAAAGGCCCCAGCGGGGTCTGTCACCCTCGCAGCCACGATGAACCTGCCGGTGGTGCCGCTCCGAGGGAGCCAGTCCAGGCGCCCCGTGGCACCGTCTACGGTCATTCCGGTCGGGGCCTCACGGAGGGAGAACACCAGCGGGTCCGCGTCGGGGTCCTCGGCCTGGAGAGCGTGGGCGAAGCGCTGGCCCTCCCTCGCGGCGCCGATGGAGCCCGGGAGGAACACCGGCGGGCGATTGCCCACCACGGGGCCCGGACCTCCCTCGGAGGCATCCGGGGAGACCGTGGAGTCTCCCGTGGAAGAGTCCGCGACGTCCTGCGAGGCGGTGTCGTCCGGACCGGCGTCCGGTCGGTCGCTCCCTACGTCCGACGGAGCGTCCTCCGGGGGGCCGTCCATCGACGTCTCCTGGCGGTCCCCCGCCCCGATATCGGTCAACGGTCCAGAATTTGGCGGATCCTGGGGCTCCGGGCACCCCGCGAGCGCGACCACGAGCGCCACCCACAAGCGCGATCGAGCGTTCTCCATGGCCTATCGTGGCCCGGTCTCCAGAAACCGTTCAAGACCATTCCAGAGCGGCCTTGTTGGCCGTCACGCCACCACGGGGACCGAGGGGTGCCCCTCGTCCGACAAGAGCTCCAGCGCCGCGCGGTGCGCGGTGACCAGCCGCCGCGAGGGCCTCCCGGGCCAGGTCACCGTGAGCTCGCAGCGCGCCAGCTTGCTGTTCAGGCACACCTTGGCCCCCCCCGGGGGATTGCCGTAGCGCAGCCCCACGAAGCGCGAAGCCGGCGCCTCGAAGCGCGCCTCCAGGGTGACCCCTCGGGCGCTGGTGCGAAACCACCACGCGAGCCCCTCCAGCGTGGCGCTCGCCAGCGGCGCGCGGGCCAGGCTGTTCAGCGCGAGCTCCTCACCCCCCAGGCGCAGCACCGCCGTGGTGAGCCATGGGGTCCACACGGGGCCCACCTTCAGCCTCGCCGTGGCGCACTCCAGGAACGCATCGGGCGCGCCGTCAAAGCCGCTCACCTGCCCCCAGGCGTAGCGGTCCGTGTGGCGCTCACCCCAGTTGTGATTCTGGCTCCCGAGCCAGCCGTCGATTTCGTGGGCCACGCCCCCTACGGTGATCCCGCCGCGGTAGCTCGCGCCGGGGGTGCCCACGAGGGCCTTGGCCTTGGGGAACCCCGCGGTGTAGAGCCCCTCGGGTAGCAGCAGGAGGGGCAACCCCCCACCGTCCCAGGTGAGGTCCCAGGCGATGACCGTGGCGCCCTGCTGGGCGGAGCCCCGGAGCGCCCCATCCCGAAGGACGGCCCCGCCCACGCGCTTCTCCTCCCCGAAGGCGCAGCGGTCCCAGGGGAAGGTCTCCTTGACGGCGGTCACCTCTTCCCTCTCGCCGTCGAACCAGATGGCCCACAGCTCCCCCACGGGGCTCCCGCCCTTCGGGTGGAAGATCGTGTACCGGATCCAGAAGGCCAGCGGGCGCGAGGGGTGGTTGGCCCGCTGGAACCAGCTCTCGTAGTGGCCCTTTGGGCTCCCGGGGTCATGCCGGGGCGTGTTGCACCGCGCGCGGTCCATCGTGTCCGGGGTACCGCGGCGGCCCCGGCAGGTCAACCGAACCCTCCGGGAGGGTCGGAATTCGTAGCGTATTCGTGATCGTTACCGCGCGGTAACGACCCTCTGGTACGCTCCGGGACCGTGCGCTGGAGCCATCGCTTCGAAGAGGTCGAGGCCTCGGTCCACTGGGCCCACCTCACCGCCGCCGTGGACCTGGAGGTCACCGAGAGCGCGCCCGGGCGCGCCGCGGTGCGCCTCACCGTCTGGGACTTCGGGGACTACTGGGACACGGATTTTGTCCCGCGTTCACGCACCCTGGACCTCACCGGGACCCTGGAGCCGGCGCGCGAGCCCGTGCGCGTCACCCTTGACCCGCCCGCACCCTTTGGGTCCCTCATGGTCCCCGCGGAGGGGGCCGTCACCCGGTGGTACGTGGGTCCGGGCCTCTCGCCGAAGCCCCCGCCGGAGTTCTGGCAGGCCCTCTGGTCCTGGGCACGAGACGCCTGGAAGGCCGACCCTCCAGAGGATGTTACCGCGCAGTAACACCCCCTACGGGGCGCGCACGCAGTCGGTGTTGAAGGTGTACCTCCGCCCGGCCTCGACCATGGCAAAGTCCGTCACCTGCAGCATGGAGAGGTCCCGGGTCCCGAGGGTGCCCTCCCAGCGCCGACGGCTGTGGCGATCGGACTGCACCGTGAGGGCGATGTTGCCGCCGTCGGACAGGAGCATGCCGTAGCGCTGGAGCGCCCGAGCCACCGCGCGGGCGCCGTCGTTGGGCAGCCTCGCCAGGGGATAGTCCGCCCGGAGACGCAGCCTGGCGCCATAGGGGATGGCCGTCGCAGGCCCCGAGGTCGCCCCCGTAGAGTGCGTCGCCGGGCGCACGTAGACCCTGCGACGGATGCGGTCGTTGGGGAGGACGAAGCGCAGGGCGTGTGGCACCTGCCCGGCCCCCACCTCGTCGGCGGTGGCCAGGAGCGGCGCGATCGGGAAGCCCGCGGCGTCCGCGCTGGTGCAGGGGTCCCCACGGCCGTTGTCGGGGTACACCCGGGAGAGGTCCCAGACCGCCAGGCACCCGCCCCGGAAGGTCGTCCCCCGGAGGTCCGCGCGCCACATCTCGTAGAGCCTCCGCGTCGGGGCGTGCAGCACGATGAGGTGGCAGTCCCCGTCGGACAGGCAGGCGTAGCCCGTCTCGCCTTCGAGGTTGCCTCCCGGCGGCACCGGCATGGGCACGTTGTCGCAGTCCGGGCTGAAGAAATCCTCGGTGCGCGTAAACGCCTGAAGCGGCGTGGTGGCGTCCCCGTCCAGCACGTCGAGGGAGAACTCCACCCGGAAGGTCCCGGTGCCCCAACCGCCCGCCGCGGCGAGGGCGGCGATCACCCCGGAGGACTCCGCGTCCACCGGCGCCGAGGACACGTCCCGCGTCCAGGGACTGCCGGGCGGGAAATACCTCCCAGGCGCGCCCACCGCGTCCGCAGCGGGCGCGCTGTCACGCACGGCGGCCTCGGCGGTGTCCGCCACGGTGGTGTCCTGCACCGCGACGTCCGGTGCCGTGGAGTCCGCCGCCACCGCGGTATCCGGCGCCGCGGAGTCCACGCCGGGAGCGTCCACGGCGGCGCTGTCAACTGCATTGACCGGAGCACCCTCACACGCGAGGAGGGCTCCCAGGAGCGCGCCGTGGAGCGGGAGCCTCACATTGAAAGCCCGCCATCCACGTCGATGGTGCGGCCGGTGAAGTAGTCGCACTCCAGGACGAAGCGCACGGCCCGCCAGATGTCCTCCGGCAGGCCGATGCGACCGACGGGGACGCGCTCCACGAGGGCGTCCCGCGCCTTCTGGTTCATGCCCTGGGTCATGGGCGTCTCGATCATGCCCGGGGCGATGGCCCCCACCCGGATGCCGAAGGACCCGAACTCCCTGGCCCAGGTGACGGTGTTCGCGGCGAGCGCGGCCTTGGCGGAGACGTAGTTGCTCTGCCCGCGGTTGCCGTGCCGCGCCACCGAGGACATGTTCACGATCACCCCGGGGCGAGACCCCGTCTCCACCATCTTCGCCACGGTCTCGCGGACCATCATCGTGGCGCCGGTGAGGTTCACCGCGAGCACCGCGTCCCACTCGGCGCGGGAGAGCTTCTTCACGGCGCCGGTCTCCTTGTCCTTCTTGACCAGGAGGCCATCGCGCAGGATCCCCGCGTTGTTGATCAGCCCGTTCAGGTCCCCGAGGGCTCCGTAGGCCCAGGCCACGAAGGCCTCGCAGTCTTCGTCCCGGGAGACGTCCAGCGTGCGGGTGTGGACCGTCCCCGAGAGGCCCTTGCACCGGTCCGCGAGGGCGGCCAGCCCGTCGGCCTTGACGTCCCCCGCGGCCACCGAGGCCCCGGCCTCCGCGAGGCGCTGAACGAAATGGGCGCCCATGCCCTGGGCCCCGCCCGTGACGATCACCTTCAGATCCTTCAGTTCCATGCGTCTCTCCTACCTATCGTGGCTTTGGGGGACGGACCTCGTCCACCCAGTCGTCGATGAGCCTCCGCGCGATGGAGAACCGCGGAGGGAGCACCGGGAGCGCGTCCACCGGGAACCACCGGGCGTCTTCCAGCTCGCTCTCCTCGTGGGCGACCTCGCCGGAGGCGTAGCGCGCCCGAAAGCCCACCATGAGCTGGTGGGGGAAGGGCCAGGGCTGGCTGCCCTGGTACACCGGCGCCTCCACGGTGACCCCGGTCTCTTCAAGGACCTCCCGGCGGGCGCACTCCTCCAGAGTCTCCGCGGGCTCCAGGAAGCCCGCCACGAGGCCGTAGCGCCCGGCGGGCCACTCGGCCTTGCGGGTCATCAAGACCCGGTCGCCGTCGTGCACCAGGGTGATGGTGCAGGGCGACACCCGCGGGTACCACCGGTGGTCGCACGCGGGGCAGCGCCGCGCCCGCTCGCCGCCGACGGGCTCCGTGCGCGAGCCGCACGCGCCACAGAAGCTGGCGGTGCGATCCCAGTGCAGGAGCTGCGACGCGTACGACGCCGCGCGCCACACGCTGGCGGGCACCATCGCCGTGGCGGCCCGGAGGCTGACGCTCCGCCAGCCCTTCGGGAGCGAGGTGTCCCCGCGGAGCTCCACGGCCCACAAGGGCGTCCCATCGAGGGAGCCCAGGTAGAGCCCGCGCACCGTGGCCGAGGACACCACCTGCAGGTCCGTTGGAAGCCTCGAGGGCTCCCCCACCAGCACCAGGTCCCCGTCGAGGAAGGCGCAGAAGCTCCCCGCCACGGGGAGCGTCTCCCGCGGGTCCTCGGGGAGCCCTGGCGTGAAGACGGGCTCCACGCGCCGCTAGGCCCTGGTGTGCTTATCGATCAACCGACCGATGCCGGGCACCGCGGCCTCGACGTGCTCCCGCGCCTTGGGGCGCAGGCCCTCGTAGGCCTTCTTGAGGGTCCCGTGGCGGGTGACCTTCGCGCGATCGTCGGTGATCCCGAGGAGCGCGTCGGCCACCTCGCCCCTGCGGCTGGTGAAGTAGTCCGGGAGGCTCTTGCCCGCGCCCTTGGTCCCGTGGTCCTGGTAGAACCGATCCAGCCGGGCCGAGAAATCGTCGAGCAGGCCGTCGATCACGTCCCGCACCATGCCGGGCCGGACGCCCTGCACGATCTTGAACGCGCCCTTGATGGCCAGGCCCGTGAGCCCGCCCTTGGAGGCCACCTCGTCGTCCAGGAGCCTCTGGGCGTCATTGATCACCTGCTGCCGCCGGGCCGGGTCCGTGAGAATTCCGCGAAGGTCCGCCATGGATGCACTCTCTCCCTTGCGCGCTCAGCGGTGCCAGGGCACCGCGGCGCCGTTGGTGTCTCCCTCGACCATCACCACCCCGGGCCTGCCGCCCGTGGCGATGTAGATGTCCGAACAGTTCAGGCTCCCGGCGCCGAACTCCACGTTGGCCGGGGAGGTCATCCCCATCCGGAGCACCGTCCGCCCCGTGCCGTCGGCGTTGTACCGTAGGAGGCTGCCGGAGCCCTGGGCCGTCACGTAGAGCCTCCCAATGGCGTCCAGGGCGAGCCCGTCGGCCCCGCCCGCGCCGGTGGCCACCATGGCCCTCTCGGTCTCCGCGCCCATCGCGTCCAGGGTCAGCCGGAACACCTGCCCGGCCCCATAGCCGTTCACGTACAGCGTACGGTCCGGCGCAAAGGCGAGCCCGTTGGCCTGGGCGATGGGGGTCCGGGTCACCCGCGTGCGCATCCCCGCGGCCTCCACGCGGTACACGTGACCGCCCGCGAAATCCGAGTAGTAGAGCGCCCCGTCGGGCCCCATGGTGAGCCCGTTGGGCTGCCCCGCCATGGCGAGGTGCGCCGTGGAGGTTGGAGGGTCCGCGGTGTAGTCCACCGCGAAGACCGTGGCGTTCCCCGGGGAGCCCACGTACAGCCGCCGGTTGGCCACGTCCAGCGCGAGGCCCCACACCGTGGTGGCCCCGGTCAGGCGCACCCAGTTTGCCTCCGTGGGCATCCCCGGCCGGGTGCGCGCGACGCCCCCGCTGCGGGACGAATAGATCGTCCCGTCCGCGGCGATCACCAGGCCCTCGCTGGCGGGCGTCATGGACAGGTCCGGCCTCTCCGTGCCGCACGCCGCCATGGCCGTGTCCCCGCCCATCCCGGTGTCCCCGGGGGTGCCCGAGTCCCCGGGGGTGCCTGTATCCCCAGGTGGGGAACTGTCGGCCTGGGAGTCCGTGACCGCGCCGTCCGTGGGGGGGGGCGGGTTGCCGGTGGCGCCGCTGCATGCCGCGAGCGCCGAGACGTACACGAAAGAAAGGCCGGGGGTTCGCATGGGACCTCGCAGGGTGCCGGGGTTGTCGCCGCAAACGCCTCCGGATGCAAGGGCCCGGGCGGGGCGGTTCCCCCTTGCGTGCCATCCCCCGCGTCGCACAGATTCCAGGGGTTGCCCGCGCGGGTTCGTCCCGCGCGGGGCCCAAGGCACCCCATGGATGGACTCCTCCAGGTCGAGCGGCTCTTTGCGGTCCTGACCCTCACCACGCTGGAGGTCATCCTCGGGATTGACAACATCATCGTGCTGGCCATCACCGTCGGGAGGCTCCCTCCCGCCCAGCGGGCCCGCGCCCGGACCATCGGGCTCATCCTGGCCATGGGGATGAGGCTGGGGCTCCTGACCACGCTCAACCTGGTGATGCGCCTGACCCGGCCGCTCTTCTGGGTCTTTCAGCACCCGGTAAGCGGCCGGGACCTGATCCTCCTCCTCGGGGGGCTCTTCCTCATGGGCAAGAGCGCCCACGAGATCTACGAGAGCGTGGAGCTCCCGCCCTCGCTGTCCCAGGCCCCGTCCCCCGCCCCCGCCTCGGCCACGGTCTTTCTCCGGGCCATCGTGCAGATCGTACTCCTGGACATTGTCTTCTCCCTGGACTCGGTGATCGCCGCCCTGGGCATGAGCCGGGACCTCCCGGTGATGTGCATCGCCGTGGTGATCGCCGCCCTGGGGATGCTGTTCTTCGCCAAGACCATCGGGGACTTCGTGGACCGGCACCCGAGCGCCAAGGTCCTGGCCCTGGCCTTCCTGATGCTCATCGGCGTGCTCCTGGTGGCCGACGGCATGGGCCAGCACGTCAGCAAGGGCTACGTGTACTTCGCCATGACCTTCGCCTTCGGCGTGGAGCTGGTGAACATCCGGGCCCGGCAGCGGGCCTCGCTGGTCCCTCATCGCCTCTCGCAGGAGCCCACTGCCCCGCAGGAGACCCCCCGCGGAGGGTCGGTCAAAAATTTGTAGGGTCGTGTGCGATGGCTCCACAGTGGGCCTACGATGCTCCCAATTGGAACGCGCGCGATGCGCCCGGTGTGCGAGGCCACGGTCCAGCTCCAGCACGCCCTGGAGGAGTGCCTCCGGGTGGCGGTCCTGGTGCGCAGCAGCGAGACCCAGGCGCGGGTGATCGAGGGTGTCCCCGTGGAGTTCCGCATGGCGCGGGACGGCAGGGAGCGGGTGGTGCTCCACGTCCACGCGGAGCTGTCGCAGCTCGTGGTGCTGGATCGCATCGCCTGGGTGGCCCCGGCGAGAGAAGAGCGCGCGACCACGACGCCGGTACCCGCGCCTCGACGGTCGGTGCTGGCGGACACCCTGGCCCCGCGCAGGATGGCGCCCCCGAAGGCACCGCCGATGCCGCCGCGGGACCCCTCGCTGGTGGGCAGTGTCTACCGGATTCCAGCGGGGGCCTACGCGAGGGTGGTTCGGAGCTGAATCAGAGCTCCACCCCGAGGCCGAACTGGAGGGACAGGTGCACCAGGGACGACGTCTGGGTGGACACCGAGGCGTCTCCCAGGTAGCTGAACTGCCGCCCCCGAGAGCCCACCACCGGTACGAAGAGCACCCTGGCCGCCGTCTGGAGCGCAATACCGCCAAAGAGCCTCACACCCAGGAGCACCTCCCCGACGCCCCCGAGCACCGTGGTGGCGGGTGATAGCAGCACGTTCATCCTCGCGGCGTCCCGCTCGTCCCCGCGCGAGGCCAGGAGCCCCGACACGGTCACCGAGGCCCGAAACCGATCGCCCGTGCCCGGCGGCAACACCAACAGCCCCGCCCCCACCTCGAAGCCCCCAAGTACGCCAGAAGTGGTGCTGTCCAAGGTGGGCGTCGGCCCGGGACCCAGAAGCTCCGTCTCTCGGCGGTAGGGTGTGAGTCCCACACCTACATGTACCACAGGTCTAAGACAGGTATTGGCGAGGGGGCAGGTGCGGCCGGTGACCGAGGATGGCGCGACGGCGTCGATGGCGGCCAGGAGGTTGAGCCCCTCGGCGTTGACGACGCCGAAGCCTGCGGAGACGCGCAGGAGGGCGTTGGGGTGGATGTGCCCTTCCCAGCGGGGCTCGGCCAGGAGGGTGCGCTCGGCGCCGTTCGGGTCCAGGGTGACCCTTGCGAGGCCGAAGCCCGGGGCGCGGACCACGAAGGCCGTGGGACCCGGCTCCCCGGCGAGGAAGCGTACGCACCAGTCGCGGCCCGAGGCGCGGCCCTCGCCGGCGCAGGTGCCGCGGTGGACGACCACGTCGCGCTCGGCCTGGGCATCGGGCCGGAGCTCCAGGCCGGCGTAGCCTCCGTCGGGGAAGGTGGCCTCGCCGTCGCCGCGGGAGACCACGGCGCGCACGACCACGTCCCGGGCCCGGGGCACCAGGGACACCACCAGGGCGCGCCGTGGCGCTCCCTCCGCGGGGAAGGTGCGCTCGCAGCCGGTGTAGCGCCCGGAGCCCTCGACGCGCACGCGGTAGGTCCCCCGCGGGGGGAGCGCCCACGCGCGGCGGTAGCGCGTGCGGCCGGGGTCGGTCTGGAGCTCCCCCGCCGCGGCGATGGGTGCGTAGTCCGCGCCCAGGAGTGACGGCACCAGACCCCCGACCTCGCCGGGGGTGAGGGCCTCGCCGGTGAGGGCGTTCTGGAAGCGCAGGACGTGCTCGACCCCGACCGCCGGGGGACCGAGGGCGCGCTCCTCGGCGGGCAGTTCAACCTGGTCGATGGCGCACTGGAGCTGGGCCAGGACGGGGAGCACGGCCCGCACTGTAGCACCGCGCCTTGCGGGGGGGCCCCCTCCGGGGAGTATAGCTCCACGGGTGGAACCGCTCGCGTGCTTCGTCCCCTGGAGGGCCTCGAGGGTGCTCTTCGAGGACCCGGACCTCCTGGTGGTGGACAAGCCCGAGGGCATGAGCACCCACGCCGCGGACCCGGAGCGTCCCGATGACTGTGTCTCTCGGCTCCGGGTGTACCTCTCGCGACGAGAGGGCGTGGCCCCGGAGGCGATCCGTCCTGGGATCCACCAGCGGCTGGATCGGGACACCTCGGGCGTGCTTGTGTTCTCCCGGAGCCGCGTGGGGAGCGCGGCGCTGGCGGCGGCCTTCGAGGGACGCACGGCGCAGAAGCGCTACCTGGCCGTGGCGGAGCCCGGTCCCAGGGGGAGCTCCGGGGTGCTCACCCACGACCTGCGGGAGGCGCGCGAAGGGCGCATGGAGGCGCTCGCCCCCGGCCGGGGAGGTCCCAGGAGCCAGCGGGCGGTGACGCGCTGGGAGGTGCTCTCCCGGCGCGGCCCGAGGGCCCTCCTGGCGCTGGCTCCGGAGACCGGTCGCACGCACCAGCTCCGGGTGCAGTGCGCCGCCGAGGGCTTCCCCCTCCTGGGAGACGGCTGGTACGGCGGTTGCGTCGCCGCGAGGCTCTTCCTTCACGCGGAGGCCCTGACCATCCCCTGGCCCGGGGGCGGTCCCCCGAGGACCTTCCAGGCGCCGGTGCCCGAGGCCTTCCGGGCCGCGCTGGGGGGCACCGACGCCCGGCCGGGAGACCTCTTGAAGGCCCTGGAGCGCGCGGCAGACGCGCGTTGGGCGCTGGCCTCCAGGCCCGACACCACGGCCTTCCGGCTCTGCCACGACGGCGACGGGGCGGGCCTCCGGGTGGACGTGTACGCGCGCCACGCGGTGCTCCACGGGTACGACCTCTCCCCCGAGGACGAGGCCCGGGCGCTGGACGCGGTGGCGTCGCTGGGCTTCGACGGTGTGTACCTCAAGCGCCGGCCGCGCCACGCGAGCGTCGTGAGTGATGTCCCGAGCGAGGCCCTGAGCCCGCCCAGGGCTCTCCGAGGCATCGACGCGCCGGAGGAGCTGGCGGTGCTGGAGGGGGGGCTGACGTACCTGGTGCGCCTCGGCGAGGGTCTCTCCACGGGGCTCTTTCTGGATCAGCGGGAGAACCGTCGGAGGGTGCGGGGCCTGGCCTCGGGGCGCTCGGTGCTGAACCTCTTCGCGTACACCTGCGGGTTCACCGTGGCGGCGGCGGCGGGCGGAGCCGCACGCTCGGTGAGCGTGGACGTGTCGCGCGCGGCGCTGGACCGGGGCGGGCGAAACCTCGCGGCCAATGGCCTGGAGGGCGCCCACCACGCGCGCGTCGCGGCGGACGTCTTCGGTTGGCTGGACGCGGCCCGGGCGCGTGGGGACCGCTTCGGGCTGGTGGCGCTGGACCCGCCGAGCTATGCGACCACCCACGGAAGCCGCTTCACCGCGGACGGAGACTACCGAGCGCTGGCGGCGAAGGTCCTGGGCCTGGTCGAGCCCGGCGGGCAGCTCCTGTGCTGCACGAACCACCAGCAGGTGGTGCGCGCGAAGCTCCGTCGCTGGCTCCACGAGGCCGCCCGCGACGCCCGCCGCGAGCTCACACAGATGAAAGACCTGGAGGTCCCCTACGACCACCCGCCGGAGCCCGGGCGCGAGCCGCACCTGAAGAGCGTGCTCCTCACGGTGCGTTGAGCGCAGTACGCCACGAACGCGCGGAGCCCGCGAGGCGCGTGGTACCTTCCCCCTCCCCCACGATGACCCGATGGATCGCCCTGACTACCCTGCTCGGCCTCCTCGGCTGCCGCGAGTGCAGCCCGGGGTCCCGTCAACCCTGCTCCTGCGGAGCCTCGCGGGGCATCCAGCGCTGCGGCCCCGAGAACACCTGGACGGCCTGCATCTGCGCCATCACGCCTATTCCAGTTGACGCGACCGTACCTGACACCGGACCCGCACCCGACTCAGCTCGCACGATGTCGGACAATGGAGTTGACACGGCGCGCGACTCCGGGGCGGCGCACGCGGACGCGGACGTGAGGGAAGCCACGGCGGACGCACCGGGCGACTGAACGACGGGGGGCGCCGTGCTCGCTCCGCCGCGGGAGCTGAGCGCGCAACCCACGAGCGTGAGCGAGCCATCCTGCCGGAGGACCTCCCGCGGTGACTGCAGGAGGTTTTTCAAGCTCCCCTGCGGGTGATGGTGCTAGGCTCGGACGGCGTTGGAGGTCTGGTCGCGCTTGAAAACACCCAGAAACCCTCGCTGCGAATTCCACCACACCACGGCCGAAGAAACGTGGCTCCGTGCGAAGCGCATGCGGTTTCTGGACAACTTGTCCGCCCGACACCGGGGCCGGTGACGACGGGAGGGGGAGGTGGATCTTGAAGAGCTTCGAGCCCTGCTCTCGGTGGTAGAGACGGGCTCCTTCATGGGTGCGGAGCGAGCGCTGAGGGTCCCTCGCGCCACGCTCCGCCGTCGGGTGGACGCGCTGGAGAGCCGCGCGGGGGTCCCTCTCTTGATCCGCACCCGGGAGGGCGTGAGCCCCACGGAAGCCGGGGCGCACCTCGCGGCGCGCGGCCGGATGCTGGTGCAGGAGGCCAGCGCGCTGGTGTCCTCCCTGCGGGACCTCGGGCAGGAGCCCTCGGGGACGCTCCGCGTCGCGCTCCCGATCGGGCTGCCGCCGCACCAGCTGGTCCCGCTGTTCATGGCCTTGCGGCAGACCTGGCCCAAGCTGTCCCTCCGGGCGCGCTTCTCGGAGGACCCCACCGCCGGAATGCTCGAGGACGCAGACCTCGCCGTACATTTCGGAGAGAGTTCGCCGCCGGGCCCATGGCAGTCGTGTGAGCTGGTGCGCATGCGTGAGTGGTTGGTCGCCCATCGGGACTACCTCGCCCGGCGGGGAGTCCCGGAGTCCCTGGAGGCGCTGCACGGCCACGAGCTTCTGAGCTGGGAGGCGCCCGGGGACGACGGAAGGGTCTGGCCGCTCCAGCAAGGGGGCTCCTTCACCGTGGAGCCGGCGGCGATCACGCGGGACATCCACCTCCTTCGTCAGTGCGTCCTCGCGGGGCACGGCATCGGTCTCCTGCCCGACGCGATGCTCCCGGACCCGGGCCACCCGCCGGGCACGTTGATCCCGGTGCTGCCGGAGCTCGTCGGGCGCGAACGGTGCCTTCGGATGGTGGTGCCCGCCGTGACGGCGGAGGTGCCACGGCTGCGGTTGGTGATGCAGTACCTCCGAGACTTCGTGAACGCGCCCTGACGCACCCGCGCCGCTGCACGGCCAGTTCTGGGCAGTGGGTGGGTTGTTTTCGACCATGGGAAACTGGTCGCGCGAGCTCCAAAGGACTCGCTACCCGTATATCGTCGGTCCCAGGCGATCAGGGACACGTACGGAGTTGGGGCTCATCGGGGCATCGGGGCGGTAGGCGTGTCCTGCACCCGTGGTCGATGTACGCGCTTCGGTGGGGGCGCGGACGGTACCTTCAAGGAGGGCTCGCGATGCGACGATGGTTTGCAGTGCTGTGGTTGTTCGGAGTGCTGGGAGGCTGCGACGGCGCGGCGCCCCCACCAACGGTGTCAGACGCCGCGGCCGACGCGCCAGGCGACCAGGGCGGCGACGTCGTGGCGCCTCTCGACGGGTCCGGCGACGCCAACCCGCCGCCTCCGGACACCGCTGCCCAGGAGGACAGCGCCCCGCCCGTCGACGGTCCGCCGCCGGCGGACGCCTCGTGCGGCGGGGCGGCGCAGCCCTGCTGCCCGGCCGGGGGGATGACCCCTCGCTGCGAGGCGGGCCTGCGATGCCAGGCCGACACCTGCCAGGGCTGCGAGGGGGCCCAGACCCTCTGCGGCGGAGAGTGTGTCGACACGGCCAGCAGCGCGACGCACTGCGGCGCGTGCGGCCGCGCCTGCGCGGCGGGCGAGCTCTGCAGCGAGGGCGCCTGCCAGAGCGCATGCGCTCCGCCGGGGACGCTCTGCATGGGGGCGTGCGTACGCACCCAGTCCGACGCGAGCCACTGCGGCGGCTGCGGGATGCGCTGCATGCTGGCCAACGCCACGGCGGCCTGCACCGACGGGGCCTGCGCCGTGGCCGCCTGCGCGGAGGGCTTCGGCGACTGCGACGGGATGGCCGCAAACGGCTGCGAGACCGACCTGCGCACCAGCGCGGGCCACTGCGGCGCCTGCGGGCGCGCGTGCTCTGGGGGCGGCGCGGGCACCGCGAGCTGCGCGATGGGCACCTGCGGGCTCACCTGCGCCACGGGCCTCGCCGACTGCGACGGCGACCCGTCGAACGGCTGCGAGGCCGACACGCGGGTGAACACTGGCCACTGCGGTCGCTGCGGCAACGCGTGCCCCACGGTCGCCGGGGGCGCGGCCTGCGCGGCCGGGGTGTGCGGCGCCAGCGCCTGCGCCGCGGGCACGGCCGACTGCGACGGGATGCCAGCGACGATGTGCGAGACCAACACCCGCACCTCGCTGGCCCACTGCGGCGGGTGCGGCCGCGCCTGCGCCCGCGCCAACGCGACGGCGGCCTGCACCGACGGCAACTGCGCGCTCACCGCATGCAACGCAGGCTTCGGTGACTGCGACATGGACCCGAACAACGGCTGCGAGACCAACCTCCGCACCTCGGCGGGGCACTGCGGCGCCTGCGGCGCGGCGTGCCCCTCCTTCGCGGGGGCCGCGGTAGAGTGCGCCGCGGGCGCGTGCCGGATCGCGGTCTGCCCGGCGGGCACGGGCAACTGCGACCGGATGGTCGCCAACGGCTGCGAGGTGAACACCAACACCTCGACGATGCACTGCGGCGCCTGCGGGGCGGCGTGCTCGTTCCCGCGCGCGGCGGCGAGCTGCTCCAGTGGGGCCTGCGTCCTGGGCGCCTGCGCGGCCCCCTACGCCAACTGCAACGGCCTGACCGCCGACGGCTGCGAGGTGAACACGTCGACGTCCGTGGCCCACTGCGGCGGCTGCGGCCGGCGCTGCGCGCTGGCGCACACCGCCACGCAGACCTGCGCCGCCGGGGCTTGCGGGATCGGCGCCTGCGCGGCGGGCTTCGGCAACTGCAACGGCATGACCGCCGACGGCTGCGAGACCAGCACCGCCACCAGCACCCGCCACTGCGGGATGTGTGGCCGCGCCTGCGCCGCCGGTGAGGTGTGCTCCGCGGGGGCATGCGTGCGCACCTGCGCCCCCGGCCAGACCAACTGCTCGGGCACCTGCGCCAGCCTCCCGACGGACCCGTCCAACTGCGGGATGTGCGGCCGGGTGTGCTCGATCCCGAACGCCACGGCGTCTTGCGCCGCCGGGGCATGCACCGTGGGTGTCTGCGCCTCGGGCTTCGGCAACTGCGACGGAAACGCAGCGAACGGCTGCGAGACCAACGTCGCCACCTCGACGGCGAACTGCGGCGCGTGCGGGCGGCTCTGCACCGCGGCCAACGGCACCGGGGCCTGCGTCGGGAGCCTCTGCTCGGTCGCCTCGTGCACGGCGGGCTTCGGCAACTGCAACGCCGACCCCGCGGACGGCTGCGAGTCCAACCTCCGCACGAACCCCTCGCACTGCAACGCCTGCGGGGCGGCCTGCTCGCTCAGCAACGCGACCTCGAACTGCGTCGCGGGCGTCTGTGGGATCCTCTCGTGCAACAGCGGGTACGGCAACTGCAACGGCACCACGAGCGACGGCTGCGAGACAAACACCAACGGCACCACGTCCCACTGCGGGCGCTGCGGCAACGCGTGCCCGGCGCGCGACCACGCGCTGGCTTCGTGCAGCTCCGGCGCCTGCGGGATCGTCTGCAATCGCGACTACGGCAACTGCGACGGCGACACGACCAACGGCTGCGAGACCCACCTCCCGTCCAGCGAGCGGCACTGCGGGCGCTGCGGCAACCGCTGCACCGGCACCTGCCAGCGAGGGATCTGCATCGGGATCTGACCCACCCCAAGCCCCGACAGAAGCGTCGCGCCGCGGCGCCCGCAGGGCCCCGGGGGCGCCCTTCACCCGCCTGGCCAGACGTAGCCCACGGTGCCCTCCAGCACGTACCCGCTGCGGGCGGCGCTGTCGCGCTCGGCTTCGCTCACCGTGTAGAAATGGTCGCCGCCGGAGTGGTAAAGCCGGAAGAGCGGCACGGCCCCGCAGCCCGGCGTGGGCGAGAGGTAGCCCAGCACGCCCTCGGCGGTGCCGGCGCCCTCACAGCCCGGGTCCAGGGTATAGAAATGAAACCGCGGGAGGAGGCAGCGGTAGAGCGGCACGAGCCCCGCGCCCGGAGCCGTGTAGAGGTAGAAGTAATCGTAGTTCTCGACGCGGAAGCCGCAGCACGCGGCCTCCCCGCGGTCCCGGGTGTAGAAATGCTCGCCGGAGCCGTCGTTGTAGGAGCGGTGGACGCCCGCGCGGCAGCCGGCCCCCTCGTCGCAGGCCCCGTTGCAGTTGTCGTCCCGGAGGTTGCACGCCTCCGCCGGCCGAAGACCACAGCCGCCGCAGTGGGCCGGGTCCGTGGCGAGCGAAGCCTCGCAGCCGTTGGCCTCATCGCCGTCGCAGTCGCCGAAGCCGCCGTTGCAGGTGACGGCGCAGCGACCGCCCGCGCAGCGGGAGGTGCCGTTGGGCCTCGGGCCGCAGGCGCTGCCGCAACGGCCGCAGTGGGCGTCGTCCGTGGCCGTCGCGGCCTCGCAGCCGTTGGCGCCATTACCGTCGCAGTCGGCGTAGCCCCCGGCGCAGGCTCCCACGCCGCAGACCCCGAGGCGGCACGCGGGCGTCGCGTTCGGCACGCTGCAGGCGCGGCCGCAGGAGCCGCAGTGGGCCACCGTCGAGGACACGTCTACACAGCTCCCCGCGCAGCACCCCTGCGCCCCGGGGCAGGGCCTCGACGGGTTGCACCCGGCCACGCAGGCCCCCGCCACGCACAGGAGCCCCTCCACGCAGTGGGAGTCCGTGGTGCACGTCACGCACGCACGGGTTGAGGTGTCGCAGCGACGCCCGGAGGGGCAGCCCTCGTCGGCCCGGCAGCCCGCCACGCAGCGGTTGCTCACCGGGTCGCAGTGCTGCGATGGCGGGCACCGGTCGCGCGCCGCGAGGCACGGGACGCAGCGCCCCGAGGCCACGTCGCACACGGGCCCCCCCGGGTCACCCTCGCACGAGACGTCCGTGGCGCAGCGCCTCGGCGCGTCCATCACGTCAACGGGGGCGGTGTCCGCGGGCGCCGTGTCCGTCGGCGGGGCCGCGTCGGGGCTCGTGTCGGGGCCCGTGTCCATCCCCGTGTCCGGGGCCACGCCCGTGTCCGGGACCACGTCCGCAGGGGCAGGGCCCGTGTCCGGGGTGCTGTCCAGGGGAGGGGCGCCCGTGTCCGGGACCGCGGAGTCCTCGGGAGGCGCCCCGGTGTCCTGCCCGCCATCCCCCGGAGGCGCCGTGTCCATCGGGCTCGCGGCGTCCGGGGCGAGGTCCACGGTGGCCCCGTCATCCGCGGAGCAGGCGCCCAGGAGCCCCAGCGCCCCGAGCCCCGCCGCCATCCAACGCCAGCCTTCCCATGCCCTCCGGGTGCTCACCGGGAGAGCGTAGCACTTTCCAGGAAATCCATGGGTTTTCACCCTGGTTTGTGACAGAATATGTCCGCAGGAAGTTGCGGTGTGGGGTGGGTGGGGCCTAGTGTTGGGGCATCGCGGCCATGGATGACCCATGGTGGGGCAGCGCGAGGGTTCCGCGACGGCCCCTACAAACAAACACCGCGGTCTCGTGAACTCTCTGCGACGAGCAGAAAGGGCGACGATCATGGCAGACGGACTGAACAGGGCGATGTTGATCGGGAACCTCGGCTCCGACCCGGAGCTTCGGTTCACCAACAACAACCGGGGGAAGCTTAGCTTCCGCATGGCCACCACGGAGTCCTACAAGGACCAGAGCGGCGAGCGGAAGGAGGTGACCCACTGGCACAACGTGGTGCTCTGGGGCGCGCGGGCCGAGTGGCTCTCGAAGGCCCTGTCCAAGGGCTCCAAGGTCTTCGTGGAGGGCCGGATCGAGACGCGCTCCTACGACGACAAGGACGGGGTCAAGCGGAACATCACGGAGGTGGTGGCCAGCAACCTGATCCTGATGGACGGCCGTCGGGACCACGCGGGCGCGGGCGCCGGGGCTGGGGCCTCCGGGGGCGGCGATCCCTCTCACGGCGGTGGCGGAGGCGGTCCGCGGCTGGTCAAGCCGTCGCCCGCCGCGGCCCCTGCCGCCAAGGGCCCGAGCCCGGACGATTTCCCGCCCGATGAGTTCGGCGGCGGAGCCCCCGGCGGCGACGACGACATCCCCTTCTGAGGGGCAAAGCTCAATCCCGCCGGCTGCCGAACAACTGCAGGAGCCGCAGGAACACGTTGATGAAGTCCAGGTAGAGCACCAGCGCGCCCTGCACGGCGCCGTTCTCGCCGAGCTGCGGCGCCATGTCCTTGAGCATCTGCGTGTCGTAGGCGATGAGCCCCGTGAACACCACCACGCCCGCCACGGAGGCGATCCAGGACACCATCGGCGAGCCCAAAAAGAGGTTCACCACGCTCGCCAGAATGACCCCCACGAGGCCCATCAAGAGGAAGCTCCCCCAGGAGGCCAGGCTCTTTTTTGTCAAGAGCCCGTAGGCGCTCATGGCCGTGAAGGTCCCCGCGGTGATCAGAAACGCCGTCGCCAGGCTCGCGCCCGTGTACACCCAGAAGAGCCCCGAGAGCCCCACCCCCGTCAACCCCGCGTAGAGCACGAAGAGACCCCCCGCCACCGGAGGCGACACCGTGCGCGCCAGCGGGGTGAAGGCCAGCGCCAGCACCACCTGGAGGATCAGCACCCCCCAGATGAGGCCGGTGCCATAGAGCATCGTCATCAGCTCCGGCAGGGCCGAGACGCCCGCGGCGACAAAGCCCGTCACGCCAAGGCCAATGGCCATCCAGCGGTAGACGCGGGCCAGGAAGGCCTCGGTCTGGGTCAGCTCCCAGGTGGCAGCCTGGGGATAGTAGGGTGCCGGTTGCATCAGGGTATCCTCCTACCCGGGGAGGTTCAGGACCCCAGGCAGCGTCCTCGGGAGTGTAACCACCGCCCGAGAGCACGCCAGGGACCCGACTGGAGCCTCCAGGAGACCCCTACCCCACCCGTCGGGGCCCGACCGCACCCTCCCTATTGCCATGGCTGTTGCATTTTCTCCCAACTATAGCCTTACATCCCCCCCCGACGGCCTATCGGACGCCGGTTGCAGCCTTCCGAGGGTGCTACGGTGCGGTCCCTGATGGCCTGGAAGGACCGCGAGGCGCCCTCTCTGGAGGACCCCGAGGCGCTCTTCAGCACGCGAAGGAGCGCCCGCAGGGCCCCTCCCTTCGGGTTCGTGCTGGAGGAGCTGAGCGCCCTCAAGCCGGAGACGCGCTGGATGTTCGGGTGCTTCGCGCTCTATGTGGGGGACAAGGTGACGCTCATCCTGAGGGAGCGCCCGCAGCACCCCGAGGACAACGGGGTGTGGCTCGCGACCTCCGTGGCCCACCATGGGAGCCTGCGGGCCGAGCTGCCGTCCCTGCGGCACATCGCCCTCTTTGGCGGCCCCGTGAGCGACTGGCAGGTGCTCCCCTCGGAGGCCGACACCTTCGAGGAGGAGGTGCTCCGGGCCTGCGCGATGGTGCGGGCCGGAGACCCCCGGATCGGGAGGGTGCCCGCGGCCCGCAAGCGCGCGCTCAAAGCGCCCGCGGGCGCGGCGAGGGCGCCCGGTGCCGCGCCCAGGAAGGGCGGTGCCGCCGGAGCGAGCGCGAAGCCCCGGAGGCCCTCGGCGAAGCGGCGCTGACCGCCACGGCGCGGTGAGGGCGGTGGGTCCGGGGCCCCTCGGCGCTCGCCACGGAGAGGAAGACATACGCAAGGAGCCAGAGGAGGTCGGCCATGGACGTCCCCCGAGCAAGGGCCGTACCTCGCGCGAAAGCCCGTGTTTTCAAGCACTCTCAGGGAGCACCGCGGCGCCCTGGACGCGTTGGGTGTCTCCCGGGAGACACCTTCACGCGGTGCGCGTGGTCAGGGAGTCAATGGCATGCACGGGCGCGTCGTCACCCTTCATCAAGGGCGCGATGGCGGCGTACACCAGCCGGTGGCTCTCCAGCATGGAGCGGCCCTCGAAGGCGCCGGAGAGCACCGTGAGGGTGTAGTGCCCCACGGCGCCGGTGACCGTCACCCGCGCGTCGGGCATGGCCCTCACGATGGCTTCTCGGAGGGCGTCGTGGGCGTCGGGCATTCCCTGGGCGTGCATGGCAGGGACCTTAGTACCGCCGGAGCGCCGGGTCCACGGTCACCGCCCAGGCATCGATGCCGCCCTGGACGTTGTACACCTTGCGGAAGCCCTTTCGGGTGTAGCGCTCCGCGGCCGCGGCGCTGCGGATCCCGTGGTGACAGAGGAACGCCAGGGGCGCTCCCCGGTCCAGGGCGTCGAGCTTCGCCTCGCCGTCGGAGTCCAGGTGCAGCGAGCCCGGCACCAGGCAGAGGAGCCTCTCGGCGTCCGTGCGGACGTCCACCAGGGTGAGCTCGCCCCGGTCCAGGAGCTCCCTCGCCTGGCGCGGCGAGAGCTGCCCCACGGGCTCCGGCTGGAGCGTGTCCTTGAGCCGGAAGCCCCCGCCATCGGGGCCCGGGACGTGGTCGATCACCAGCGCCTCGATGCGCGTGCGAGACGCGGGATCTACGTAGAAGGTCACGCCGCTGTCCGTGGTGACCGCCACGTCCGAGCCCCCCTTGGGGCCGTAGTAGAGGTCGTACTCGAAGCGCGAGGACACCTCCAGGTGGAGCACGTCCTCGCCGGCCTCGGCCTCGGCCTCGCGGAAGGCCCTGGCCGCGGCCTCCGTCACCGTGATCAACGCGTCGCTCATGGACGCTTTATGGTTCCTCCGGCTCCGACGTCGAGCCCCCGGGAGGGTCCCTCGGCGGAGGCCTCTGCTCCGGGTGGAGCGTCACCAGCGCAGGCCCCTCGGGGGTCCAGCGAAGCTTCGGCTCGGCCCCCAGCACCAGCGCCGCCTCGCGGAGCTTCTGCGCGCTCACCCGGAAGGTCCCGTCGGGCTCGGGCTCGTCCTTCATGACCTCGTGGGTCACCGGGACCGAGACCCACGCCTCCTCCGTGGTCAACCGCTGCATCCGAACCGCTACGCTGTAGGTCGGCATCGCGCCGACGAGCATGCCACGACCCCGCCGCGCGATGCTACGCTCCAGCCATGGCCCTCCGGAGGCCCCGCCCGACCGTGTACCACCCCCTCGCGGCGCTGGCCTTCGTGGCCCAGCCCCACTGCGCGGCCACCACGCCCGAAGCGCGACCCACCCACGCGCCGAACCCGACGGAGCCCGCTCCGGTCTGCCAGACCGACCCCTGGGGCGCATGCGAGGCCTCGGCCCTCGGGAGCCTCCGGACCGTGGAGATCCGCGTCCAGGCCGCGTGGTGGGACGTCACCCAGGAGCTCGCCCGGGACCGCGCCGCGAGGGACGTCATCGCCGTGCACTGCCGTGACGAGAAGCTCTCGCGCCTCACCGCGCTCCGGCGCCTGGTGGAGGCGCACGGACAGCGCCTCCGGGAGCGCCTCGCGGCGAGGGACCGGGAGGGCGTCCGGCACGAGCTGGCGCTCCTGCGGGCCGCCCAGGCCCACGCCGAGGAGGCCCTGGACCAGAGCCGGCAATGCATCGGCGGAGGCGTTGCCAGGGTGAGCACCGTGGACCCGCGTCGACAGGTGTAGACGCTCGTCCCGCCACGAAATCGCAACACGCGAACGCGCCCGCGGTGTGTATGCTCCGGGTGTGGGACGAGCAGCATTTCTCCGGGAGCCGCTGGTGCACTTCCTCGCGCTGGGCGCGGCGCTCTTCGCCGTCGACGGCTGGAGGCACCGGCACCACCAGGCCCCGCAGGTGATCGCCTACGACCGGGCCTTCACCGAGGGCCTCGCCAGGGACCTCCAGCGCCGCGACGGGAGGGCCCCCACCCGCGACGAGCTCCGCGCCGCCGTGGACGGCCTCGTGCGCGAGGAGGCCCTCTACCGCGAGGGCCTCTCCCTCGGGCTGGAGCGCGGGGACCTGATCGTGCGGCGCCGCCTGGTGCAGAAAATGGAGTTCCTCCTGGAGGACTCCACGGACCCGGGAGAGCCCTCGGAGACGGCCCTCCAGGCGTGGCTCTCGGCGCACCCCGAGCGCTTCGCCCCCGCGCCGAGGGTGAGCCTCCAGCAGGTGTTCTTTGATCAGGGCCGCCGCGGACCGCGCCTGGAGGGCGAGGCCCGAAGCGCCCGCGAGGCCCTCGCCCGGGGAGCGCTCCCGTCCACCGTCGGGGACCCGTACACCGGGGGGCCGACGCTCGAAGGGCAGTCCCCCAGGGACCTCGCGGAGCTCTTCGGCGAGGGCGCCGCGAGCGCCGTCGCGGCGCTGCCCGACGGCGCCTGGAGCGAGCCCCTCCCGTCGCGCTACGGGCTCCACCTGGTGAGGATCACGGCGCGCTCCACCGGGGACGCCCCGGCGCTGTCCGAGGTGCGCGACGCAGTGCGCGCCGAGGTGCTCCGAGAGGACGCCGAGCGCCGTCGGAGGGACGCCATCGCGCGCCTGGTCGCGCGCTACGACGTGAGGGTGGAGCTCCCGCCGGAGCCCGGCGCAAGGGTCGCCCGCCGCGGAGGCGCGCCGTGAGCTGGTGGCTCCTCCTGGCGCTCCTGGCGCTCCCGGGCGTCGCGTCCGCGCACGGCTTCCGGCCCGGGAGGCTCGACCTGCGCGAGCGCGACGCGGGGCGCTACGAGGTCTCCCTCAAGATCCCTCGCGGCGGCGAGGCCGGCGAGGACGGCCTGGAGCCCCTGAGGCTGGTGCTCCCTCCGCGGTGTGTGCGCGAGGGTGAGGTGACCCGGGTGGAGCTCGGGCTCTCCGTGGTGGAGCGCTACCGCGTGCGCTGCGGGCCCGAGGGCCTGGGCGGCGCCACGGTGCGCTTCGAGGGCCTGGACGACCGCGGCACGGACATGCTCGTGCGCTTCGTGCGCCGGGGCGGCGCCTCCCGCACCGTGGTGGTGCGCCCGGACGCGCCGTGGGTCGCGCTCCCCGGGGGACCGGGAGAGCGCTGGCGCACCGCCCGGAGCTACCTCGGCCTCGGCGTCGAGCACCTCCTCACCGGGGCCGACCATCTCTTGTTTCTCCTCGGGCTCCTGTGGTTGGTGGACGGCCTCCGGGCGCTGGTCAAGACCGTCACGGCCTTCACCGTCGGGCACTCGATCACCCTGGCGCTGGCCTCGCTGGGCCTCCTGCGCCTCCGCCCGGAGCCCGTGGAGGCGTGCATCGCCCTGAGCATCGTGCTCCTCGCCGTGGAGCTCTCCAGGCCGCGGGACTCACCTCCTACGCTCACCAGACGCGCGCCCTGGCTCGTCGCGGGAGGCTTTGGCCTCGTGCATGGCCTGGGCTTCGCAGGGGCCCTCCGGGAGGTGGGCCTCCCGGAGGCGGAGCTGCCCCTGGCGCTGGTGTCCTTCAATGTAGGTCTGGAGCTCGCCCAGGTGGCGATGGTGTTGCTTGCGACGGCCCTTGGGGCCGTGGTTGCGAAGAGGGCGCCGAAGGTGGTGGCGCCGTCGAGGCTCCTGGCGGTGTACGCGCTGGGGGCGGTGGCTTGTTTCTGGTGTCTTGAACGAACAGGGAGGCTCGTCGGATGAAACTTCGAAGCGCGTGGATGGCGATGGTGGCGGGCTCCGCCTGGGGCTGCGGCGGGAGGGACCAGCCGACCCCGGACACGGGCGTCGCCGCGGACACGGCGGTGGACAGCGGGGCGCCCGTGGACAGCGGGACGGACCTCGGGCCCCCGCCGGACACCTCCCGACCGCAGGACAGCGCCCCGGCGGACCCGGCGGTGAGGGACACGGCGGCGGCGGACACGGCGCCGCCCCCGGACGGCGGACCTCCGTTGGTGACGTACACGGAGATGCGCGCCCCGTGCCGGAGCCGCAGCGCGCAGCGCAGCGCGTTCTTCGGGGACCTGCACGTGCATACGTCGCTGTCCTTTGACGCGTACACGCTGGAGAACCGCAACGACACGGCGGCGGCGTACCGCTTCGCGCGCGGGGAGGCGATCCGCCTGCCGCCCCTCGGGATGGACGGCCAGGGCACGCGCCCGGCGAGGCTGGACCGCCCGCTGGACTTCGCGGGGGTGACGGACCACTCGGAGTTCCTCGGGGAGGTGAGCCTGTGCACCACGCCCGGCACGGCGATCTATGCCCTGCCCGCTTGCCGGGCGTACCGCGAGGAGCTCACGCGCGTCCCGGAGCAGCTCGCGGGGGCCCTGGCCTTCGGGCTCTTCGGCGCGCAGCTCGTGAGGCCCATGCCCGAGCGCCAGGGCTTCTGCGGGGCCATGGGCGGGCTCTGCGCGGCGAGCGCCGGGCGCGTGTGGCAGACGATCCGCGACGCCGCCGAGGGGGCCTACGACCGCACAGCGGAGTGCCGCTTCACGAGCTTCGTGGCCTACGAGTGGACGGGCACCACGGGCGGGAGCAACCAGCACCGGAACGTGGTCTTCCGCAACGCCCAGGTGCCGGACCAGCCCGTCACCTACATGGACCAGCCGACCCCCGAGGGGCTCCACGGTACGCTCCGGGCGCGCTGCGGGGCCGTGGCGGGCTGCCAGGTCCTGGCGATCCCTCACAACGCCAACCTGGGCAACGGGAACATGTTCCCGACGATGCTGGACCCCGCCCAGGCGGCGCTGCGGGCGGAGCTCGAGCCCCTGGCGGAGATCGTGCAGCACAAGGGCGCCAGCGAGTGCAACCGCGCCTTCAGCGCCACGGACGAGGCCTGCGGCTTCGAGGACGCCCGCCCGGCGGTGGCCCTGTGCAACGGCGACGGCAGCGGCGCCGGACGCATGTGCATCGCCCGGCAGGATTACCTCCGGTACGTGCTCCAGAGCGGCATGGCCATGGAGGCCCGAGGGGGCATGAACCCCTACCGCCTGGGGTTCATCGCCAGCACGGACACGCACAACTCCACGCCGGGGCACACCCAGGAGATCCCCTTCCCGGGCCACACGGGCACCAACGACGACACGCCCGTGGAGCGCACCAACGACGGCAACATGGTCTTCTCGCCCGGGGGTCTGGCGGGCGTGTGGGCCGTGGAGAACTCGCGCGACGCGATCTTCGAGGCCCTGCGCCGCCGGGAGACCTTCGGCACCAGCGGGACCCGGATCCGCCCGAGGCTCTTCGCGGGCTGGGGCTTCCCCATGGGGCTCTGCAGCGACCCGGAGCTCGTCTCTCGCGGTTACCGCGACGGCGTACCGATGGGAGGTTTGCTCCCGCCGAGGCCCGACGCCATGAGCCGCCCGACCTTCGTGGTGCATGCCACCGGCGACATGACCCCGTTGCAGCGCATCGAGGTGGTGAAGGTCTGGCTCGACGCCATGGGGCGGCCCCAGGAGCGGGTGGTCACCATCGCCGGGAGCGCCATGAACGGCTCCTCGGTGGACACCACCACCTGCACGGCCACGCCGGGGATGGGCACCATGACCCTCTGCGGCGTCTGGACCGACGACCAGTATGACCCCGCGCTGCGCGCGGCGTACTACGCCCGGGTGCTGGAGAACCCCACCTGCCGCTGGAGCACCCCGGTGTGCAACGCTCTCCCCGCCACGGCCCCGATGGAGAGCCGAGAGAACTGCACCATGACCGCCAGGACCATCCAGGACCGCGCCTGGACGTCACCCGTGTGGAGCGTCCCCGCGCGCTGAGCGTTGCTACACTGGGCCCGTGAAGCGCCCCATCGCCCTCTGCCCTCTCCTTGTGGTCTGCTGCGAGGGTCCGTCCCCCGCCACCGACGCGAGCTTCGTCGAGGACGGGCCCGCGTACCCCCAGGGGGACCCCTGCCAGCGCGAGAGCCCCGGCGACGACACCGACGCCTGCGGCCGCGGAGGAGGCGCCTTCGGGCGCTGGATCGCGGGTCCGGCGTACGAGTACACTTCGGACCAGGCGCGGCTCCGGGAGGCCGCCTGGACCGACAGCCGCGGGACCGACCGCCGGGACCACTGGCACCAGCTCGGCAACGACCGGGTGCTGGCCACGGCCTCCAACGACGGCGTGATCCAGCTCCTCGGCCAGGAGCGAGGGGCCACCTGGTACAACCGCCTGGACCCCGACGGGGACAACCACGGCGGGGGCTGGAGCTACCTGCGCGAGGGAGCGAGCGTGTGGGCCACGGCCTACGCGCTGAGGCCCGAGGGGGCGCGCACCCGGAGGGTCTTTGGCCTGGGCTACGTCGAGTCCATGACCGAGCACCAGGGGCTGCGGGTCGTGCGCCGCACCCGCGCGCCGGAGGGGGACTACCCGGGGCTGGTGACGGACATCGAGGTGACCAACCTCCGCGGCGTGCCCCGCTCCATCGAGCACTACGAGTACTGGGACGTGAACCGCCACCAGCTCGTGTTCCAGCCGGTGCGCACCGCGGGCTTCGGGGCCAACGGCGACCGCGCCCGGGACGCCCTCAACGCGCGCTTTACGCAGTCCGTGCGCTGGGATGCCTCCTCGCAGGTCCTGCGGTCCACCATGACCCACCTGCCGATGGACAACACGCCCCCGGAGGACGCCATCGCCGCCGAGGACCACTACCCTCGGGACGTCTTCCTGGCCTCGCTGGTGGGGCGCGTCTCCGAGGTCTACACGGACCAGGCTCGGTTCTTCGGTCGGGGCCCCCTCGCGAGGCCCCCGGGCGCTGTGGAGCTCCGGGCCGGGGAGCTCCTGACCAACGCGCCCGCCAGGGGGCAGCCCGCGTGCCTCGTGCAGCGCACGGACCTGCGCCTCGGGCCCTTCGAGCGCGCGCGCCTCCGGGTATTGTATGGTTACGTACGAGTTGGCGCAGACCCGGAGATCCCCGCCCGGTGGCGAGGGCCCGAGGTCGAAGAGAGCGCGCAGGACGCGGGTTTTACGCTCCTCGGCCGGAGCGCGTACCTTCGCCGCGAAGGTCGTTGGCACTCGTACTATCTCCGCTCGGCGAGCGCCTGGGTGGACTACTACCAGACCCACGTGATCGCCCAGGGAGGGGCGTACCTGTTCTCCCACGGCTTTGATGGAGCCCCGAGGGACCAGGCGCTGTTCTCCATGCCGCTGTCATGGATCGACCCGGCGCGGGCGCGAGAGCTCCTGACCTTTGTGATGGAGATGACCCGCGCGGAGACGGGGGCCATCGCGTACAGCTACCACGGCCACGGGGTGCTGGAGAACGCGCAGATCCATACGGCCCCGTCGGACCTGGACCTGTACCTGCTCCTCGGGCTGGCCGAGTACCTCTCGGTGACCGGGGACCGGGCGTTCCTGGAGGCGAGGGTGCCGTTCCACCCGCGGGGGGCGGCGCCTCCGGCGTCGGCGGGCGGGGACCGGGTGCTGGACCACGCACGGCTCGCCTTCCGTCACCTGGTGGACACCGTGGGCCTCGGGGAGCACGGGCTCGTGAGGGTGGGCACCGGCGACTGGAACGACGGGATCACGTTGGTGTACGGCCCCGCGGGGCGCGAGCGCACGGTCCCGGTGGGGGAGTCCCACGCCAACACGGCCATGGGGGCATTTGTGCTGCCGCTCGCGGCTGCCGCGCTGGAGAGCTCCGACGGCGCGCTGGCCGCGGCGATGAGAGCCTACGGCGAGCGCCTGAGGGACGCCTTGCGGCGCTCCTGGAGCGGCCGCTGGTATCCCCGCGCGTGGCTGCGCGATGAGACCAACGCCCCGCGGCTGGTCGGCGCGGACGACGGCTTCCTGTGGCTGGAGACGCAGCCCTGGGCGCTCCTGGCGGACGCCCCGGACCGCGAGGGCCGCGAGGCGCTCCTCGGGGCCATCACCTCGCGGCTCGACGACCCGTCGCCCATCGGGGCGATGATCCAGGAGCCGGTACCGGGCAACGAGGAGATCGCCCAGGTGTGGCCCGCGGTGACGGGGATCCTGACCTGGGCCTACGCCCGAGGGAGGCCGGACCTGGCGTGGCGGGCGGTGGAGCGCAACTCGCTCTTTGCGCGGGCGGAGGCGTACCCCGCGGTGTGGTCGGGCATCTGGTCCGGGCCCGATGGCGTCCACGGGGCGCGCGCCCAGCGGCCGGGGCTGCCGTGGTCCAGCGTGGCCACGCCGATGATTGACTTCCCGGTGATGAACTCCAACCTCCACGCGATGGCGCTCCTCGGGATGCTCCGGGCCGTGGGGGTGGAGCCCTCGGGGGATGGGCTCCGCGTGAGGGTGTCGCCCTCGTCGGGGCCTGCGGGCTTCGAGACGCGGCTGTGGAGGGTGGAGGCGCGGAGGGATGGAGCGCGCACGCGGGTGGTGGTCCACGGGCGGCGAACGCTCCGGGGACCGGTGGCGGTGACCGTGGTGGTCCCCGAGGGCTACCGGTTGGCCGAGGACACCTCGCCGTGCAGTGATTTCGGCGAGGCCGTGGGCGCCGCGGAGGTGTCGCCCGATGGAGCGACCGCGCGGCTGCGGTTCTCGCCAGGGACCGCGCCCGAGACGCTTGGCCCGCGCGAGGGGTGGGCCGTGGGGTGCGTGACGCTTGCGATGAGGTAGGGGTCTGTTTCCGAATAGCCTATCCGTGGCGACCTCACCCCCCGGCCCCATTGGCGTCAAGCGCCATCACGTAGCAGTCTCGTCGGGACCGATCCCCCAAGGCACCGCGGAGCTCGGACTTCGCCAGGGTTTGGGCGGTGGAGGCCGGGGTTCGCCATGCTGAGGGTCCCTGAGGTCGCGTCGCTCACCCCGGGCTACCGAAGGCGGTCACCGCGCCTCCGCGCGGTTGCAAGGAGCGCTCGCGGGGAAGCCGGGTGGGGAGGCATGGCGAGGCCGACTGGAGAGGCACGTGCTGCGCCCGCGGGAGCACCCCTCGCGGAAACCCCCTCGCCGCTTGAGAACACGCGGACCGCGCTCCTTGCAACCGCGCGGAGGCGCGGTGACCGCCTTCGGTAGCCCGGGGTGAGCGACGCGACCTCAGGGACCCTCAGCATGGCGAACCCCGGCCTCCACCGCCCAAACCCTGGCGAAGTCCGAGCTCCGCGGCGCCTTGGAGGAACGGTCCCGACGAGACTGCTACGTGATGGCGCTTGACGCCAATGGAGCGGGGGGTGAGGTCGCCGTGCACGGTCTCAGGTCGCTGGCCCACCGCTGTCTACCGCGGCCGGGCCTCTCGGTGGCGGGGCAGGTCCTCCACCGGTCGCACGCCGCGCGCCAGGAGCGCTCGGCCCTTGTACATGGCCTCGTAACAGTCGGCGACGGTCTCGGCCTCTCGGATCCAGCCCGACAGCAGCGACCGCCGCGCGACGCCCTCCACGTCGAAGGCCCAGAGCATCCCCATCAGCGGCCAGAAGTACACCTCCCCTTGCGCCACGCGGCTGGCGAGCCGCGGAGGGATCGCGTCGCGCCCGAAGGCGCCCTCGGTGGCCGCGATGATCGCGCCTGCCAGCACCGACCGGAACGGCTGCCTCGCCTCGATGTGCTCCAGGCACCCGCGGTAGAATCGAAACGCCTCCCCTTCGGGCTCCAGCGCCAGGGCCCCGAGGAAGGCGCCCCGGGCCGTGAGCTCCGCGATGGCCCGCAGCGAAGAAGCGTCGGAGACGTCGTTGAAGCGGTCGCAGCCGAGGCCCGCGGCGAGGAGCACCTTGCAGCCCACCCCCTCCAGTGCGGCGACGGCGGACACCGAGACGCAGTCCTCGATGGGGTCCCCGAGGCCCGCCTCGTCGCCCGCCAGGAGGGAGTCCGAGCCGCCATCCACGAGCACCACGGCGTCGATGCGATGGCGCACTACGAGCTCCTGATAGAACGCGCGGAGCACCCCGACGGTGAAGTCCCTCGCGTAGTACGCATACAACCAGTGCGGCGCCCGGTCCGGGTAGCGGGCGTCCAGGTAGCTGGCGACGTGGACCTCGGGGCCGTAGTAGGGGTCCGGCGTGCTGGCGGCCGACACGCGCTTCACCATCACCTCCCCGCGCGAGAACACCACCGGTGCCTCTCCGCCGATCTCCTGCGGGTACCCGAAGGAGTAGCTCCCGAGCACGAGCTCCTTGCCGAGGCGTCGAAGCTCGGGCACGAGGAGCATGGCATGCACGAAATCAAAGCCCCCGCCGCAACCGCAGAGGTACACCGTCTTGATGCTCGGGTCCGCCAGGCGCTTGAGAAACGTAGGGTTCACGCGGGAGCTCACGCCGTCTCGTAGGGGTCCAGCGCGTAGAGGGCGTCCATGACCCTCGGGTCCTGCTCGACGCCCGCGAGCTCCGCGATGGCCTGGACGATGTCCTCCGGGGGCGCCTGCGGGGGGATGGCCAGCTCCGCCCAGCGCCACCCCTCCGGGCGGTGCCAGTGGTGCCCCTGGTCCACCCTCAGACCCCAGGAGCCGTCCCGGACGACAATGGTGAGCCCCGGAATCCGAAGGAGGTCCAGCACCCGTACCGCAAAGCGCAGCCGGTCAAAGGTCCCCCGGGCGCGGGCCAGGCGCCGCTCCTGCTCGACGACATAACCGCTCTCGATCTCTCGCACGGAGACCCAGTGTGGCCCGCTGGGGACGAAACTTCCACCCGCGACCTTACGTACGCGTACTCTTGGAGGAGAACCCGATGAAGGAACCCGGTACTCCCTGGCGAGACGACCGCGACGCCGCCCTGGCCCAGGTCGAGGCCCTCCAGCGCGAGAATGAGAACCTCCGGCAGCGCCTCGAAGGCAAACCCGGCGCCCCTCCCTCCGAAGACGCTCGGCCGTCCTCAAAGGTCACCACCCTGGCCATCGTCTTCGGGCTCCTGCTCCTCACCCTGTCCTCGATCTTTGGGCTCTGGGCCTCCCTCAGGACCCAACCCGGCCCCCAGAACCAGAACTCCCAGAGCCTTGAACGCCAGGTCGGGCGGTGAGGGAAAATGTAGGTGGAGGGGGGTGCGAGGGTCACCTTTCCGTGCTAGTACCCTCCACCATGAAGCGAACCAGTGGCGTTTTGGTGGCGGGGGTGCTGACGGCGCTGGCTGGCTGCGCGGACCCGGAGCTCCTGGGGGACGACGGGGACGACGGGCTGGACAACGGCGCCTTCAACCTCGGCACGGAGGAGATCCGGAGCGTGGGCTCGCCGCCGTGGGTGTATGCGGGCCCCCTCCCGGCGCTCCTGGAGCCCAAGGTGGTGGTGTCCCTCAACGGCCACACGCTCCGGGTGGTGGGGGAGCTCCCCTCGGGCTTCAACGGCACGGTGCCCTACTACGCCACCGAGGAGCGCGTGAACGGCAAGCGCATGGTCACCGTGGTGTACCCCATCGCCACCGGCGCCAGCGCGGGGCTGGACACGCCCGGGCGCTTCTACTCCGTGGTGGCCACGCCCTTCCGGCCCAATGGCATCGCCAGGCCCTCCACGGGTCCCACGTACGTGAGCTGGGGAGGCTTCCCCTTCATGGCCTACAACGGCGGGGTCGCCTTCCATGGGCCCATCACCTACACCGCGGACGGGACCGAGGCGGGGCAGCGCGTCTATGAGTGGTACCTCCAGCGTGGCCCCGTGTCCCACGGGTGCAACCGCATGCAGGGCGAGCACGCCGTGGAGGTGGCTCACCTCCTGGGCGTGGACATGCGCAACACCTGGGCCGCCAACGCCAAGACCACCCGCAGGGTGTTCATCACCGTCACCCGGGACTATGACCGCCTCCCCTCGGGCGAGGCCGTGGACGTGGACTACCCTCGCACCGCGGGGGCCCGGGCTCCGACGGGCGCCGTGCGCCGCTTCGCCACGTGGAACGCGGACGAGCTGCCGAGGCTGGTCTGCGCGGACATGCGCGCCACGCGCACCGTCGGGACCCGCGTAGGCACCGATTTCTGCGACCGCATGCCCGCCAACACCCGGGACCTCGCCACCGGGACCCCAACAGGTCCCGTGGTTGTGGACAACATCGACGGCGCCTTCAGCGCGACCGGAGCGTGGGCCACCTACAACCGCAGCCCGTCCCGCGTGGGGTCCAACTACCACGCCCTGGCGGCGGCCATGGGCGGCTCGGTCACCTGGCGCCTCCCGGTGACCACCACCGGTCGCTTCCTCCTGCGCGCCCGCTACGCCCCGGACGAGAACCGCAACACCCGCGTGGCCTACCAGGTGTTCACCGACGGGTCCGCGGGCTCCGCCCAGGCGGCCCTCACCGTCAACCAGCGCCTGCCTGGAAACCAGGGCTGGGTGGACCTCGGGACCTTCACCCTCAACGCCGGCGCCAGGGTGGTGCTCACCGCCGCCGCGAGCTCCGACGGCTGGACCATCGCGGACGCCGTACGCCTCGAGCCCCTTCGCTGATCGGGCGGTGCGGCGCACAATTGTTCTGCTACCATGCTCGCCGTGCGCGGGTGCGCGGAGGTGCTTGCATGGTGATTCTCTCTCGGTCGGCGTGGGTGCTCCTTCCACTTTCCATCGCGGCGTGCGCGCCGAGGGGCATCGGCGGCGGAGACCCGGGGACCGACGGCGCCGCCACGGACAGCACCCAGGGCACGGACTCCGCACCCCCCCCAGGGGACTCGGGCATGACCGCGGACACCGGCGCCCCTCCCACGGATACCGGCGCTCCTCCCGTGGACACCGGGACCCCGCCGGTAGACACGGGAGTTCCCCCGGCGGACACCGGGACGCCTCCGGAGGACACCGCGGTCCCGCCCGCGGACACCGGGACGCCCATGGACGGGGGCCCTCCCCCGGACGCCGCCCCGGTGGAGGACATCGTATTTCCCACGGACGGGCCTCGCACCGCGCCCGACGGCGGCCCGCTCCCGAACCTCACCATCAACGCCGCCAGGATGACCTCCAGCACGCTGATCGAGTACCGGGAGTTCGCGCCCTCGGCGTGTGACCTGGTCGAGGGCTGCATCACCACCCCGGGCCGCCGGAGGCTCCTGCGCTTCGACCTCGAGACGCCCAACGTGGGCCTCGGGGACGCGTTCCTGGGCGTGCCCGCGCGGGGGGACCCGCGCTTCGAGGACAGCACCTGCCACGGCCACCGGCACTTCCTGGGGTACGCCCTGTACCGGCTCCTGAACGCCTCCGGCGCGGAGATCGCCCGCGGCCACAAGCAGTCGTTCTGCCTCCTGGACTCGCGCCGCACCGGCGCGGTCCCCTCGGCCCGCACCGACGCGCGATACACCTGCAGCAACCAGGGCATCTCCTCGGGCTGGTCGGACATCTACGGCCGGGGCCTCGATTGCCAGTACGTGGACATCACCGACGTCCCCGCGGGTACGTACCGGCTCAACGTGGTGATCAACCGCTTCGCGGGCATCCCTGAGAGCGACTACTCGGACAACATCGCCGAGGTCATGGTCACCATCCCCTCCGCCGGCGACGCCGGAGCCCCCACGGACGCCAGCGTCCCGGCGGAGACCATCACCGGCCGCTGCGCCACCCCCACGGGCGTTGACCGCAACTGCGGCTGGACTCCGGAGAGCGCCCCGCGCTCCTGCACCCCCGGGCAGATGGTCTTCGTCGGCTGCAACGCCGGGTGCTCCCCTCCCCTCGGGACCTGCACCGGCGACCCCATGATCCGTGTGTGCGAGAGCGCCCCATGCTCCAACGGCACCGCCCTCGGCCAGAACGACGACGCTTGCCCGCCCTCCGGCGGCGGCGGGAACCTCTGCGCCCAGGCGCAGTTCCGCTGCCCCGCCAGCGGGCGCTACCTCGTCATGACCGCGGGCTACAACGACCGCGCCTTCACCTGCTCCGTCGCCGTCCGCACCGCGTCGTAGGTGCCTCGGACAAGCGTATACACGGTGTATCCTTCTCGAAGGGTCACTCCGGGCCGTGCTCCGGGTGGGCGGCTCCATAGTAGAGCGTGACCCGGGTGCGGGGCTCTTCATCGGCCCGGTCCAGACGGCACAGGGCCCTGGCCTCCACGGGACCGTCCAGGAACTCCTTGCGGTAGCGCCAGGTGAGGGCGCTGTCTCCGGTGACGTCCCCGTCCACGCCGAGCTCCAGCACGTAGCGCACCGGCGCGAGGATCAGCGCCTCCACCAGCGGCCCCGGTGGCGCCCAGGACACCAGCACCAATTCCGGGGCGTGACGCGCGATGGCCTCCAGGGCACCCAGGGGCTCGACCCCAGCACCGGCGCGAAGCCCCCCGAAGGGGACGCCCTGGTAGAGCGCCCGGTCCTCCGAGGACATGCGCCCCTCGGGGGCTTCCCAGGAGCGGTCGTCGGCGGCATGGACCCGGAGCCCGGGAGCCGCCCGGGCCAGGCTCCGAGCGAGGAGCCCGTCGCCCGCGCACACCTCCAGCACGCGGTGAACTCCCAGACGCGTGAGCTCCGCCGCGAGGGCCCGCACCCAGGGACGCGTCGGCAGGAGGTAGCAGGGGCCGTAGGAGGACGCTTCGCAGACCCACCAGGCGTCCCTCGGCGCGCACGCCTCCAGCGCGCGTCGCAGGGCCCTCTCGGAGGGGAGCCTCCGGTGTCCCTCGCGGTCCCAGAGCACGGCCTCCAGCGCCTCGCGGGCGGCCCGCCGGCGGGAGGTGGCCCTCCGGAGGTCCACCGGCGGCGGGACGGTCACCGCGCTCCCGCCCGGGCCAGGGCCAGGAGCTCGTCGGCGATGACGCCCGCGGCGTCCGGGCGCGCGCCCTGCCAGGCCGCCGCGCCCATCGCGCGGAGGGCCTCCGGGTCCGACAGCAGCGCCCCGAGCTCGTCCGCCAGGCGCTCGGGCGTAGCCTCCGCCTGGGCGAGCCAGCGCGCCGCGCCCGCCGTGGCCTGAGCCTCGGCGTTGCGGCGTTGGTGGTCGTCCGCGGCCGTAGGCAGCGGCACATAGAGCGCGGGGCGCCCGAGCACCCCCACCTCGGCCACGGTCATCGCCCCGGCGCGGCACACAAGCAACGACGCCCGCTCCATGGCCTCGGCGATGTCCGCGATGAAGGGCACAACCCGCGCCTCCACCCCGAGGGAGCGGTACGCCTGGGACACCTCCTCGGCGCTCCCGGCCCCCGCCTGGTGCGTCACCGCCACGGGGAGCCCGCGGTCCCGGAGCGTCGCAAACGCCGCAGGGAGCGCACGATTCAGGGCCCTCGCGCCCTGGCTGCCGCCCAGCACCAGCACCTCGGGGCGCCCCCCCACGGGCACCGGCGAGGCCATCCGGGCGAGGAACTGCCGCCTCACCGGCGAGCCGGTCACCAGGGCGCGGTCCTTCGGGAAGCCCGCCACGGCCTCCTGGTGCGTGACAAAGGCCCGCTTCACGAAGCGCGCCAGGAGCCGGTTGGTGAGCCCCGGGATGGCGTTGGGCTCCAGCACCGCCGCGGGGATCTTCAACGCCGCCGCGAGGGCCACCACGGGGCCCCCGGCGTAGCCCCCGACGCCGAGCACCACCTCGGGCCGGTGGGCGCGCAGAATGGACAGAGCCCGGAGGCCCGCGCCCGGGAGCTTCCCGAGGGCCTTCGCCAGGGCCGCGCCCCGCACGCCGTTCAAGGGCCGCAGGTCCATGGTCTCCAGGTGGTAGGGGGTGTCCGCGAGGATCTTCGCCTCCAGGCCCCGGTCCGTGCCCACCCAGCACACGGCGAGGTCCCTTACGCGACGGGCCAGGGCGTCGGCCACGGCGACCCCGGGGAACACATGACCGCCGGTGCCTCCGCCCGCGATCAGCACCCGGAAGGGCTCACCCATCCTCCTCCGCGGAGGCGCCCCGGGAGATGGACAGGAGGATCCCCACGGCCACCAGGTCCACCGCGAGGGAGCTGCCGCCAAAGGACACGAAGGGCAGCGTGAGGCCCTTGGTCGGGAGCTTCCCCATGGCCACGCCGAGGTTGATCAAGACCTGGAGCGAGAGCAGCGTGGTGATCCCGAAGGCCACGTAGGTGCCGTAGTCGTCCGCGGCGCGCAGGGCGATGCGAACGCCCCTCCAGGCCACCACGCAGTAGGCCCCCAGGAGCGCGCAGACGCCCAGGAACCCGAGCTCCTCCCCGACGATGGCGCCGATGAAATCCGTGTGGGCCTCCGGCAGGAAGAAGAGCTTCTGCCGGGAGTCTCCGAGGCCCACCCCGGTGGTGCCCCCGGCCCCGAAGGAGATCAGCGACTCGACGAGCTGGTAGGCGATCCCGTGGCGGTGCTCCCAGGGGTTCTGGAAGGCCATCCAGCGGCGCATGCGGTACTCCGCGCCGCGCACCAGGCTCACGGCCACGGGCAGGATCAGCCCCAGGGCCCCGAGGATGTACCCCGTGCGCGCCCCCGCCACGAAGAGCATGGTGAAGGTCAGGAGCCCCACCACCACCGCGGAGCCGAAGTCCGGCTGGCGCAGGCACAGCGCCATGATGGCCAGGGCCATCACCGCGTGGGGCATGAACCCGATGCCGAAGGTCCGGATCTTGTGGCCCTTCTTGCTCAGGGAGTGCGCCAGCCACAGCACCAGGGTGACCTTGGCCAGCTCCGCGGGCTGGAGCCTCAGGGGCCCGAGGCGCAGCCACCGGGTCGCGCCCCCGGCGCCGTGCCCGAAGCCCGCCACCACCGCCACCAGGAGCCCCACGGTGACCGCCAGCATCGGGTACGTGAGCCTGCGCAGGAGCTGGTAGTCCATCCTCGCGAAGAACCCGAGCCCCACCAGACCAATGACGGCGTACAGCACCTGCCGGAAGAGGAAATACTGCGGGTTTCCATAGCGGTGCCCCGCGAAGACGGCGCTCGCGGAGTACACCATCACCACGCCGAAGATCACCAGGAGCAGCGTGGTGACGAGCAGGGTGAGGTCCATGGGGCCGCGGCGGGTGGACACCACCAGCGACGGCGCCGCGGGCGCGGAGGTGGGCGGCGGCGGCGGGATGGTGGACGCCCGGGCGCTGCGCCGCACGTTGGCCGTGGCGCTCACGGGGCCCCCCCCTCCCCGGTGAGGTTCCGCACCGCGGCCGCGAAGACCCTGCCCCGCTCGCGGTAGTCGTCGAACATGTCCAGCGAGCTGCACGCAGGCGCCAGGAGCACCGCGTCCCCGGGGCGGGCCAGCGCGCGCGCCAGGCGCACCGCGTCGAACATGTCCTCCGCGTCGTGGTGGGGACACTGCCCCCCGAGGGCCGCCCGGAGGAGCGGCGCGGCCTCGCCGAGGAGCACCACGGCCCGGGCCTTCACCCTCAGGAGGCGCACGAGGGGCTCGTAGGAGCCGCCCTTGTCGCGCCCTCCGGCGATGAGCACCACCGGGCGGTCCACGCCCTCCAGGGCCCTCACCGCCGCGCCCACGTTGGTCGCCTTGGAGTCGTCGTAGTACACCACCCCGCGGTCCTCCAGGACGAGCTGCATGCGGTGCGGGAGGCCCTCGAAGGCCGCGAGCTCCGCGTAGGTGGGCTCGGGCCGGGCGCCCGCGAGGTGCGCCGCCAGCACCGCCGCCATGGCGTTGTCCACGTTGTGGGTCCCTCGGATCTTCAGGAGGTCCAGGGGGTAGCGCGCCCCCCCCGGGGCCACGATGGCCTCGCCGTGGATGCGCACCGGGCTCCCCTCGGCGCCGTAGGTGGACACCGGCGCCGCCCCGGCGCGGGCGAAGGCCAGCACCACCGGGTCGTCGCCGGGCACCACCGCGAAGTCCTCACGGGTCTGCCGGAGAAAGATCCGGGCCTTGGCCGCGCCATAGGCCGCAAAGGACGGATAGCGGTCCAGGTGGTCCGGCGTGAGGTTCAGCCAGACGGCCCCATGGGGGTGAAAATAGTCAGTCTTTTCAAGCTGATACGACGACAGCTCGACCACCAGCCGCCCGCCCTCCTCGGCGGCGGGGGTGTCCACCGCGAGGGAGAGGGGCTCGCCGAGGTTGCCCCCCACGAAGGTGGGGAAGCCCGCCCGCCGGAGGATGTTCCCGAGGAGGGTGGTGACCGTGCTCTTGCCGTTGGTGCCGGTGATCCCGACGATGGGGGCGCGGACGTACCAGCTCGCCATCTCGAGCTCCCCCACCACCGGAACGCCCGTTGCTTCGAGGGCCTCGACGGCGGGGATCCGAGGTACCCCAGGGGAGAGCACCACGAGGTCCGCCCGCTCGAAGGCCGAGGGCTCGTGGTGACCGAGCTCCATCCGGGCGCCCTCACGGACGAGCTGGAGCACCCGGTCCTCGCCGAGGTCCGCGGCCTCGCGGCGGTCGTTCATGACCACGCTCCGAGCGCCCTTTGCGAGGCAGAGCCTCGCGGCGGCGAGGCCCGAGGCCCCGAAGCCCACGACCACCACCTTCCTTCCCTCGCACGTCGGCGCGGCGCCCATCGACCCGGAGCACTACCGCAGTTTGAGGTTCGAGAGCGAAATCAACGCAAGGATGATGGCGATGATCCAGAAGCGAACGATCACCTTGGGCTCGGCCCAGCCCTTCTTCTCGAAGTGGTGGTGGATGGGCGCCATGAGGAAGATGCGCTGGCCCTCGCCGTACCGGAAGCGGGTGTACTTGAACCACCCTCGCTGGATGAGCACGCTCACGGCCTCCACCACGAAGATCCCCCCGAGGATGGCCGAGAGGAACTCGTTCTTGGTGATCAGGGCGAGCATCCCCAGGCCCCCGCCCAGGGCCAGGGCGCCGACGTCCCCCATAAACACCGAGGCGGGGTAGGTGTTGAACCACAGGAAGCCCACCCCGCTGCCGATCATGGCCCCGCAGTAGATGGCCAGCTCCCCCGTGGACTGGAGCGGCGGGAGGTTCAGGTACTGGGCGAGCTGGAAGCGCGCGAAGGTGGCGCCGGTGACATACGTGTAGAACACGTACGTCCCGGCGTTGATGATCACCGGGCCGATGGCCAGGCCGTCGAGCCCGTCGGTGAGGTTCACGGCGTTGCTCCAGGCCAGGAGCATGAACACCCCGAAGGCGAGCCAGAAGGCCACGGGCATCACCGGCGCGAAGTGCCGGAAGCCCACGAAGGGAAACGCGAGCTGGTGCCGATACCGCAGCCAGTCCGCCGGGAGGAAGTGCCCCTCTCCCCAGTAGAGGTACGCCACGACGAAGAGGGCGACCACGGCCTGCCCGAGGAGCTTGTAGCGCTCGGCCAGGCCCCGGGAGTCCCGGTGCTTGATCTTGAGGTAGTCGTCAATGAAGCCGATGACCCCGTAGGTCACCGTGACCACCAGCGTGAGCCACACGAAGGTGTTGTGGGGGTCCGCCCAGAGCACCGTGGGGAGCACCAGGGTGAACAGGATCAAGGAGCCGCCCATGGTGGGCGTGCCGCGCTTCTTGAAATGGGTCTCCGGGCCGTCGCTCCGAACGACCTGGCCGATCTGCTTCTCCTGGAGCCTCCGGATGAACCACGGCCCCATGGCGAAGCTCATGGCCATGGCCGTGAGCGTGGCCAGGATGGCCCGGAACGGGATGTACCTGAGGACGTTCAGCCAGGACAGGTGCCTGGACAGCCCGCGCATCGGATACAGCAACAGGTAGATCACCGCTCGGCCTCCAGGAGCGCGTCCACACAGCGCTCCATGCGAACCCCTCGGGAGCCCTTGACCAGCACCACGTCCCCGTCCCTCACGCGCCCACGCAGGAGCCCCGCCCCCTCGTCGGAGCCGGCGGCCCGCAGGAGCTCCACCCCCGGGAGGGGCACCCTCTCGCTCGCCGCCACGGCCTGCGCACCCACGCACAGGAGCACCGCGGCCCCGGCCGCGCGCGCGCCCGTCACGGCCTCGTCGTGGGCCGTGGCCGCGAGGGCGCCGAGCTCCAGCATGTCCCCGAGGGCCACCACCAGGCGCCCCCGGCGCGCCCGGCAGAGCTCCGCCGCCGCGTCCAGCGCCGCCGCCACGGCCCTGGGGCTGGCGTTGTACGTGTCGTCCACCACGGCCCACCGAGGGCCCTCGCGCAGGCACAGCCTCCCCGGAACCGAGGGCACCGCCCCGAGGGCCTCCGCCGCGCGCCTCATGCCCTCCAGGTCCGCCCCGCAGGCCCACGCCGCCGCCAGCGCCGCCGCGAGGTTGGTCGCCACCACGGGGCCCAGGAGCCCCGTGGTCACCAGCAGCCCCTCGCCGTTCGGGAGGCTGAGCTCCACGGCCTGACGGCCGTCCGCGAGGGGGGTGCGGCGCAGCGCCCGCACCCCTGCCAAGGGCGCGATACCAAAGGGAATTTTCGCCACTCCAGGGCGGCGAAGGTCACTCCTGGCGTAGGACCTGGGCTCATCCACGCAGGCGCAGACGGCGCGCCGGGCGTGGGCGAAGAGGGAGCCTTCCTCCTCGGCGACGGCGTCGACGGACCCCAGGAACTCCGTGTGGGCGGCGTCGGCGTTGGTGCACAGGGCCACCTCGGGCTCGATGATGTCACCGAGGCGGGCGATCTCTCCGGGGGCGTTGGAGCCGCACTCCACGACCAGGGCGCGGTGCTCGGCGGTGAGGCCCAGGACCGTCCACGGGGCGCCCACGAGGTTGTTGAGGTTCCCGACGGTACCGTGGCACGCACCGAAGATCGCCTCCAGGGCGGCGCGGGTGAGCTCCTTGGTGGTGGTCTTGCCCACGGCGCCGGAGATGGCCACCACGGGGATCGGGCGCGCCGCGCGGAGCCTCCGCTGCCAGGCTCGGGCGAGGTCCCCGAGGGCCCGGAGGGTGTCGGGCACGGTGACCACGGGCACCGGGAGCGCGTCCACCGCGGCCCCTGGGTGCGCGACCAGCGCCGAGGCCCCGGCCTCCACCGCGCGAGGGAGGAAGGCGTTGGCGTCGAAGCGCTCGCCCTTGAGGGCGACGAAGAGCTCGCCAGGGCGGAGCCTCCGGGTGTCCGTGGCGACGCCCTGGAGCCTCCGCGACGGCTCTCCGTGATGCAGCTCGCCGCCGGTGGCGCGGAGGACCTCCTCCAGGGTGAAGGTGGCCTCGCACGGGGGGAGCTCGGTGGCCACCGTCAGGCCCCCGGGAAGCGCTGGCGCAGGGCCCCTCGGGCCTCTTCGCGGTCATCGAAGGGGGTGCGCACGCCGCGCACCTCCTGCCAGGTCTCGTGGCCCTTACCGGCGATGAGCACCAGGTCCCCTTCGCGCCCGAGCTCCACCGCGCGCCGGATGGCCCTGCGGCGGTCGAGCTCCACGGCGAACCACCCGCGGGCGTCGTCGGCCCCGGGGGTGTCCCGCAGGCCCGCCTCGCGGAGGCCCGCGGCGGCGGCCTCGGCGATGCGCCCGGGGTCTTCGCTCCGGGGGTTGTCCGTGGTGAGGATGGCCACGTCCGCGGCCCGGCCCACCGCGCGACCCATGGGTGCTCGCTTGCTCGGGTCTCGGTCCCCTCCGCAGCCGAAGACGCACACGATCCGCCCGGGGGTGGTCGCTCGAAGCGTGGTCAGGACGCGCTCCAGTGCATCGGGGGTGTGGGCGTAGTCCACCAGCACGGAAAAGGGAAGGGCCACCCCGGGGAGGCCCACCACCTCCAGGCGCCCGGGCGCTCCGCGAGCGTCGCGCAGGGCCAGGAGCGCGTCGGCGTAGGGGAGCCCGAGGGCCCGGAGGATCCCGAGCGCCACCAGGAGGTTCTCCACGTTGTGCGCGCCCACCAGGGGCGAGCGCAGCGGGAGCACGCCCGCGGAGGTCTCCACGTGGGCGTCCACGCCGTGGGCCGTGGGCCCTCCGGCGACGACCCTCACCCTCGCCGGGGCCCCGCGGGCGCTCACGGTCATGGCGCCGTCGAGCTCCCGCGCGAGGCCCGCGCCCACCGCGTCGTCCACGTTGAGCACGGTCCTCCCGGGGCCGTAGGAAAGGAACAGCGAGCGCTTGGCGTCGGCGTAGGCCTCGAAGGTCCCGTGGTGGTCCAGGTGGTCCTGGGTGACGTTGGTGAGCGCAGCCACGGTGAACTGCACCGCCGCCACGCGCTTCATGGAAAGGGCGTGGGAGCTCACCTCCATTACGGCGTGGGTGGCCCCGAGGTCCCTCATGCACCCGAAGCGCCGGGCCAGGTCGTCCGCCTCCGGGGTGGTGTGAAGCGCGGGCCAGCGGCGCGCCTCGAAGCGGTGCTCCACGGTCCCGAGGAGCCCCGGGCGCGAGCCCGTCGCGCGCAGGCAGTGCTCCACCAGCCACGCGGTGGTGGTCTTCCCGTTGGTGCCGGTGATGCCCACCACGTCCAGGGCCCAGGTGGGGTGACCCCACACGAGCGAGCTCATGGGCCCGAGGGCCCCCTCGGGGTCCTTCACCACCAGCACCGGCACCGGCAGGGCGAGGGCCTCGTCGCAGGCCACGGCGGCCGCGCCGCGCGCCAGGGCGTCCGCGAGGAACGCGCGCCCGTCGCTCCGGAGCCCCCGGCGCGCGACGAAGAGGTCCCCGGGCTCGACCGCGCGGGAGTCGTGGCGCACGTCGTTTACGCGCGTCCCGGGGTCTCCTTGCACCGTGGCCCCGCCCACCTCGTGGGCCAGCTCCTCCAGGGTGGCGCCCGCAGGGGCGGGCTCGGGTGCTCGCAGCGTCATGGCTCCGCTGGGGCCTCGGGTTCCTCGGGCGTCTCTTCGACGGCGTGAGTGTAGCGCCCGCCCGGTTCAAGCCAAACCCGGACCCGGTGGTCCCCCGGGAGGGGGCCGCCCGCGGGGGGATCCTGACGCACCACCTCGCCGGAGCCCTCGACCACGGCCTCGAGGCCCCGGGCCGCGAGGAGCTCCAAGGCCCCGCGGGCGCCCCGGCCTCGGAGGTCGGGCACGCCGCCTCCGGGGGCCGTGGGCCTCGCGGGGGCGCTGCTGATGGCCCCTCTGGGGCCTACGTCCCGGGTGGCGTCGCGGTCCTGCGACGGAGGGAGCCTCGCGGTGGCGAGGGCCGCGCCGTGAGGAGGGAGCGCGCCCAGGTAGCGCAGGCTGTCCTCGGCGATGCGCCGGAACACCGGAGCGGCCACCGCGCCGCCGGAGTGGGCGGGCTGCGGCTCATCGATCACCACGGTGATGACCAGGCGCGGGTGGTCCGCGGGGACGAACCCGATGAAGGAGCTCGTCCAGCGCGAGTCGTCGTAGCCTCGCCCGTGGATGTTGGCCTTCTGGGCGGTGCCGGTCTTGCCCGCCACCTGCACGCCCGGGATGGCCGCCTCGACGCCGGTGCCGCCGGGCTCGGTGACGGCGGTGAGCATCTCGGCCAGGAGGCGCGCCATCCCCGGCCGGAGGGCCGGTCGGCCCGGATCGGGGGGCTGCTCCTCCACCAGCGCGCCGGTGGCGTCGGTGATGCGACGCACCAGGAGGGGCCTCACCAGGCGCCCGCCGTTGGCCACGGCGCCAAGGCCCTGGGCGAGCTGCACGCCGGTGACGCTGACGCCCTGACCGAAGGCCACCGTGGCCACCTCGACCTCGTACCAGCGGCGCTCGCCGAAGCGGGCCCGGGCCTCGCCCGGCAGGGGGAGCCCCGTGCGCTCGCCGAAGCCGAAGCGACGGTAGGCGCGCTCCAGGCCCTCGGACCCGAGGGCGGCGCCGATCTGGGCGGCGCCGATGTTGCTGCTGCGGGCGAGGATCTGCATCGGGGTGAGCCACGTGTCCGGGTGGGCGTCGTGGATGGTGAGGTCCCCGACGGTGTAGGTCCCTCCGTGGCAGTCAATGAGCTGCCCGGGGTCCACGCGCCCGGCGTCCAGGGCGCCCGCCACGGAGAACACCTTCATGGTGCTGCCGGGCTCAAAGCGATCGGCCAGGGCGCGGTTCCTGCGCGCGTCGGGGTCCGAGGTGCTGGCCTCGTTGGGGTTGTACGTGGGATAGCTCGCCATGGCGAGCACCTCCCCGGTGTCGGGCTGGAGCACCACCACGCTGCCGCCCCGGGCCTCGAAGGTCTGGCACGCGGCCGCCAGGTGCCGCTCGGCGATGTGCTGGATGGTCATGTCCAGGGTGAGCGTGAGGTCGTCGCCGCTCTGGCCCTCGCCGGGCATGACCCCGTCGGCGAAGACCAGGTTCCCGTGGGCGTCGCGCAGCCCCTGGACGCTGTAGGTGTGGCCCCGGAGGCGCTCGTCGTGGAAGCGCTCCAGGCCCTCCAGGCCGCGCCCGTCGGTGGAGACGAAGCCCAGGACGTGGGCGGCCAGCTCGCGGTTCGGGTACCACCGGCGGCTCTCCTCCAGGAGCTCCAGGCCCTCCCTTGGGCCCAGGTGGTACTCCGCCATGAGGGCGCGCACGGCGGCCTCCTCGGGCTGCGAGAGGTGGCGCTTGAGCCACACGAAGCCCCGCGGGGAGTGGAGCCGGTGCTCGACCAGCTCCCGGGACACGCCCAGCGCGGCCGCCAGGCGCCCGCCGAGCGCGTGCAGGTCCAGGCCCCGCCGCAGGCGCAGCCGCCGCGGGTTGGCCGTCAGCGAGGGGCTCCCCACGGAGACCGCCAGGGCGTTGTGGTTTCGGTCGTAGATGGTCCCCCGGCGAGGGCTCACCTCCACCTGCCGGGTGTACTGGTTGAGGGCCTCCTGGGTGAGCTCGTCGTGGCGCACCACCTGGAGCTCGTACGCGGCGTGGACGAGCCTGGCGCACCCGAGGGCGAGGCCGCACGCGAGCATCCCGAGGCGCATGCGCATCCACCGCGCGCGGCGTGCTTCGAGGTTCTTCACTGGGGCCTCCCGGAGGTTCGCTGGGGCCTCAACGGGCCCCCGACGGTGAGCGTGGGGACCCGGTCGGGCTCCACCATGTGGAGCTCCTCCCGGCCGATGGCTTCGAGGGACGACGGGGCCTGGCGCGCGGCGAGCTCCAGGCGGGCTTCGTTCACCTGGGCCCGCAGCCGGGCGGCCTCGTTGCGCGCGCGCTCGACCTCGTAGCCCATGGCCACGTTCTGGAAGCGCAGCGCAAGGTGCACCACGAAGGCCACGCCCGCGGCCACGCCCGCCAGGCCGAAGAGCGCCAGGAAGCGCGCGGTGTTCATTCTCCCCCTCCCCGCGGGCGCCGGTGGGCCACCCGGAGCTTCGCGCTGCGGGCCCTGGGGTTTCCCCGGGCCTCCTCCTCGGTGGGCGACCGGGGCTTCCTTGTCCGCACCTCCAGCGAGGGGAGAGCGCGCAGGCCGTGCTTCACGATGCGATCCTCCAGCGAATGGAACGAGATCACCGCGGCCACGCCGTGGTCCTCCAGGACCTCGGGCAGGCCGCGCACCAGCGCCTCCAGCTCGTCGAGCTCGCGGTTCACGGCGATGCGCAGGGCCTGGAAGGTGCGCGTGGCGGGGTCCAGCCGCCCGAACCTCGGCGGGCCCAGCACGCGGTAGACGCACTCCGCGAGCTGCCGGGTGGTCGTGAGGCGCCCCTCGTCCAGGGCCTTCTTGATGGCGCGGGCGATGGGTCTCGACGCCCGCTCCTCGCCGTACTGGTACAGCACGTCCGCGAGCGCGTCGGTGGAGAGCGACCGAAGGAGCTCCTCGGCGCTCTCCGGGGCGTCGGGACCCATGCGCATGTCCAGGGGTCCCGGCGCTCGGAAGCTCATCCCCCGCGAGGGGTCGTCGAGCTGGAGCGAGCTCACCCCGAGGTCCGCCACCAGGCCCGCCGCCCTGCGCCCCCCGAGCGCCTCCCACAGCGTCGAGAAGGTCGCTTGGCGCAGCTCCACCCGGTCCCCGAAGCGCGCCAGACGGCGCGAGGCCCGCTCCAGGGCGGCGGGGTCTCGGTCCAGCCCGAGGACCGTCACCCCGGGGTGGGCGTCCAGCACGGCCTCGGCGTGACCCCCGAGGCCCACGGTCACGTCCGCCACGAGCCCCTCCCGCACGCCCGACAGGGCCTCAAGGACCTCCCCTACAAGTACGGGGATGTGGGTGTTTTCCGTAGTGTTCATGACCATCCGGGGGTGGTCGAACACCGCACGGATGAGCCCGAAGGGTCAAGGAAACGACCGTTTGGACAAAGGGCCCTGGGGGGTGGCAGGCTCCAACTCTCCGATGGGCGCCGCGCTGGACGACGACTCCCTGGAGGCTCCCTGGCAGGAGCTCCGGGCTCACTGGGACGACCCGGCGGCCCACCGTCGCTTCGTGAACCGCGCGGCGCTGGAGGACCGGCTCCCGGAGGCCGGGAGGCGCTACCGCGAGGCGCGCGGTGAGAAGGATCTGGCGCCCCGCGCGGCGGAGGGCCTGGACCTGGTCCTGGGCGCGGCGCTGGCGAAGCTCAAGCCCACGCCCCGGGAGGAGAAGCCCTCGGTGCTGGTGTGGGTGGCGCCCCTGGCGGCGCTGGCGGCGCTCTTCACGGCGACCACCGCGGCCGCGCAGCTCCTGCACCGCCCGTCCCTGGCGTCTCCGTCGGTGCTGGCGGTGGAGGTGGCCCTGGTGGCGCTCGTCCCGTGGAGTCGCCTCCGTGGGGGAGCTTGACCGCATCCAGAGGCTCTCGCGCGCCTTCGGTGGAGGCCCGCGCGAGGGCGGCGCCCTGGGCGTGGGCGACGACGCGGCGGTGCTCCCCGGGGCTCTCCCGGTGCTTGCGACCACCGACGCCGTGGTGGAGGGCGTGCACTTTCGCCGGGCCTTCCTCTCCCTGGAGGCGCTGGCCGAGCGCGCCATCGAGGCCGCCGTGAGCGACATCGCCGCCATGGGCGGGGCCGTGGACCTCCCGGGCTGCGGGCTGCTCCTCTCCTGGGCCCTCCCCAGGGAGCTCTCCGAGGGAGACTTCGAGCGCCTGGTGGCCGGGAGCGCCGAGGCCTCGCGGCGCCTCGGGGTGCCCATCGTGGGGGGCAACCTCTCAAGCTCCGGGGAGCTCTCGCTCACCACCACGGTGCTCGGCCGCGCGGAGGGAGCCCCCGTGACCCGCAGCGGCGCCGTGGCGGGGGACGTCCTCGCGGTGACCGGGACCCCGGGGCTCCGGGCCCTGGGCCTCGCGGTGCTCCTCCAGGGCGTCCCCGAGGAGGGCCTCGCCGCCGACGCCGCCGAGGCCTGGCGCCAACCCCGGGCTCGCCTCGCCCTCGGACGCTCCGTGCGAGGCCGCGTCCACGCCATGATTGATCTGTCCGACGGGCTCCTCCAGGACGCCTCCCAGCTGGGCCTCGCCTCGGGGGTCGCCCTGGTGCTCGACGCCGCGAGGCTCCCCTCGCTCGGTCCCTTCGCGGTCCTGGCGCGATCGCTGGGCCTGGACCCCAGGGCCCTGGGCCTCGCTGGCGGCGAGGACTACGAGCTCCTGGCCGCCGGTCCCCTGGAGGCCTTTGACCACGCCTGGACGGTCATCGGCCGTGTGGACCGGGGCTCGGGTGTGACCGTGCTCCACGGGCCCGGCTCGCCCCTCCAGGGCTGGGACCACTTCCGTTGAGGGGTATACACGGTGTATCCTCTACGCGAGTCCGTATTTCTTCAGGAGCTTCACGAGCTCTTTTCGAGGCATGGCGAGGGCGCGGGCGACCTCCGCGGAGTCCCCCTTGTGGCGCTGGAGGAGGAGCTGCAGACGGTCCCGCTCGAAGTGCTCCACCAGGCGGTCCCGGGCGACCTTCGGATTGGGGGGCTTTGGGCGGCTGTTGAGCGGCATGAGGAGGGCGGCGCGGGCGCGGGCGACGCCCGCGCGAGGGAGCACCGTGGGGACCACCTCGCCGTGGAGGGCGGCCTGCACGAGCTGTTTGAGCTCGCGCACGTTCCCTGGGAAGTCCCGGGTCATCAAGGGGTCGAGGTCCCCGGGGCCGAAGCGCACCTCGGCGCCGCAGCACTCCCGGGCGAACTGGGCCACGAGGGACGGGACGTCCTCGCGCCGCGCGGCCAGCGGGGGCACCACGAGGCGCACGGCGGTGACGTGGGCCAGGAGCTCCTGCCGGAGCCGGTCGTCGGGCGCCATGGCCCGCAGGTCCGTGGAGGCGGTGGCGACGATGCGCGCGTCGAGCACGCCCTCCTCGCGGCGCTCGTAGAGCGTGAGGAGACCCTGCACGTCCGCGCTGGTGGCGGCGTCGATGCGCTCCAGGAGGAGGGTGAAGGTGTCCCCGCGCTGCGCGGTGGCGGAGAGCGAAGGGCGCTCCGAGGGGGGCAGGCGCAGGTCGAGCACCACCACCGGTGACGCCGCGAAGCGCGACGCCGCGTGGATGGCCTTGGCCACCAGGGTGCGCCCCGAGCCGGGCTCGCCTTCAAGGAGTATGGGCGCGTCCGTCGGCGCCACGCGCTCCAGGAGGGCGAAGAGCTGCCGCATCGGCGCGCTGGCGCCCAGGACGGGGCCGAAGGACACGCGCTCCGAGGGCGCGAAGGGCACCACGAGGTCCCCGGCCAGGAGCTGGAGCACCGAGCGGCCCACGGTGACCTCCGTGCCGACGCCCACCACCGAGGTAGACACCCTGCCGCCGGCGATGTGGGTGCCGTTCTCGCTCCCGAGGTCCCGCACCCGCACCCCGCCCGCCACCAGGGCGATCTCCAGGTGATATTTCCCGACCTGTGGGTCCCGGAGGATGAGGTCATTGTCGGCGTGGGTGCCGACCAGGAGGGTACCGGCCTCCAGCATGGCCTCCCGACCGCGGTCGGGACCCAGGGTGACCCGAACGCGCACCCGGCGCACCACGATGCCGCCGGCCAGGTCGGTCGTGATGACCCCGGTCAGGGGGGTGAAGCGTAGGGGGGAGCCCGGCCGGGGCCTGAGCCCCACCCTGGGAAGCACCCCGGCCTCCAGTTCCGTGGGGTCCAGGAGCCCCTGAGGGTTGACCTTCATGGTACCCTCCCCCTGCGGCCCAGGGACCACAGGGCGAAACCCGGCACGGCCCGATGATTTCTCCGGGCACCGCCAAAGGCGTGAAGGCTCCGCCACCCAGACCGCCGAGGCGGCCCGGGACTCTCTCGAAGCACGCGGACGGAGCGCAGCACCGTTGGGTAGCATAGCGGCCCGGGGGGGAGGCTGCTACATTCAATTTCCGCCATGGACCCCCGCCGGCTTCGCGAGGTGCTCGATCGGCTCTCGCGCGGCGAGGCCGACGTGGACTCCACCCTGGAGCTCCTCCGCGCGCTCCCCTTCGAGGATTTGGGCTTCGCCAAGGTGGACCACCACCGGTCCCTGCGCCTGGGGTTCCCGGAGGTGATCCTGGGGGAGTTCAAGACGCCGCGGCAGGTGGCCGAGATCGCGCGTAGCCTGTGCAGGGGTTCGCACAACGTGCTGGTGACCCGGGTGGACCCGGCCAAGGCCCGGGAGGTGCACGCGCTCTTCCCGGAGCTCATCTACGACGAGGTCTCACGCACGCTGGTGCTGGAGTCCGAGCCCGTGACCCTGCGGGGACGGGGGCCCGTGGCCGTGGTGAGCGCGGGCACCAGCGACCAGCCGGTGGCCGAGGAGGCGTGCGTCACGCTCCGGATGCTCGGCAACGAGGTGCGTCGGGTGAACGACGTGGGCGTGGCGGGCATCCACCGGGTGCTGCACCACCGGGCCGCCCTCGACGAGGCCAGCGTGGTGATCGTCGTGGCGGGGATGGAGGGCGCCCTGGCGAGCGTCGTGGGCGGCCTGGTGGCCAGGCCCGTGATCGCCGTGCCGACCTCCATCGGGTACGGGGCGTCCTTCGGCGGCCTGGCGGCGCTCCTCGGGATGCTCAACGCCTGCGCCGCGGGCGTCACCGTGGTGAACATTGACAACGGCTTCGGCGCTGCCTACGCCGCCTCGCTCATGAACCGTCGCGAGGACGCCCCCCATGCCCCACGGTGACCACGGGCACGACCACGACCACGGCCACGCTCACGCCGTAGAGCCCGCTCTGGGCGCCCTGGGGCATGGCGCTGGCGTGGGCAAGCTCCTGCACCTCGACTGCTTCTCGGGCGTGGCCGGGGACATGCTGGTGGCGGCGCTCCTGGACCTCGGGGTGCCTCGCGGCGCCCTGACCGCCGCCCTGGAGGCCCTGCCCATCGACGGCTACGAAATCGGCACCGAGGCCCGTGAGGAGCACGGCATCGCCGCGCTGCGCTTCGTGGTCAAGGTCACTACGCCGCAACCCTCGCGCACCTGGAGGGGCCTGCGCGCGATGCTCGAAGCCGCCCCGCTCCAGGAGGAGGTGCGCCGCCGGGCGCTTGCGACCTTCTCGGTGCTTGCCCGCGCGGAGGGGAGGGTCCACCGGATGCCCCCGGAGGACGTGCACTTCCACGAGGTCGGCGCCGTGGACGCCGTGGTGGACATCGTCTGCGCGAGCGCCGCGCTCGCGTGGCTCGGGGCCCGGGTCACCTGCGCGCCCCTGCCCCTCGGGCGAGGCTTCGTCCGCGCCGCCCACGGCGTGCTCCCGCTGCCGGCCCCCGCGGTGCTCGAGGTCCTCCAGGGGGTCCCCACGGTTCACGCGGCGGTGGACAAGGAGCTGGTGACCCCCACCGGCGCGGCGATCGTCAAGGCCCAGGCGTCGGAGTTCCTGCCGTGGCCCTCGCTCAAGCCCCTGGCCACGGGCTTCGGGGCTGGGAGCCGCTCGCTGCCGGACCGACCGAACCTCCTCCGGGTGGTGCTCGGGGACCCCGTGGAGGCCGAGGGCCCTCGCCCCGACGGCGGGACCCACCTGGTGCTGGAGACCAACCTCGACGACGTCACGGGCCAGGTGACGGCCCACGTGGCCGAGAGGCTCCTGCGAGAAGGCGCCCTGGACACCTGGGTGACGCCCGTCACCATGAAGAAGGGCCGCCCCGGGGTCACCGTCTCGGCGTTGGCGCGGGCCTCCGAGGGGGACCGCCTGGCCCGGGTCCTCCTCGCGGAGAGCCCCGCCCTGGGCGTGCGCCTGCGCTGGGTGGAGCGCCGCGAGAGGCCCCGACGGATGGTGGAGGTCTCCACCCCCTTCGGGCCGATCCCCGTCAAGGTCGCCGATGGAGACGGCCTCCCGGCGCAGGCCCAGCCGGAGTTCGAGGTCTGCCGGGCCGCCGCCGAGAGCGCTGGGGTGCCCCTCCGGGAGGTGCAGGCCGCGGCCCTGGCGTCCTGGTGGTCTCGCAGGGGCGGTGCGTGATGCCCTCGCAGGGCGGGCCGGTGGTGCTGGTCTCCAGCGACCCGGACACCACCGCCGCGGTGGGCGATGCCCTCGGAGACCTGCGCCTCACGGCGGTCGCTCCGGACGCCCTGGTGGATGCGGTATTTTCGCCGCACCCCTCGCTGGTGGTGCTCGCGTGTGAGCCCTGGGGCGAGGCCCTCGCGCGGCTGCGGGCCCGCGAGGACGGGCGCCAGGTGAGCGTGCTGGTGGTGAGCGGCAGCGACGAGGACGGCGCGCTGGAGGCGCTCTATGCGTCGGGCGTGCAGGAGGTCCTGCGCAGGCCGCTGCGGGCGTCGGAGCTCCGGGCGCGGGTGTCGCGGCTCCTCGGGGCCTCTCGGGGGGAGCTCCCGGAGGACGCCAGGGCCATGGTGGAGCTCACGCAGGCGCTGGCGTCGAGCCAGGACCTGCGCGAGCTCCTCCTGGCGGTGGTCCGTCGGATCGCGAGGGTGGTGCGGGTGGAGCGCTGCTCCATCGTGGTGGCGCGGGACGCCGGGGACGTGGGCTACGTGGTGGCCTCCAACGACGACGCGGCGCTGCGGCAGCTCCCGATCGCGCTGGACCGCTACCCGGAGATCCAGCAGGTGCTCCAGACGCAGCAGCCGTTGACCATCGCGGACGCCTCCACGCACCCGCTCCTGGACGAGGTGCGCGAGCGCGGGGTGGCGGTGCGGTACCCGTCGCTGACGCTGGTGCCCATCGTGGACGAGGGCCGGGCCCTGGGGGTGTTGTTCCTCCGGGCGGGGGGGCTGCGAGGGAGCCTCGGGCCGCGGGAGCTGTCGTTCTGCGCGGTGGTGGCCAACGCGACGGCGGTGGCCCTGCGCAACGCGCGGGAGTTCCAGCGGCTGCGGGACCAGAGCCAGCAGGTGACGTCCCAGCGCCTGGAGGCCGAGCGCAAGGTCCAGGCGCTGGAGCGCTACATGGACCTTTTCCTGTCCAGCGCGGACGGCATGGTGGTGATCGACCCCGCGGGCACGGTGCTCTACGCCAACCCCCGGGCCGCGGAGATCACGGGCCACGCCGAGCACGAGCTGCGAGGGCGGAGCGTGCTGGCGGTGGTGGCCCCGGAGGACCACGAGCGCGTGGAGAGGCTCCGGGAGGGCTTCACCCGCGGAGACTTCCCCGAGAAGGTCGCCGTGCGCGTGGCCCACGCGCGGGGCGGCGAGCGCTGGCTGTCGGTGGCCACCTCGTCGGTGCTGCGCGAGGACCACGCGGTGCTCTTGACCTTCCGGGACGTCACCGAGGACCACGCCACGGCCGAGGAGCTCGGGCGCACCAAGGAGTTCCTCGCGTCGCTCATCGAGAGCTCGCCGGACGCCATCGTGGCGGCGGGGCTGGACGGCGTGGTGAGGCTCTTCAACTCCGCCGCGGAGAGGATCTATGGGTGGAGCCGGGACCAGGTGGTGGGCGTGCGGAGCGTGAGGGACCTCTACCCCCCCGGGGTGGCCCGGGAGCTCATGCAGCGCATCCGTCAGGCGCCCAACCGGCGGCTGGAGGGCGCCAGGATCGAGCTCCTGGCGCGGGACGGCGCGAGGGTGCCGGTGCTCCTCTCGGCGGCGCTGGTGAAGGACCGCGGCGTCGAGGTGGCCACCGTGGGGATCTTCTCGGACCTGCGCGAGCGGCTGAAGATGGAGCAGCGCCTGGCCCAGGCCCAGCAGGCGCTCCAGCGCACGGAGCGCCAGGCGGGCATCACGGAGCTCGCCGGGGCGGCGGCCCACGCGCTCAACCAGCCCCTGACGGCCATCCGGGGGTACGCCGAGCTCCTGCGGCGCAAGGCCGGCGAGGACCAGGCCCTGGTGTCCGCGCTCGATGTGATCCTTCGGGAGAGCGAGCGGATGACGGAGATCGTGCGCCGGATCGGGACCATCCAGCAGTATGAGACCCGGCCCTACGTAGGCGCCCAGGAGATCCTGGACCTGGAGCGGACGAGCCCCACGGAGGAGCCCCGGTAGGGGGCCCCGGCGCCGGCCTTGCTATGGGGCCTCCGGGGCGGTAACGTCCCTGCCCCCATGGCCCGTGTCACTGTTGAAGACTGCCTCGACAAGGAAGAGAACCGCTTCGCCCTGGTGATCCTGGCGGCGCAACGCACGCGCCAGATCATGAAGGGCGCCCGGCTCCAGATCGACGCCCACAAGCACAAGAACAAGCCTGCCGTGCTGTCGCTCCGGGAGATCGCCGCGGGGAAGGTGGCCTTCAGCCGCCAGAGCCGGGACGCCATCGAGGAGTACATCGTGGAGCAGAAGAGCAAGTTCTAGGGCTCGCTGGTTCTAGGGCTCGCAGACCAGGCGCCGCAGCGCCGCGGCGCCGTCCGCGCCCTGGGAGAGCACCCTCGTCCCTCCCGTCCGCCAGCCGTCCCTCGTGGTGACCAGCACCTCGTCGCGCCCGTCGCCGTCGGTGTCACCCACGGCGCGCAGCACCGCGTCGATCTCGTGGGGCGCCTCGGGGACGCGCAGGAGAGAGCGTCCCTCGACGCCACCGCCCCCGTAGAGCCGCAGCTCGGTCACCGCGGATTCTGCCCAGCCGAGGCCCACGAGGAGCTCCGAGCGCCCGTCCCCATCGAGGTCCTGGGCCATGGACGCGTCCACCCTCGACGGGTTGGGCGTGGCCCCCACGGGGAGCACCCGGGTCTCGGTGGGAGCCCGGGAGAGCCCCCGGCGGCGCCCCTCGAAGCGGTGGTACCGAAGGCCCCCGGGCACCCGATCCAGGCAGGCCAGGTCGCCGAAGCCGTCGCCGTCCAGGTCGCCCCCGGAGGCGCCGAATTGACAAGTGATTTCAGGCATTTCCGTCACGAACAGGGGTCCCCCGGCGGAGCCCAGGAGCAGCACCAGCCCAGCGCCCCCGAGGGCCACGTCGGCGTAGCCGTCGCCGTCGTAGTCCGAGGGGTAGGCCTCCGTGGGACGTGAGCCCTCCGGGAGCGGGAGCCGCTGGAGGGCGGGGCCGTGGTCCCGGGAGCCACGGAGGAGCAGCCAGGCGCCGGAGGCCATGCCCAGGAGCGCGTCGGAGTAGCCGTCTCCGTGGACGTCCCCCACGCCCAGGACCCGGGTGACGGACGCCTCCTCCGCGGGGAGGGCCACGGTCCAGGTGTGCGCGTTCGAAGGACCCTCGGGACCACCGGGGTGGACCACCGCCCGCAGCGGACCGAGGGCCACCTGGAGCGTGTCCTGGTAGCCGTCACCGTCCAGGTCGCCCACCACGGCGAAGGGCTCCGAGGCGCCGCCCAGGGGCGTCAGGCGACCCTGCCTCCGGGGCTCCAGGCCCTCGCGGCGGCCCGGGTGCCAGGCGATGGCGTTCCAGCGGTGGACGACGTCCGAGAGGCCGTCGCCGTTGACGTCCGGCAGGAGCCCGAAGGCGCCCTCGGAGGCGCCGTCCCGGGCGCGCACCCGGAAGCTCCAGGTGGCGCTGTAATTGGCGGCGGGGCCATCTTTTCCGAAGGCCCTCAGGCGCCAGAACCACACCCCGGGAGCGATCTCCGAGGGCACCGTGAGCTCCGCCCCGGGCACCTCCAGCGCGAGGGCCGGCGCCGCGCAGGAGCGGTCCCGGCAGAGCTCCGCCCGCGCACCCCGGGCGCCGTCGGAGAGGGCCCAGCGGAGCGTCGGGCGCGTGCGCGCCACGGTGGCGCCGTTCCAGGGGGAGAGCGGCCTCGCCACGGCGGGCTGCGGCGCGGCGTGGCTATGCGCCGTCGCGCCGCAGTCTCCCACGCACGACGGCGGCGGCTGGAACCCGGCGACCCCTGGGGGCGCCGAAGGGAGCGCCCTGGGTGAGGGCTCCACGGGGATGGGGGGAGCCTCCGAGGGGAGCGCACCCACCGAGGGGTCGCCGCACCCGGCGACCAGCACCAACGAGACCACGGACCACAGACGTTGAATGGACTTCATGACCGACACCTCCGGCTGCGGGCGCCGTAGTCGCGTCGGCGGGCGAGGAGGTTGCGTGGTCCGGGGCTACAACCCGACGACCCGGTCGATTTTGTTCGGGAGGTCCGCCCGGTAGAACGCCCTCACCTCCCGGAGCAACGGCTCGAAGCGCCCCACGCGCACGAAGCGACGCTCCAGGGCCCGGGCGTAGCGGGACGCCACCCGGTGTGCCAGGCGGTAGCGCTGGCCCTTCTCGGTGCCGGGGTGATCGGTGAAGGCCACCCTCTCAAAGAGGGCCCGGCGCACCCCGGCGGAGAGCCTCAGGGCCTCCGAGGGGCTCCGGCCGGGGCAGCGCTGCATCACCGCCACGAGGTACTTGTCCACGTCGGCCTGGAGCTCCAGCTCCAGCTCCCGGACCTTCCGGCGCTGGTCCGCGGCCCACGCCAGGAAGACAAAATGGCTCACGCCCTCCAGGGCCAGGCACCAGGCCCGGAAGCGCGGCATCGAGCCCTCCGGGGCGTCGTTCTCGGGCGGGCGCGAGAGGGCCTCGAAGACCTCCGGGGCCAGGAGCAGGGCGAGCTGGAGCTCGTCCTCGTCGGTGCCCACCAGGAGCACCTCGCCGCGGTGCAGCTCCGGGTCCGAGGGGTCCATCGGGTGGACGAAGGCGTCCACCGGGTGGGGCACGTCCAGGGCGTAGAGGTTCGAGAGGGTGTGCTGCAGAGGCCCCAGCGGGGGGTGGGGCTTCAGCACGCGCCCTCCCCCGGGCGCCCCGGGAAGACCCCTCGGCGCGCGAGCTCCTCCAGGGCCTTCTGGCTCCCTCCGCGCTTGAACCGGTCGTAGAGCTGCACCACGGAGCGGGCCACGGAGCCGAGGGCGGCGCTCTCGGCCACCTCGGACAGCACGTCCACGAAGCGCGGGAACTGCTCGCCCAGCTCGCGCAGGGCCACGGGCTCGCCGCCGTGGACCCGGGCCAGCGCCGCGGCCTCGCGGTAGGCGAAGCGCCCGAGGGTGACGTAGTACCCCGGGTCGAGCTGCGAGCGCTCCACGTGGGAGCCAAACAGCCCCGCGAGGCACAGGGACCCGTCCCCGACGCGCTGGAGCCGCACCAGGCGCATCCCTGGCGCGCTCTCCAGCGCCTCGTGGAGCACCTGGGCCATGGGCTGGTCCAGGAACTCCCGGGAGCCCGCCCCCGCGCAGTGCACCAGCAGCCCGGCGATGTACTCCGTGGTCTCGGGCTCGGCGTCCACGCCCTGGCGGCGCATCGCCGACCCCACCACCGACCGGAACCAGGTCCCGAGGTCCTCGCAAGCTTCGATGGTCATCGTGGGACGTGTCTCCTTCCGGGGTGCTCTCCCCTTGGAACGTCGCCCCAGCGCCGGGCTTGAACCCGAAGAAGGGGCTCCTGGGAAACCGTAGCGCGCCCGCCATGGCCGAGGCAGCTTTCTTCGTCGGCACGCCCAACCCCGCGGAATCACTGGACTACGGGCCCTGGCACTCCTCCACCGCGACTGCCACTCCCGCGAAACCCAAAGGGTTTTCGGAACCTGGGGACATCTCTGGGGACCCCTTGACAGCCCTCCGGGGAGGGTTATGTTCCCCGCCGCTCCTGGCAGTCATACCCTCCAAGTGCCAGAAAATGGCACCGGGGGGGTGTCTGGCCGGGGGGGAGCGTCGAGCACCGCCACCGCGGCCGCTGGGGCCGTGGTGTGCCACCAACCCATCAGAGGAGACCCGCACATGAAGATCACACCGTTGCACGACCGCATTCTCGTCAAGCGCCTGGAGGCCGAGCAGCGCACCCGGGGCGGGATCATCATCCCGGACAGCGCCAAGGAGAAGCCCATCGAGGGCCAGGTCATCGCCGTGGGCAACGGCAAGGTGGACGACAAGGGCCACCACCGCGCGCTGACGGTGAAGGTCGGCGACAAGATCCTCTTCGGGAAGTACTCGGGCACCGAGGTCAAGATCGACGAGGTCGAGCACCTGATCATCCGCGAGGAGGACGTCCTCGGGATCATCGAGAGCTAGGCCCGGACACACCCTTTCACCGACAACCACAACCCGCAGAGAGAAGAGAGACAGAACATGGCCGCCAAGGAAATTGTCTATACGGAAACCGCTCGGAAGCTCGTGCTCCAGGGCGTGGACGCGCTCGCCAACGCCGTCAAGGTCACGCTGGGCCCCAAGGGCCGCAACGTGGTGATCGAGAAGTCCTTCGGGTCGCCGGTGGTGACCAAGGACGGCGTCACCGTCGCCAAGGAGATCGAGCTCGAGAACCGCTTCGAGAACATGGGCGCGCAGATGGTGCGCGAGGTGGCGTCGAAGACCTCGGACACGGCGGGCGACGGGACCACCACCGCGACGGTGCTGGCGCAGTCGATCTTCCGTGAGGGCAGCAAGCTCGTGGCCGCGGGCCACAACCCCATGGAGATCAAGCGCGGGATCGAGAAGAGCGTGGAGGCCATCGTGGCCGAGCTCAAGAACCTCGCCAAGGCCACCAAGGACCCGAAGGAGATCCGCCAGGTGGGGACCATCTCGGCCAACGGGGACGAGACCATCGGCGAGCTGATCGCCGAGGCGATGCAGAAGGTGGGCAAGGAGGGCGTGATCACCGTCGAGGAGGCCAAGAGCGCCGACACGACGCTGGACGTGGTCGAGGGGATGCAGTTCGACCGCGGGTACCTGTCGCCGTACTTCGTGACGGACGCGGAGCGCATGGAGGTGGTGCTCGAGGACGCCTACCTGCTGATCTCCGAGAAGAAGATCTCGAACATGAAGGACCTGCTCCCGGTGCTGGAGCAGATCGCCCGGCAGCAGAAGCCGCTCCTGATCATCTCCGAGGACGTCGAGGGCGAGGCCCTGGCGACGCTGGTGGTGAACAAGCTCCGGAGCACGCTGCACTGCTGCGCGGTCAAGGCCCCGGGCTTCGGCGACCGCCGCAAGGAGATGCTCAAGGACATCGCCATCCTGACCAACGGCCAGGTGATCTCCGAGGAGCTCGGCGCCAAGCTGGAGAGCGTGACCCTCACGGACCTCGGCCGCGCCAAGCGCATCAAGATCGACAAGGACAACACCACCATCATCGACGGGTACGGCTCGTCGGACAAGATCAAGGCCCGCGAGAAGGAGATCCGCGCCCAGATCGAGAACACCACCTCGGACTACGACCGCGAGAAGCTCCAGGAGCGCCTGGCCAAGCTCGCCGGCGGCGTTGCGGTGATCAAGGTCGGCGCCGCCACCGAGGTCGAGATGAAGGAGAAGAAGGCCCGCGTGGAGGACGCCCTCAACGCCACCCGCGCGGCCGTCGAGGAGGGCATCGTCCCGGGCGGCGGCGTGGCGCTCCTGCGCCTCATCGGCTGCCTGGACAACATCAAGCTGACGGACGAGCAGCGCTTCGGCGTCACCATCATCCGCCGCGCCTGCGAGGAGCCCCTGCGGCAGATCGCCGGCAACGCGGGCGTCGAGGGCTCCATCGTGGTGAACAAGGTTCGCGAGGGCTCCGGGCCCTTCGGCTACAACGCCCAGACGGACGAGTACGGCGACCTCCTGGCGATGGGCGTCATCGACCCGGCCAAGGTGGTCCGCTGCGCCCTGCAGAACGCCGCCTCCGTGGCGGGCCTGATGCTCACCACCGAGGCCCTCGTGGCCGAGCGGCCCAAGGACGACAAGAAGTCGTCCGGCGGCGGCGGCGGCGGTGGCCACGGCCACGGCGGCGACATGGACTTCTAAGCCCTCGGAGGGGACGGTCCGGTGGACCGTCCCCTACCACCTTCAGCGTACGATCAGCCTGCTGCAGCGGAGCCCGAAGGCGTCCACCAGGTCGCCCGTCCGGAGGACCCCGCCGGTGGCCACGCCCACGCAGTCCGTCGTGGGGAAGGCCGTCCCGCCGGAGCCGCCCACGGCGCTCAGGGTGGAGATGGTCCCTCCGACGAGGATCGCGCCTGGCGACTGTGCCGTGACCAGGACCGGCGCGCAGCGCAGCGCGAGCGCGTAGATCGTCCCGCTGGCGCGCCCCTCGAAGCCGACCACCATCTGGTTCGCGGGGCACCGCGGCGAGGCCATGCTGCTGCCTCCGGTGCCGCCGCGCGCAGGCAGCGTCGAGCCGGCGCCCACGGTGATCGTATAGCCGAGGGTGCCGCTCGTGAGGGCGATCCTCCCGCACACGAGCTGTACGCGGTCAAGGGCGTCCCCGTAGTTTGCGTTGAAGCCCACCAGCACCTCCCCGGAGGGGCAGTCGAGCTGGTGGCGGGTGCCGCCCGTGGCGTTGCCCCGGAGCGCCGTGTCCGCGACGGGCTCCATCGAGAGCCTGCAGGTCCTCCCGACGTAACAAATCGATCCGATCCGGTCCGTGCACGCGCCGAAGAGGCATCCCCCGCTGCAGGTGCTCCCGCAGGCCCCGCAGCTCGTGGGGGCGCCCAGCGAGGCCTCGCAGCCGTCCGTCGCGGTGCGGTTGCAGTCCGCGAAGGATGCGTTGCAGGACACGAGCGCGCAGGAGCCGCTCGTGCAGGCCGCGCTCGCGTTCGCGAAGCTGCAGGCTCGCCCGCAGAGGCCGCAGTTCCCCAGGTCGCTCCGCCCGTCAACGCACGAGGCGCCGCACTGGATCCGGTCCAGGGGGCAGGTACAGACGCCGTCGGTGCAGGGGAGGCTACCCGCGCAGGCGTTGCCGCAGGCGCCGCAGTTGGTGCGGTCGATCCGCACGTCGGAGCAGACGCAGGCGCCCCCTACGCATGCCTGTCCGGTCGGGCACCGGCGACCGCAGGCGCCGCAGTGGCTGCTGTTGGTCATGGTGTCCACGCAGGTGCCGCTGCAGTCGGTCGCGCCTCCGGTGCACACGCAGCGACCGCCCGAGCAGCTGGAGCCCCCGGTGCAGATCCGTCCGCAACTGCCGCAGAAGGCGTTGTCCGTGGAGAGGTTCGCGCAGGCGGTCAGGCCGGCCCTGGTGCAGGTGGTGAACGGCGAGTTGCAGTTGCAGGTCCCGCGGTTGCAGCGGGTGCCGGAGGGGCACACGTTGCCGCAGCTCCCGCAGTGGAGCGGGTTCGACGCGGTGTCAATGCAGACGTTGCCGCCGCAGGTCGTCTGACCCGCCGGGCAGGGTACGCAGGCGCCCGCGGTGCAGGTGCTGCCCGCGGCGCAGGCGTTGTCGCAGCGGCCGCAGTGCAAGCGGTTGGCCGGGAGGAAGACGCACGCACCGCCGCAGAGGCCGAGGGGCGCCGGGCAGCCACAGGTCCCCGCGGTGCAGACCGGCGCGGCGCTCGAACAGCGGTTGCCACACCCTCCGCAGGCGACCTCGGAGGTGGACGTGTCGACGCAGGCGCCGCAGGCGGTGCGGCCCGCGGGGCATGCGCAGGCGCCGGCGACGCACACGCGGCCCCCGAGGCACGCGCGCCCGCAGCCGCCGCAGTGGGCGATGCTGGTGGAGGTGTCCACGCATGCGCCGCTGCACGCTGTGGTGCCCGCCGCGCAGGCGCAGGCGCCGGAGACACAGGTCGCCCCGGCGGGGCAGGCGCGGCCGCAGCCGCCGCAGTTGGAGGCGTCCCGGGTCGTGTCCGCGCAGCGCACCCCGCACTGGGTCTGGCCCGTGGGGCATGCGCAGGCGCCGGCCGAACAGACCTGGCCGGGGCGACAGGTCTGCGTGCAGGCGCCGCAGTTGGTGGCGCTCGTCCGGAGGTCCACGCACCGCGAGCCGCACAGCACCTGCCCCGCGGGGCACTGACAGACGCCCAGCGCGCACACCTGCCCCGTGGCGCAGGCGCGCTCGCAGACCCCGCAGTTCGTCGCGCTGGAGGAGGTGTTGAAGCAGCCCATGGAGCAGCGGACGGTGCCCGAGGGGCAGGTGCAGGCGCCGCGCACGCAGGGGACCCCGGTCGGGCAGGCGTTGTTGCACCGGCCGCAGTGGTTCCGGTCGGTCTGGAAGTCAATGCAGCGCCCGCTCACGCAGAGCATGTTGCAGGTGCGCATGCACCCGGTCCCGGCGCAGCAGTCGCCCGCAACACACCGCTCCCCATCATCGCACCGGGCGAAGCACCCGCCGCAGTGGGCCGCGTCGCTCGAGACCGTGACGCAGGCCCCGCCGCAGTCGCGCTGACCGGACGGGCACGGCCCCGCGCAAGCCCCCGAGGCGCACCGGTCACCCGGCGCGCAGGGCATCCCGCAGCCCCCGCAGTTGGCGGGGTCCGTGGCCGTGCTGGTGCACGCCCCGCCGCAGAGCGTCTGGCCGCTCGGGCACCCGCACGCGCCGCCGACGCACACCTGCCCGCCGGCGCACTCGACGCCGCAGCGGCCGCAGGCGGTCGGGTCGGTCATCGTGTCGACGCACCGGCCCGCGCAAAGGACGGTCCCCGCGGGGCATGCGCAGCCTCCTCGGACGCAGCGCGCTCCTCCCTCGCAGGCGGCGCCGCAGCGCCCGCAGTGGGTGCTGTCCGTCGCGGTGTTGACGCACGCGCCGTCGCAGGAGGTGTAGCTCGGGGGGCAGGCGCAGGCGCCTCGCTCGCACAACCGCCCGCCGCTGCACGCCGCGCCGCACTCGCCGCAGTGGGCGCCGTCGGAGGTGGTGTCCACGCAGTCTCCGCCGCAGGCCGCCTGCCCGAAGGGGCACACCGTGCCGCCGTCCCCGGGGGCCGCGTCGCCCGCCTCCAGAGCGTCGGCCACGGCGTCGGAGGTCCCATCGCTCCGGTCTGCCCCTGGCACGTCGGGCCGGGGGAGGTCCTCCGGCGGTGCGTCCATCCCCGGGCCGTCGGGGACGGCGTCCGGCGCGGCAGTGTCGGCCGTCGGAGCGTCCGCCGCGGCGTCCCGGGCGCCGTCCGCCGTCGGAGCGTCCGCCGCGGCCTCGCGGGAGGCGTCCATCGCGACCGCCGTGTCGCCGCCGCCGTCCACCGGGATGTCCAGCGTGGTCCCGTCGGCCTCCGGCGCGACCGTCACGTCGCGCGAGGCGTCCTCGGGAGGGGAGCCCTGCGGCGGGCCACCGCAGGCCACGAGCCAGAGCGTGCAACCAAGCCAGGACCAGTGTCGCATCGGGGGACTCCTCGTGGGGGCGCAGGTCCGCTGGAGCCCCCAATCACGACCAGTATCCAAGACCCGCGGGACCCCTCGCAAGCTCCCCCCGATGGTCGAAAACAACCCGGACACCGTCCAGGAACGGACCGTGGCCCCCCCCGGGGTGGCAGCCAGGAGAGGCGCGCTCCTGTGGGACCCTACGCGTTGGTCCAGCGCTGGCTGCGTGTATGATCCAGAGCCCCATGAGCGCCTCCTCGGCGAGCCCCGTCGGCCTGGTCACCGGCGCCAACACCGGCATCGGCGAGGTCGCGGCCCGGGAGCTCGCCGCCCGCGGACTGCGGGTCGTCCTCGCATGCCGTAGCCTCGAAAAAGCCGAAGAGGCCCGCAAACGGATTCTCTCTCAGGTCCCCGGGGCGCACATTTCCCTACACGCCCTGGACCTGTCGAGCCTCGCGTCGGTGCGGGAGAGCGCGGAGCGGTTCCTCGCGTCGGGCTCGCCGCTGGCGGTGCTGGTGAACAACGCGGGCATGGCGGGCGCCCGGGGGCTCACGGCGGACGGCTTCGAGCTGGCCTTCGGGGTGAACCACCTCGGGCCTCACCTCTTCACCCGGCTCCTGGAGCCGAGGCTCCGGGCTCACGGCGAGGGCGCCCGGATCGTGAACGTGGCGAGCCGCGCCCACCGACGGGTCGCGCGCCTTGACTGGGCGGCGCTCCAGCGCCCCACGCGGAGCGTCACGGGCTTCCCGGAGTATAGCGTGAGCAAGCTCTGCAATGTCCTGTCCTCCCGGGAGCACGCCCGGCGGCTGGAGGGCACCGGGGTGCGCACCTACGCCCTGCACCCGGGCGTGGTGGCGAGCGACGTGTGGCGCAAGGTCCCGTGGCCCCTGCGCCCGCTGGTCAAGCTCCGGATGATCTCCAATGAAGAGGGCGCCCGCACCACGGTGTACTGCGCCACCTCGCCGGAGATCGCCGCAGAGAGCGGACTCTACTACGACCGCTGTGCCGTCACGCCGACCGAGGGCCTTGGGGGCGACGACGCCCTCGGGCGCGAGCTCTGGGCGCGCTGCGAGGCCTGGGCGGGGCTGAGCGTTACCGCGCGGTAACGAACCCCGAATCCTTCCGACGGCGCCCTGGCTCCCACGGGCACAAGCCTCGCAGGAGTCAGTCCTACCATGGAGCTCATCACCGTCAGTTTCCCCGGCGGCAAGCGCGTCGACGCACGCATCGGCGCGCACCTGGTTCGCACGGACCAGCCCGCATCCCTCGGCGGCGAGGACAGCGCCCCGGGGCCCTTTGACCTGTTCCTGGCCTCGCTGGCCACCTGCGCCGGGGTGTACGCCCTGGGCTTCTGCCAGGCCCGGGGGCTGTCCACCGAGGGCCTCGGGCTCACGCTCCAGGCGACCCCGGACCCGGCGACGGGGCTGCCCTCGCGGGTACGCCTGGAGCTCTCGCTCCCGGAGGGCTTCCCGGAGCGCTACCGCCCCGCGATCCTCCGGGCTGCCGAGGGCTGCAAGGTCAAGAAGACCCTCCAGACGCAGCCCCCCATCGAGGTGGCGCTGGCGCCGCCAGAGCGCGCGAGGGAGGAGGGTGCGCCGCGGGTCGTCGCGTGACCGACGCCAATTGACGCCCACGAAGGCGAGGCGCCGCGCGAAGCGCTATACTTTCGCGTAGCGAGGGGTACCGCGCGGCCTGCTTGACGGCGGTCAAGAGCCCGCTGGGCGGGGGCCGATACCGTCGGGGTCCGACCTGGGCGACCGGCAACAGCGCCGGCGCCGCAGGTCTCGAAGGGACCCTACGCCATGCTTGAGGACCTTCCGGTCGCCGCGGGGAGCTTCGCCCGCACGATCGACCAGCACATGCGGCTGATCTACTGGATCTGCGGGGTCTGGTTCGTCGCCGCGCAGGGGGTGCTGTTCTATTTCCTCTGGAGGTTCCGCCAGAGGCCCGGCGTGCGCGCGGCGTGGCTGCCCGCCGAGGGCCGCCGCGAGCTGGCCTGGATCTTCGCGCCGGTGCTCCTGGTGCTGGTGTGCGACCTGGTGATCGAGTTTGACAGCGCCAGGGTCTGGGCCGCCGTGAAGGAGCATGCGCCGGAGGCCTCCCTGGAGGTGGGCGTCCACGCCAGCCAGTTCGCCTGGGAGTACCAATACCCCGGCCCCGATGGGCGCCTGGACACCGCGGACGACTTCCGCGCCCGGCAGCTCCACGTCCCCGTCGGCCGCGTGGTGTCCCTCCGGCTGGAGAGCCGCGACGTGCTCCACTCCATCTTCGTGCCGCAGCTCCGGCTCAAGCAGGACATCGTCCCGGGGCGCCAGCTCCGGTCCTGGTTCGAGGCCACCCGCGAGGGCACCTGGCCCGTCGTGTGCGCCGAGCTCTGCGGCGTCGGGCACACCTTCATGCAGTCCACCATGGTGGCCGAGGCCGCCGACACCTACGACCGCTGGGCGGCCGCGCAGGCCGCAGGAGGCGCGCGATGAGCGCCGCGCATGCCGAGCTCCCGTTCTGGAAGCGTCACCTGTTCTCCACGGACCACAAGGTCATCGCGCGGCAGTACATGCTCACCGGGGCCTTGATGGCCATCGTGGGCGGGCTCTTCGCCGCGGCCTTCCGCCACACGCTGGCCTGGCCCGGCGAGAGCGTCCCGGGCTTCGGCGTTCTCGGGCCCGACCGGTACAACACCATGGTCACGCTCCACGGCACCATCATGGTGTTCTGGGTCGCCATGCCCGTGCTCGTCGCGGGCTTCGGCAACTTCCTGATCCCCCTCATGGTCGGCGCCGAGGACATGGCCTTCCCGCGCCTGAACATGCTCTCCTACTGGGTGTTCTTCCTGAGCACCGCGGTGCTCGTGGCGTCGCTCTTCGTCACCGGCGGGGGCTCCGGCGTCGGGTGGACCACCTACCCCCCGCTGTCCACCAGCGCGCGCTTCGGCGCCGGCCTCGGCGTGGACCTCTGGATCCTCGCGGTGGCCCTGGAGTTCGTCGCCTTTCTCATGGGCGGGATCAATTTCATCACCACCGCCATCAACAAGCGCGCCCCGGGCATGGGCCTCTGGGACATGCCCCTCTTCGTCTGGGAGGAGATCGTCGCCTCGGTGGTGTTCATGCTCTCCGTCGGGCCGCTGGTGGCCGGCGCCGTGATGCTGCTCTTTGACCGCAACCTCGGCACCGGCTTCTACGACCCCGCCGCCGGCGGCGACCCGCTGCTGTTCCAGCACCTGTTCTGGTTCTTCGGCCACCCCGAGGTGTACGTGCTCCTCCTGCCGGCCCTCGGGATCCTCGCCGAGGTCCTCTGCGCCCTCTCCCGCAAGGCCCTCTTCGGCTACCGGGTCGTGGTCTGGTCCACCCTCGTCGCGGGGGTGCTCTCCTTCGTGGTCTGGGCCCACCACCAGTTCATCTCTGGCATCGACCCGCGCCTGGCGTCCCCCTTCAGCCTCACCACCATCCTCATCTCCGTGCCCTTCTCCATCACCATCTTCGCCTTCCTGGCCACCCTCTGGAAGGGCTCCATCCGGCTGGAGCTCCCAATGCTCTTCGCCGTCGCCATGCTCGCGGAGTTCCTCCTGGGAGGCGTCACCGGGATCGTCAACGGCTCCGCCGCCGCGGACATCTACATCCATGACACCTACTTCGTCGTGGCCCACTTCCACTACACGCTCTTCCCCATCGTGGTGCTGGCCCCCTTCGCGGGCGTCTACTACTGGTTCCCGAAGATGACCGGGCGGGAGCTGCACCGGGGCCTCGGGTACGCGCACCTCGCGCTCACGGTGGTGTTCTTCAACCTCACCTTCCTCCCGATGTTCTCCCTCGGGATGATGGGCCACCACCGGCGCATCGCCAACCCCTCCATGTTCGAGCACCTGCGCGCGGGCCAACACCTCCAGGTGCTCGCCACCGTGGGCGCCATCGGGCTCCTGGTGGCCACGGTGCCCTTCGTGGTGAACGTCTTCTGGTCGGCCCTCCGCGGCCGCCAGGCGGAGCGCAACCCCTGGAGGGCCACCACGCTGGAGTGGGACACCGCCTCGCCACCGCCGCACGGTAACTTCGACGCCCCTCCGGTGGTCTCCCGCGGGCCCTACGTCTACAGCCCCGACGGCGCCGGCGAGGACTTCGTCCCGCAGGGCGCGCCGGACACGAGCCAGGAGCGCGCCGTCCCCGCGGTCGCCATGGCCGAGGCGGTGGCCCCGTGAGCGCCCACGCCGAAACCGCCCAGGACCTGGACCCTCGCTCCACGGAGGTCCCCACCGGCCGCGTCGCCGTGTGGTGGTTCCTCGCCTCGGAGATCGCCATCTTCGGCGGGGCCGTGGTGTGCTACCTCTTGTTCCGCCTGCGGCACCCCGAGTGGAGCGCCGAGGCCGCGCACACCATCACCGCCGCGGGGGCCATCAACACCGTGGTGCTCCTGACCAGCAGCCTCTCGGCGGTGCTCGCCCACGCCGCCGCGGGCCGGGGCGACGGCCCCCGCGCCGCGCGCATGCTCTGGTACACCGTCGGCGGGGGCCTGGTCTTCCTCGTCGTCAAGGCCTACGAGTACACCCACGAGATCTCCGCGGGCATGGTCCCGAGCCGCGGGCTCTTCTGGGCGTTCTACTTCCTCCTCACGGGCCTCCACGCCCTCCATGTGACGGGCGGCATGGTCGCCCTCGGCGCCGTGGCCCGCGGGGCCGCGAGGGGCCAGCACCTGGGCCGCGTCGAGCTCGTCGCGATCTACTGGCACTTCGTGGACATCGTCTGGATCTTCCTGTTCCCGCTGCTCTACCTCTCGTCCGGAGGCTCGCGATGACCGAAGCGCACGACTCTGACCGCGGCTACGTGGTCCTCTGGGGGATCCTCCTCGGGGCCCTGGGTATCTCCCTGGTCCTCGGGCTCCTGGCGGGCCGGGGCGCCGCCGTCGCGGCGATCTTCGCCGTGGCCCTCGGGAAGGCCGCCCTGGTGCTCTACCGCTTCATGCACCTCAAGGACGAGCCACGCTGGATCCGCGCGATCTTCTACGGCGCCCTGTCGGTGCTCGCGGTGCTCTATGTAGGCCTCCTGCCGGACATCGCGCGGGTGTTCGGGTGAGCGCCGCGCCGGCCCTCCCGCGGCGCGGGGCCGTGCCCGACGCGGTCCTCGGGATGGCGCTCTTCCTCTTCACCGAGGTGATGCTCTTCGCGGGGCTCCTCAGCGCGTACCTGGTGCTCCGGGGCAAGGTGGCCACCTGGCCCCCGCCGGGGCAGCCCCGGCTCCCCGTGCTGGTCACCCTGGGCAACACCCTGGTGCTCCTGGCGAGCGGCTACGTCGCGCGGCGCGCGCGCCGGGAGCCCTCCCCCGCCCGCTGGCTCCGGGGCGCCCTCGCCCTGGGGGGCCTGTTCCTCGCGGTGCAGGGCGCCGAGTGGCTGGGCCTCGTCGCCCACGGCCTGGACGCGCGGACGAGCCTCTACGCCAGCACGTTCTACGTCCTGGTCGGCGCCCACGCGGCGCACGTCACCGCCGCCGTGGCGGCGCTTGCCTGGGGCGCCCGGGCCCTGGAGCGCGGGCGCCTGAGCCGCGGCGCCCTGGAGGCCCTGGTGCTCTACTGGACCTTCTGCGTGGCCGTCTGGCCGCCGCTCTACGCGCTGGTGTACCTGTGGTAGCGCCGCGCGCCCGGTCGCTGGTCGCCGCCGCCGCCGTGACCCTGGCGCCCGCGCTGTGCGCGGCATGCCCGTACTGCGCGGGCTCGCGCGACAACCAGCCCATGTACCTCGTCGCCACGGCGCTGCTCCTCGGCACCCCCGTGGCCCTGGTCCTGGGCCTGCTGCGCTGGCTCCGCGGCTATGCTCCGAGCCCCTCCCCCCGCCGCGCGGCGCGGTAGCCTCGGGGTCCGGGCCCGAGCCTTGCAGTGTTCACGGCGCCGCGGCGGCGGCGGACCGCCGCGCGGAGGAGTTGAAGGTGACGATGCGAACGACGGTGGTGTGTGCGACGCTGATTCTCATGGCGCTTGGGTGCAACCGCTCTTCGAGCGGCTCGGGAGCCTCGGGAGGCGGCGCCGCGGAGGCACAACAGATCTTCACGTCCCGCTGCGCGACCTGCCACGGCCAGGAGGGCACCGGGGACGGCCCCGCCGGGGCGGCGCTGACGCCTCGCCCGAGGAACTTCCACGACGGAGCGTGGCAGGCGTCGGTCACCGACGACCAGATCGACCGGGTGATCCGGGAGGGCGGCGCGGCCATCGGGAAGAGCCCGCTCATGCCCCCGAACCCCGACCTGGCGTCCCGGCCCGAGGTGGTGGTGGCGCTCCGCCAGCGCGTGCGCGCCTACCGCTAGAGCGCGCAACGGCTGCGCGCAGCGCGTTCACCGCGCGCAGCGGCTGCGCGCCCCTAGGCGCGGTGCGCCCCCGCGTCCAGGCGGTGCGCGGCGTCGTGCCAGAGGAGGCAGAGCTCCTCGGGGACGAGCACCCCGGGCTCCGCGAGGGTCTCCAGGGGCACGCACGCGTCCCCCATGCGACGGCGCTCCTCGGCCGAGAGCCTGCCCAGGTAGAACAAGTGGTCCAGCGCGCGGGTACGGTTGAAGTCCAGGTCCACGCAGCCCAGGAGGCGAGACTCCTGCAGGAGCAGCGGCAGCGCCGCGCGGAAGAGCCTCGTGAGGCTCAGGACGGCGATGCCCTGGGCGTCCAGGCCGCGGTCCAGGTCTAGCCCCGCGTCGCGGTCGAACATCCGGGCCACGGTGCGCAGGCCCTGGCGGCGCAGGTCCGCGGCCACCCGGAGGTTCTGCCGGTCGTTGTCCGTGCAGAGCAGCACCGCCGTGGGCTCGAAGGCCGCGATCTGCGCGCGGAGCGACGCCTCGGCGCTGTCACCGACGGCGTAGGCGACGCGCTCGCGCCAGGGCTCCGGGAGCTGCCTCACCACCGCCTCGCAGGCGTCCGCGGCGCGGTCCAGGAGGAGGAACGAGGGCCGCGGCGAGGCGTGGGCCTGGAGCTCCTCCAGCACGCTCCGGCCGAAGCGCCCGAGCCCCACCACCACGAAGCGCTCGGGGCGCTCGCCGTCCGCGGGGCGGAGCCTGAGGAGGCGCCCGAGGCGGGCGCGGTCCTCGGCGAGGCGCTGGGCGCGCTTGACGGGCTCCTGGGCGCCGTCGCCAGCGCGGTCCGTGACGCGGGCGAGCACCAGGTCCGTGCCCGGGACGCGCATGCGAGAGACCAGCCCGTCCCGGAGGAGCTCGGCCACCAGGGCCCGCGCGGCGATGCGGTAGCTGTTGAAGGGCACGATGGGGCTCCCCTGGCCCACGGCCCGGAGCTGCGGGTCCAGGGCCTCGATGAGCGCGGCGTCGTAGACGTGCGTGAACACCTTCACCGGGTGTGACGCCCCGTGGGCGATGCGTCGCACGAGGAACGCCGCCTCCAGGTTGACCATGTCCTCCTTGGCCGTGAGGAACACCGCGGAGGCGTGGTGCACCCTCGCCCTTCGGAGCGTCTCCGGGCTGGTCATGTCGCCCACCAGCACCATCCCCGCGCCGCGGGCCCGGAGCTCGTCCACGGAGCGCGCGTCGCCCTGGCACTCCAGGCCCACCACGAGCTGCCGGGCCTCGTCGAGGGAGCGCGCGATGGCGCTGCCGAGGTTCCCGAGGCCCCCCACCACCACGTGCCCCCGGAGGCTCCCCACGAAGAGGTGCCCCCGCTCCTCCAGGATGCGCGCGAAGGCCTCGAAGAGCGCCGAGGCCGAGACGAAGGGCGCCAGGTGGTACACCACCCGGAGCACCCTCCCGGCGGGGTACCCCAGGCGGTTGCCCGCGAAGAAGAAGAGCCCGAGCACGCTGTAGAACGCCTCGTCCCAGGTGGACGCGGGGCGCAGCATCGCGGCCTCGCGGTGCCACGCCCAGGTGCCCGTCAACAGCGTGGCCCCGCCCAGGAGCCCGAGGGTGAGCGAAGCCCGGGAGCGCACCGCGCGCAGCGAGGCCAGCGCGGCGCGCAGGAGCTGTACCCTCATGGCGTCCCCAGGCGCTCGCTCAACCCTGGAGGAGCTCCAGGGGCTCGCCCTCGGGCACGTGCCGGAGGGACACCGAGTTGATGCAGTACCGCAGGCCCGTCGGGGGCGGGCCGTCCGGGAAGACATGCCCGAGGTGCCCGTCGCAGCGCCCGCAGCGCACCTCCGTGCGCTCCATCCCGTGCGAGCGGTCCGTCACCTCGCAGAGCGCGTCCGCGGCCACCGGCCGCTGGAACGAGGGCCAGCCGGTGCCGCTGTCGAATTTCTCCCCGGAGCGGAACAAGGGGTTTCCGCAGCCCGCGCATACGTACGTCCCCGGCGCCTTCGTCGCCACGAAGCACCCGAGCCAGGGCCTCTCGGTCCCGTGACCCCGGAGCACCGCGAAGGCCTCCGGCGAGAGCCTCTCCCTCCACACGTCCTCCGACAGCTTCAGCTTGTTCACCATGCTGGTCACTCCCTTGGCAGGTCCGCTGCATCGCTACGACGCCCGAGCCCGACGGTCACGGTCCAACAGTCTCACTGCGAGAGCCACCGCGGCAGGAGGAGCACCACGGACAACACCAGCACCAGCGCCGCCAGGAGCACCCACCACGGGGAAGGGCCCCAGGGAGCCTCCCTGGACGATGTAGGCGCGACTATTGTTTCAACGACTTGTAGGGTATTGTCGGGAATTGTAGGCACTGTAGGTCTGGGCGCTTCGGCCTCGGCCGCGGAGGCTTCGGGCTCCGGGACGAGCTCCAGCCGGGGCTTTGGGCGGAGCGAGGGGGCCTTCGGGGGCGCGGGCCAGGAGTTCTGCACCACCGGCGCTTCGGAGGCGCGCTGGAGGGCCCCTTCGGAGAAGAGCACCTCCACGTCCGTGGCGGGGCCGGCGTCCGCGTCGGGGTGGAGGCTCGGGCGCTCCTCCCGGGGGCCGAGCACGCCCTCCACGAAGGCGGCCACCTCGACGTGGTCGGCGAGGCCCCCGAGGCGCTCGGCGGCGCGCTCCAGGGCCTCACGGAACTCCCTCGCGGTGGCGTGGCGCGCGTCGGGGTCGCGCTCCAGGGAGCCCAGCACGGCGAGCTCCACGCCCTCGTCAACGCCCGCGCGCACCTCCCTCAAGGCGGGGATGGGCAGGTGCAGGAGCTTCTTGAGCACGGTCTCCTCGTCGCCGCGGAAGAGCCTGCGGCCGGTGAGCACCTCCCACGCGATGATCCCCGCGGCGAAGACGTCCGCCCGGCGGTCCGGAGGCCGCTCGCTGGTCTTCGCCTGCTCCGGGGCCATGTACCGGAGCTTGCCGCGCACCAGGCCCTCGCGCGTCACCGCCAGCCTCCCGCGGGAGCGGGCGATGCCAAAGTCCGTCACCTGCGTGACCCCGTCGCGCCCCAGGAGCACGTTCTGCGGCGAGACGTCCCGGTGCACCAGCTCCAGGAGCTCGCCGCGGTCGTCGCACAGCTCGTGGGCCGCGTGGAGGCCGTCCAGGAGGTCGCACAGCACCCGCAGGGCCACCCGGGCGGGGATCCTCCCAGCGGCGGTGCCCGGGAGCTGCATGAAGCGCCGGAGCTGGTCGCCGTCCACGTACTCCATCACGATGCACGGCACGCCAGCGTCGCCCAGGTCCTCGATGCCCAGCGTGGGCACCACGTTCCGGTGGTGGATACGGGCCGCCACCCGGGCCTCGTCGGCGAACATCTTCACGAAGTTCTCGTCCCGGCACAGGTGGGGATGGATGCGCTTGAGGGCCAGGAGCCTCCCGGGCTCCTCGGGGCGCCGGGCGAGGTACACCGCCGCCATGCCTCCGGCGGCCACCAGCCCCAGGACCTCGTAGGGCCCCACGTTGGAGCCCGGACCGAAGCCCCGGGAGTCCTCCGGCGGTGGGGGGGCGACGCTCACCCACGCCTCGGAGCGTCCTTCCGGCTCGTGCTGCACGCCCCGAGTGCTCGCGCGATCCCCGCCGAAGGTCAACCCCCGCGGAGGCTCCGCCGCGGCGCTTGCGTTCCGTGCGCCCATCCCGCAGAAACCGGTTCCATGCCCGACCAGCCCATCCCCCGCGACGAGGGCCCCGTCCGGGACGCCCTCACCGCCGCGCTCGCCCGCGCCCGCGCCCGCGTACCCTACGCCGACGCCCTCTATGAGCGCGTCTCCAAGGCCGAGGTGAATCTCCTGGACTCGGGCCAGGTGCTCCTCAAGCCCGGCTCCGTCCAGGGGGCCCTGCAGCTCCGCCTGGTGGGCTCCGAGGGGCGACACCTGTCCGTGAAGTGCGGCGCCCTGGACCGCGAGCGCCTGGAGGCCCTGGTAGACCGGGCGGTGGAGATGCTCGCGCTGGAGCCCGCGGACCCGAGCTATGGCCTGGCCCCGATCCCGAACCCCTCGCGGCAACGGTACGGCGTCGCGGCCGACCCTGATCCGCGAGACCTGAACCCCGCCGAGGCCCTGGAGGGCCTGGTCTCCGGGGTGCGGTCCCTGGGCCGCAGGGTGAGCGGAGCGCACCCCTCGGGGGACACCACCGTGGTCCCGGAGCTGTGGGCCTGGTGGCAGGTGGAGGACAAATGGGTGGCGGACACCGACGGGGTGTTCAAATCCCAGACCATGCCCGTGGTGTTCCTGCAGGCGACCTTCCAGGCCCGCCGTGGAGCGCGCTCGGCGAGGGTGCGCGAGCGCCTCGGGGGGCCCGGAGGCATCGCGTCGCTGTGGGACCCCGCCCGAGGGCTCACGGCCAGCGCCGAGGCATCGCTCACCGAGGCCGCCCTGCGCGCCGTGGGGCTCCTCGAGGCGCGCTCCCTCGGCCCCGAGGAGCTCGCGCGCGTCACGCATTTCGTGCTCCACAAGTCTGCGCTTGTGTTTATTCACGAGGGCCTCGGGCACCCGATCGAGGCGGACATCGCGAGGGCGGGCGCCTCGGCGATCGTGAAGGCCGACGGAGCGCCCGCGGTGGACCCCCTGGGGTCCGAGGTGGTCCGCATCGTGGACGGGCCCGGGAGAAACCCCCTGGAGGGTGATCGCTGGGCCTCGGGCTTTGGCACGGAGTACCTGGACGACGAGGGGGTGGAGGTGGAGCCCACGGTGCTGGTGGACCAGGGGCGCATCGTGGGGATGATGCACAGCCGGGAGACGGCCCACGCCTTCGGGGTGCGGCCGACGGGCAACGGCTTCTCGGAGCTCGGGGACCGGAGGATCGTACGGATGCGCAACACGGTGCTGGTCCCGAGGCCGGGGCCCTGGTGGGTGTCCTCGCTGGCGGAGCTCGTGAGGGACGTTCCCTTCGGGGTGGTGCTCCACGGCTCCATGGGCGGTGCCGTGGCCCGGGACGGGATGAGCAGCTCGACGCAATACGGCTTCCTGGTGCGCGACGGAGCGGTCACCGACGAGCTGGTGCTCCCGGGGAACTTCTCCGCGCGGACCGCGGACTGCCTACGCACCGTCGAGGGCTACGCGGGCGAGGTGGACTCCCACGGCCTGGGCTTCTGCGGGAAGAATGGCCAGACCCGGAGGGTGTCCGAGGGCGGCCCGGACTACGTGAAGCTCGCGGCGTCCCCGGCCGTCAGGCTCACCTTCGAGGAGGCGTAGCCGTGGACCCCTTGAGCCTCGCAGAGGCCGTGCGGGACGCCGTCTACGGCGCCGTGGACAGCGTCGAGGTGCTGGTGGAGCGCGCCGACCAGGCGGGCTATATGAGCGAGAATGGCCCCTGGATCCCGACCCTGGAGGGTGACCTCTGGAGGGTGGCTCTACGGGGCCTGAAGGGCGGGCGCCTGGCCGTGGCGTCGAGCTCCGTGCCGGACCCGGGGCTCTGCGCCGCGGCGCTCCTGCGCGCGCTGCCCTGCGCGCAGCCGAGCCCCCTCGGGGCCTTCGAGGCCGTGCGCCCGGTGGACGATGACCGGCGCGGCGAGGACCCCTCGGTGAGCGCCCTGGTGGACCGCCCGTCGGCGCTCCGGGCCCTGGCCGAGGCGCTCCGGGCGCGCACCCTGGAGGCCCGAGGGGGCCTCGCGGTGAGCGCCCTGGAGACCTCCGTGGGCGCCTGGAGGCGCGAGCGGGTGGTGCTCACGGAGGCAGGCGCCGCGCGCTCCAGGGCCTCGGGGCTCTACGCGGGCGTGCAGATCAACGGCGACTGGGGCGAGGACCGGGCCTGGACCGCGATGCCCTTGGAGGAGAGCGTGACCGCGCTGGGGGCGCGCTATGTGGCGTCCCTGCCCGCGCGGGAGGTCACGCCAGAAGCGTTCCTCGGCGGCGCCCGGGAGGTGCCCGTGGAGCTCTCCCCGAGGCTCCTGGAGGCGCTCCTCCGCCGGCTCTGGACCGAGCGCCTGGGCCTGGACCGCGCCCTGGCCGGCCACCCCGTCTTCGCCGTCGGCGAGCGCGCGGCCGACGAGGGCGTGACGCTGGTGGACGACCCCGGGGCCCGGGGGTCCTTCAAGGGCGCCCCCACGGACGACGAGGGCGTCCAGACCGGCGCCCGCGCGGTGCTCTCCGAGGGCGTGGTGCGCGCGCTGCTCTCGGACCGCCGGAGCGCTGCCGAGGCCGGCACCGTGAGCACGGGCAACGGGTTCCGGGTGCCGTTCATCTCCGAGGACCGCGCCGACGCGCCGGTGAGGGTGGCCCTCGGGCACCTCTCCATGACGCCCGGCGCCACCCCGCGCGAGGCCCTGGTCCGAGGGCGCGCGCTCCGGGTGCCAGCGCTCCTCGGGCTGCACTCGGCCAACCGCGCGACGGGGGCGTTCAACAGCCCCATCATCGGCGGCCTCGCCCTGGAGGACGGGCGGCCCGTGGCGAGGCTCCAGCCCGGGGCCTGGAGCCTCCAGGGCAACGCCTTCGGGCTCCTCCGGGGCCTCCTCGGGCGCTCCTCGGAGCGGGAGCACACCGGCTCCGCGGAGCTCCCTTGGGTGGTGGCGCCCCTGCGGGCGGGCTGACGTGCTCCTCCCCGGGCAGCTCATCGCCGGGCGCTACTTCCTGGAGGAGGTCCTCGGCCACGGCGGCATGGCCACCGTGTGGCGCGCGACGGACACGCTGGAAGGCGGCGCCGTGGCGCTCAAGGTGCTGTCCCTCCCGGGGGATTCCCTCGGACGCTTCGAGCGGGAGGTCAAGGCCCTGGCGGCGCTCTCGCACCCCAACGTGGTGCGCTACCTGGACCACGGGACGCTCCCCGCGGGGATGGCCTGGATCGCCATGGAGTGGCTCCGCGGCGAGGACCTCCAGGAGCGGCTCTTCCGCGGCGCCCTCACCGTGGAGGAGACGCTCACCCTCGCGAAGCCCGTGGCGCGCGCGCTGGTGTACCTCCACGCGCGGGGGCTGGTGCACCGGGACCTGAAGCCCGCCAATCACTTCCTCCCGGACGGGGACCTCGCCAGGGTGCGCGTGCTGGACTTCGGCCTCGTGCGGCCGCTGCACGAGCGCGGCGGGCTCACCCAGGACGGTGCGCTCATGGGCACGCCCGGGTACATGGCCCCGGAGCAGGCGCGGGGGAGCCTCGACGTGGACGCCCGCGCGGACGTGTGGGCCTTCGGGAGCGTGCTCTTCGAGTGCCTCTCGGGGCGGGAGCTCTTCCCCGACCGGAACTACACCGTGGTGCTCGCCCGGGTGCTCTTCGAAGACCCCCCGAGGCTGGCGTCGGTGTGGCCCGAGGCGCCTGCGGCCCTCGACGAGCTCATCGCGTCCATGGTCGAGCGAGACCCGGACCAGCGCCCGCGCGACGGCGGAGACGTCCTGCGCGCGCTCGAAGGCCTCAAGGTCACCCAGCCCGGCCCCGGCGCCCCGCGCGCCGCGGCCGGCGGCCTCGGCACCGACGAGCAGCGCGTGCTCAACGTGATCGTCGGGATGCCCGCCTCCGTCGGCCGCCAGGCCCCGCCGCCCGGGGCCGACCTGGACCGCACCTTCCCCACGGACGTCTACAGCACGCTCCAGGCCACGGTGAAGTCCTACGGAGGCCGCCTGGAGGCGCTGCTGGATGGCTCCCTGGTGGTGGGCATCCCCGGGCCTCCTGGCGCCGTGGCCACGGACCAGGCCGCCCTGGCCGCCCGCTGCGCCCTGGCCCTCTCGGACCTGGTCCCGTCGCTCCCGCTCGCGCTGGCCACCGGACGCGGGCGCTTCTTCGGCTCCTGGCCCATTGGTGAAGTGCTCGACCGCGCCACGGCCCTCCTGCGCGCCGCGCCCCCGGACACGGCGCCGCGGGGCGTTCGCATCGACCGCCTGACGGCCACGCTCCTGACGGGGCGCTTCGGCGTCGCCCTCGGGTCCGACGGGGCGCCGCTCCTGGTGGGCTCGCGGCACCACACCGAGCGCACCTCTCTCACCCCCGCGCCGGTGGAGTTCGTCGGGAGGGAGCGAGAGCTGCGCACGCTCACGCTCCTGGCCGAGGAGAGCGCCGCCGAGCCCCTGGCCCGGCCCGTGCTGGTCACCGGCAGCGCGGGCCTCGGCAAGAGCCGCCTTCGGCTGGAGCTCCTGGCGAGCCTCTACGCCAGGGACACCCGCGTGCTCACGGCCCGCGCCGACCCCCTCCGCAGCGGCAGCCCCCGGGGCCTCGCCGCCGCCCTGGTGCGCGACGCCGCGGGCCTCCGCGAGAGCGACTCCGCCGAGGTGCGGGAGAGGACCCTGCGCACACAGGTCGGGAAGTTCCTTACAGCACCCGATAGGGAGCTGGTGCTGGCGTTTCTTGGCGAGCTGGTGGACACGCCCCTGGAACCCGCGGGGAACGCCGTACTGGCCGCGCGGAGGGACCGGCGGCTCTTGTCCGAGAGGCTCCAGGCGGCCTTCGTGGCGTGGCTGCGGGCCGAGTGCGCCCGGGGGCCCGTGGCGCTGGTGCTGGAGGACCTGCACTGGGCCGACGCGGTGAGCGTGCGCTGGCTCGACGCGGCGCTGGAGGCGCTGGAGGCGCGGCCCCTGTTCGTACTGGCGCTCTCGCGGCCGGAGGTGCACGAGCGCTTCCCGAACCTCTGGGCGTCGCGGGGCGTGCAGGAGCTCCGCCTCGGGAGGCTCACCCGCAAGGCCTGCGAGCGCATGGTGACGGAGCTCCTGGGGCCGCTGGCGCCGGACGCCCTCCTGGAGCGGCTGGTCTCCCAGGCCGACGGGCACCCGTTCTACCTGGAGGAGCTGTGCCGCGCGGTGCGCGAGGGCCGCGAGGACGCGCTCCCCGCGTCGGTGCTGGCGATGACCGAGGCGATGCTCCTGGCGGTGGAGCCCGAGGGGCGCCAGGTCCTGCGCGCCGCGAGCCTCCTCGGGCTGACCTTCTGGCGCGGAGCCCTGGTGGCGCTCCTGAGCGGCGCCGCGGGCGTGGTAGACGACCAGCTCACGACGCTCTGCGCCCGGGGCCTGGTGCTGCGGTCCGGCGGCGGGCGCTTCGCCGAGGAGCCCGAGTACGGCTTCCGCCACGCGCTGCTCCGGGAGGCGGCGTACGCGACGCTCACGGCGGAGGACCGGGCCCTCGGGCACCGCCTCGCGGCGGAGTGGCTGGAGCGCCAGGGCGAGACCGACGCCACGCTCATTTCCACGCACCTCATGACCTCGGACACGCGCGAGCGGGCCATCCCGTGGCTCCTCCGCGCCGCGAGCCAGTGCCTTGGCGGCAACGACCTGGACGGGGCCCTGGCGCGCACGGCCCAGGCCGAGGCCCTCGGGGCTTCGGGGCCCACGCTGGGCGCCCTGCGCCTCCTGGAGGCGGACATCCACGACTGGAGGGGCGCCGTGGCGGACACCGCCCGCTGCGCCACGGACGCCTGGAGGCTCCTGCCGTATGGCAGCGCCGAGTGGTTCGACGCCGCGGGGATGCTCGCCGTGGTGGCCGCGCGGCTCGTGAAGGAGGGCCTCCTGGCGGAGCTCGACGAGTCCCTCCGGGCGGCCCTGGAGCAGCGCGAGCCGGGCCCCGAGGTGCTGGGCCTGGTGCGCGCGGTGGCGCCGCTCTTCCACGTGGGGCGCTACCCCCTGGCGCAGGTGCTCCTGGAGCGCCTGGAGGCGGTGTACGCCCGGGGCCTCTGCCAGGACGCGGGCGTGTGGCCCAGGCTCTGCGCCGCCCGCGCCCTCAAGGCCCTGGTGGACGGCGACCCGGGGGCCTACCGCGACCACATCGCGCTGGCGATGGAGGGCTTCGCGGCCCTCGGGGACGAGCGCACGGCGCTCCTCCAGCGCAACAACCTCGGCTACGCCCACGTGCTCCTCGGGGACTGGCGCGCCGCCGAAGGCGCGCTGCGCACATCCATGGAGCGCGGCCGCGCCGCGGGGCTCGTGCGCGTGGTGGGCGTCGCCCAGCACAACCTCGGCCTCGCCCTGGCGAGGCTCGGGCGCTTCGACGAGGCCGAGGCCCTGGAGCGCGAGGCCCTGGCCACCTTCGAGCGCCTCGGAGACCAACGCCTGATGGCCGGGTGCACGCTCTACCTCGCGCTGATCCTCGGAGCCCGGGGCGCCTACGAGGCCGCCGTGGCCTGCGCGCGGGAGGCCGTGGCGCTCTACCGGGACAGCCTGCCGAACCGGGCCTTCTGCCTCGCCGCCCTGGCCGACGCCCTCCTGGCCGCGGGCCAGGCCCCCGAGGCCCTCTTGCGCGTCGAGGAGGCCTGGAGCGTCCTCCAGGACCTCGGCGGCATGGAGGAAGGGGAGGCGCTCTTGAGGGTCGTGCGGGCCCGCTGCCTCCACGCCGCGGGGCGCCGTGAAGAGGCCCTGGCCGCGGTGCTCGATGCGCAGACGGTGCTCGAAGCCCGCGCCGCGAAGATCGCCGCGCCGGAGGTGCGCGCGCTCTTTCTCTCCGGGCACCCGGAGCACGTTGCCACGCTCCACCTGGCAGGTGTGTGGAGGACCGACCTGTAGGGTATTGTCGGGAGAGGTGCGCTCAGCCCTCGACGGAGGCTCGGGCCCCGGCGCGGGCGACGAGCAGGGCGACCTGAGCGCGGTCAAAGGTCTCCCCGGCGCGGATGGCGTCGGCGAGGCGCGAGGCCTCGCGCTCGGCGCGGAGGTACCGGAAGGCGACCTGGCCCAGGACCTCGTCGGGCTGCTGGGCGACCCAGTCGAGGCCCTCGCGGTAGACCATGCGGGCGGCCAGCGAGCTCGACACGATGGAGCGCGCGTAGGCGGCCGGGAGGCGGGAGGCCACGCGGTCCCCGGCGACCTCGCGCAGGACCGGCGGCAGGTGCTCCAGGACCAGCCCGTCGGCGAGCCGACGGTCCTCCGGCGAGAGGTCGTCGAAGACGCCGTCGATGGCGTCCTGGACGCGCATCATGCCCTTGGAGAGGCGCACGGAGAGCTCCGGGAGCTGCTCCGCGGGGTGCCGGGCGCGCTCGCGGAAGAGGAGCTCGGCCTCGGCGCGGGCGAGGCTCCGGAGGCGCACGAGGACCTCGGCCACGAAGCGGGGCTTGTGGGCGAGGAACTCGGCCTCGGTGAGCAGGTGCGACGCGGTGATCTCGAAGGACGAGCAGATGACCCCGCACTTGTTGGCGGAGCTGTCCTTGAGGACGAGCACGCCGCGCTCGCCGAGGCGTTGGCGGGCCTCCGGGGTGATGAACAGGTTGGCGCCCTCGACGATGACCCGGGCCGACGCGGTGCCGTCCGGGCGGAGGAAGTCCTGCCAGTTGCCCGCGTGGATGGTCTGGGGTCGGCCGCCCGCGGGGATGAACGCGTCGGCCACGACGCGGTTGTGCAGGGTGTTCCTGGCGCGCACGCCGTCCTCGGCGTCCACGGGGACCAGGCGGCCCCGCGGGCCGAGGCGCGACGGGTCGAAGCGGGCCACGGGCTCGGAGCGCGCGACGAGCCTCAGGAGCTCCTGGGTGTCCAGTCCATCGGGGTCCTCCAGGGCGCCGGAGCCATCGGCCAGGCCCACGACCCTGGCGTGGGGGCCGAACTCCCGGGCGAGGATCTTGAGCTCATTGCCGGCCACGTCGCCGTCGGGGCCGCCGGTGAGCTTCACGGTGAAATCCGTGGTCCTCGGGTCGATCCCGACGTGCTTGAGGGCCACCTCCAGGAACACGGTGACGCCCTCGGAGGTGACGCCGTACTCCTTGTGGTTGATTCCCGCCCCGGGCTTGCTGCTCATGAACGCCGCGGCGAGGGGGTGGCCCCGGAGGGCGGCGCGGGCCACGACCCAGTCGATGAGCTCCGGGGTGATGTTCTCGTCGGGGCCGAGATACAGCGTCTCCGGGCGGCCATAGCGGTCCAGGACGCGCCCTCCGGGGTCCCGCACCAGGAGGTCCAGGAGCCCGTCGGCGAAGCCCTTGAAGGCCCGAGTCACGGAGGTCTCCGGGCCCGACACGATCACGGCCTTGGCGCCGCCCTCGGGGATGTCCTTGTTCTTGAGCTGCTGGGCGTGGGCGAGGCCGAAGACCTCGTCGTAGAGCCGGTCGGTCTCGGCCACGAGCTGGTCCTGGGTGGCGGGCCGCACGACCCTCACGCCCCCGCGGGCGATGTCCCGGAAGCGAAGATGAAAGCCGTCGAAGCCCAGGCCGTGCACGAAGAACAGCCCGAAGGGCGCCGCCGGCGCGTCCGGGCGCTGGATCACCGAGGGGTCCAGCCGCAGCGCGAGGCCGTAGCGCCTCGGGAGGTGGTAGTTCGTGCGCAGGGTCTTCTCCACCGCGGCGAGCATGGTGGTGAACGCGCGCCGGGCGGCGTCGCCGTCCACGGTGCGATCAATCCGGTCGTGGAGGAGCGCGGCCTGCTGCGCGAAGGCCGCGTCGTCCAGGGGCCTCGCCGGCGCGAAGCGCTCCTCCAGGAGGGCGGCGATGTCCGCGCAGAGCCCGAGGTGCTTCGAGGCCAGGTACATGATCCGCGCGCGGGCCCAGGCGTAGGGGTTCTCCCGCACCAGGGCCTGGTGCGCGAGGCTCCCCAGGGCCACCACGGCCTCGCAGCGGGCGAGCGGCAGCTCCGGCGCCTGGCGGTTGAGCGCCAGGGCCGCGTCGGTGGCCCACTTCATCCGCGCCAGGTCCGGCGCGAGGCGCCGCCAGAGGGCGCCGTCGGGGTCCAGGGCGCGGCCCTCGGGGCCCCGCACCACGAAGGACAGCATCAGCACGCTGCGCTCTTTTCCGTCGTCGATCATCTCGACGAAGGCCCGGAGGATGTTCACCCCGTGGGCGCCCAGGAGCGCGGCGCAGCGCTCGGCCATCCTCCTCGGACGACCGTTGCCCACGGTGAGCACCACGCGGGAGAGGGCCGGGTCCCGCTCGGGCTCCAGGTGGACCAGCGTATCGTCGGTGCCGCGCACCTCGCCCCAGCGCGCGGCGGAGCGCACCGCCCGCAGGGGCGTGACCGCGCGGACATACTCCTCCGCGGAGCCCCGCAGGAAGCGGTCCACGAGGGCCTCGTCGGCGCCCACCGAGCGCGCGTGGGCCAGCACCGCCTCGCGGCGCGCGGCCTGCTCGGGGTCCCCGGGGTTGAAGCGCGGCGCGTTGCCGAGCACCACCGTGTCAATCGCGAGCTGGCCGTCACCCCACACATGGACCTTCACCAGCCGCAGGGTCGCGTCCTGCGGGAGCTGGGCGAAGATCCCCGCGAGCATCCCCGGCCGGTCCTCCGGTGAGATGAACGTCCAGCGCGCGCCGTCCTCGCTGCGGAGAGTGAGCCTCGGGGGCTGGCCCGAGGCCCTCGCGGCCACCACGGCCCGCAGGTGGGCGTGGCGCTCGGCCTCGTCGGTGTCGGCGAGGTACGCCGGCGGCATGTGCCTGAGGAACGACGGGAGCACGCTGTCCAGCGTGTCCCGGAGCCCCTGCAGGAGGGTCTCTCGAAGGACGGCGGTCTGGTTCGGCATCCCCCGCTCGGTAGCACTTCGCGCGCCTGAAATCACCGCCCGTGCGTTGACGCGCTGCGCCACGGCCACGGCTTGACGCGGGCGCGGCCCGCGCGGTACGCGAAGGGGGCATTGGAGGCGCCATGCACGGAGGTCGTCGGGGTGCAGGGGGAGCGCGGGCGACGGCGCTCCTTGGGGTGTTGTGCGCGGGGTGCTCCTCGCCGGGCGTGGTCCCCACGGGGGACGCCGGGGACGCGCTGACGGCGCTTCGGGACACGACGGCGGGAGGCGACCCTTGCGCCCCCGGCTGCGACGCCGGGGTGGACGCAGCAGTGGACGGCCCACGCGCTCCGGACGCCCCAGGCGACGCGCTGGACGCCAGGGTGGAGGCGCCGGACGCTCCGCCCTCGGACCTCGCCGCGGAGGCGGAGGCGCCGCCGCCGCCACCACCGCCGCCGATGGCGCCGAGGCCCGCGGTCGGGGCCAGCTGGCACATTGACCTGGAGGCGCCGGTGGACACCTCGGTGCGGGCGGACTGGTACGACGTGGACCTGTTCGACAGCGCGGAGGCCGTGGCGGGCCCGCTCCATGCGCGCGGGGCGCGGGTGGTGTGCTACTTCAGCGCCGGGAGCAGCGAGGACTGGCGGCCGGACTTCGCGATGTTCCCCCGGTCGGCGCTGGGCGCTCCCCTGGACGGCTGGTCCGGGGAGCGCTGGCTGGACGTGAGGGACGCCGGCGTACGGAGGGTGATGCAGGGGCGCCTGGACCTCGCGCGGCGCCGCGGGTGCGACGGGGTGGACCCGGACAACGTAGACGGGTACGCCAACGCCAGCGGCTTCGGGCTCCGCGCGGAGGACCAGCTGGAGTACAATCGCTGGCTGGCCTCGCAGGCCCACGCCCGGGGGCTCCTGGTGGGCCTCAAGAACGACGTGGAGCAGGTGCCGGCGCTCCTCGCGGACTTCGATTTCGCCGTCAACGAGAGCTGCTTCATGTTCAATGAGTGCGACGCCGTGGCGGCCTTCACCCGCGGGGCCAGGGCCGTGCTGAGCATCGAGTATGGTGACGTCTCGGCGCTGTCCCGGTCGGTGTGCCCCAGGGCCTCGGCGCTGCGGTTCTTCACGATCCTCCCCGGGGCCGACCGGCTGAACGGGTCGTACACCCGCTGCACCGACGGCGTGGCGGTTCGCTGAACCGTAGGTGTAGACTCCCGGAGGACACCCCACAAAGGACCTTCGAGCGATGGACGAACTCTCCCCTTGCGCGCACTGCAACCGTCATGTTCGCGGCGGAACCGAACGCTGCCCGTTCTGCCAGGAGAGCCTCTCCCCGTCCGCCGCGGGCGTCCGCTGCGGGGTGACCGTGGCCCTGGCCCTGGCCGCGGGGCTCTCCCTGGCGGCGTGCTATGGCGGTCCTCCGCACCCGCAGGGGTACTCCCCCCGCACCACCCCGCAGGGCGAGGGGACCCCCATGCAGGTGGCCTCCGACGGCGGGCGCTAGCGCCAGCCCATGGCGGCGGTGGTGCTCGAAGCGCGCGGCCTGGGGCGGCGCTACGGCGCCTTCGCGGCCCTGGAGGGCCTCGAACTCCAGCTCCACGCGGGGGAGGTCTTCGGCCTCCTCGGGCCCAACGGCGCGGGCAAGAGCACCACCCTGAACCTCTTCATGGGCTTCCTGCGGCCTTCCTCCGGCAGCGCCACGATCCTTGGCCATGACTGCACCCGGGAGGCCCACGAGGTCGCTCGGGTCACCGGGCACCTCCCGGAGGAGCTCACGCTCTTCGAGAACCTCACCGGCCGCGAGACCCTGTCCTTCGTGCTGGCCATGCGCGGGGACACCTCCCCCGCGCGCTGGAGCGCCGTGGAGGCCTCCATCGAACGCCTCGGTCTGGGCCGGGACCTCGACCAGCTCGTGGCGGGTTACTCCATGGGCACGCGCAAGAAGCTCGCGCTCGTGCTGGCCCTGGCCCACGACCCGCAGGTGCTCCTCCTCGATGAGCCCACCAACGGCCTTGACCCCGTGGTCGCCCGAGAGGTGCGCGAGCTCCTCCAGACCCGCGCCCGCGAGGGCGCGCTGGTGGTGCTCTCCACGCACCTCCTGGAGGTCGCCGAGAGGCTCTGCCACCGCCTCGGGGTGCTGGTCCAGGGGCGCCTGAGGGCCCTCGGGACCCCCGAGGAGGTGCTCCGCCAGACCGGCAGGGCCACCCTGGAGGAGGCCTTCCTGGCGCTCTCCGGGACGCCCCCGTGAGGCGCCTCCAGGCTCTGCAGCTCGCGGCGGTGGCGCGCGTCGCGTGGCGGAGCACGGTGAACTCCATCGCCCGCCGCCAGGGCCGCGGCACCGCCCTCGCGCTCCCGCTCCTGGTGGCCTTCCTCGCCGTGCAGCTCGGGCGCTTCGGAGCCCGCGGCGCCCAGGGCATGCGCGCGGTGCTGGAGCGCTGCCCCCAGGACCGGGGCGTACACTACGCGGCCTGGTGGTGGCTCCTCCTGGCCGCGGCCCTGGTGGCGTTCAAGTACGTGCGCGCCGTGCCCGGCAGGGGCTCCCGCAGGGTCTTCGATCTGGTCCTGGTCCGGGCGCTGCCCGTAACCTCCGGCACCCGCGCGGCGTACGAGCTCCTGGACCATCACCTCGCCGCCACCGGGGTCCTGGCGCTGGTGTACCTGCCGCTCCTGTGGGGAACCCTGCGACACCAGCATGGCGTGTGGGTGTCCCTCGCGGGGACCGTGGGCGCGGGTCTGGCGGTGAACAGCCTGTGCGCGGGGGTGTCCTACGCGCTGGACCTTGGCGTGGCGCGTAGGCTCGAGGGTCGGGCCCTGGATCTCACCAGGGTGCTCTCGGGGCTGGTCACCGGCGCCGTGATGGGGATGCTCATCGCGTGGGGGCCCATCGCCGCGGGGGGGGCGCGCTCGCTCACCGTGGACCCTCGCGTGCCCGGGTGGTCCCGGTGGCTCCCGACGCGCCCCTGGGCGGCGCTGAGCCTGGCCCGCTCCGCGGAGGAGCTCCCGTCGGTGGTCGCCCTCGCGCTACCCGCGTTGGGGGTGCTGGCCCTGAGCGCCGCGGTGGCGCTTGCGTGGCTGCGGGCGCCGACGGACCTCTCGCTGGACGGCGCCCAGGGGCCGTCCCGGGGCGGGCGCTGGGAGCCGTCGCTCGCGCTCTGGAGGGCGGAGCTGCGGGCCCAGTGGCGTCAGGCGCCGTACCTGTTCCTGGCGCCCCCGGCGTTCCTGGGCTTCTTCGCCGTGCTGGCCCGGAGCGCCAGGAGGAACACCGGCGCGGACATGTCCCCGCTGGTGCTGTTCAGCCTGGAGGGGTGGGCCGTGCTGGTGCTCTCCATCGCGCTGGCGGGCTCCGTGGCGCGACGCTGGCGGCGCACCCTCTGGCTCCTGCCCTCGGCGGGCGGCGACGCGAGGGTGGCGATCCGCGCGCTCTCGCGGCTCCACGCGCTCTTCCTGGTGCCCCTGGCGCTGACCCCGCTGTGGGTGCTCTGGCAGGCCCGGCAGCCCCCGTGGTGGTTCTACCCTCGGACCATCCTCGGGCATACGCTCACGCTGGCGCTCGGGCCGTGGCTGCTCACGGGCTCGGTGTTCCTTCAACTGGACCCCTCACCCGAGAGGCTCACGGGCTTGAGCCTCGGGGCCACGCTCGGGGTGATGCTCGCGGCCATGCCCTGCGCGGCGCTGGTGGTGCTCCTGCCCGCGCTGCCGCTCGCGACGTGGCTGGCGCTCCTCGGGATGCTCGGGCTCTTCGGCTGGGCCGTGGAGACCGCCGCGGCGGAGCGGCTGCGCCACGCCCGGGACGACGACGGCGACCCGCTCCACGCGCAGCGGGCGTGGCCCGCGCTCCGGGCCTTCGCCATGGCCCTGGGCGTGCAGACCCTGGTGACCGCGGCGCTGGACCTCCTGCCGGAGCTCTCGGACGCGGCGAAGCTCCTGCCGGGCTACGCGGCCTTCGCGGCGGTGCTCCTCCCGTGGTCCCTCCGCGCGCGCAGGGCGTACGCCCCGGCGACCACCTGGGGCGCCGCGCCCGCGCTGGCGCTGGGGGTGCTCGCGGGGGTCGCGAACTTCGCGCTGGCGTCGGGCTATGCGCGCGTCGTGAGCGGGCTCCAGGGCCCCGCCCGGGGGCCGATGACCGAGGCGCTGGCCCACGCTTCGGGAGCGGGCAGGGTCGCCCTGGTGCTCCTGGCGGCGCTCCTCGGGCCCCTCACCGAGGAGGCCTTCTTCCGGGGGTGGCTCCAGCCGGCCTTCGGGCTGGACCTCGGGGCGCGGCGTCGGTGGGCGGCGCTGCCCCTGACCGCGGTGGTGTTTTCGATGCTCCACGCGGGCGAGGCGTGGGCCCCGGCGCTGGTGGCCGGGCTCCTGGCGGGCGCGCTGCGGGCGCGCTCCGGGCGCCTTGGCCCCAGCGCCGCGATGCACGTCACCAACAACTCGCTTGCGATGGCCTTCGCGCTCTCAGGGTGAGCCGCGCGGCGCGGGGACGGTCCCAGGGGTGCAGTCTCAGAACGCAAGAGCGCCCCCCGGGCAAGAGAGCCTTAGCGTCCGCGCACCGGTCCGTGGGCGCGCCACTCGACCATCAGGCAGCGGTCCTGCACGACGGAGATCCCCGCGGCCACCATGGCCTGGACAAAGGCATCGCTCCGGAGACCGGTCTGGAGCCACACCGCCCTCGGCCGCAGCGCCACCAGGTCGTCAAGGTGCGCGGGCAGGTCCCGGGCCCGACGGAACACGTCCACGAGGTCGATCGGCTTGGGCACCGCCCGCAGCGACCGAACCACCGGCCTCCCCAGGATGGTCGTCACCTCGGGCTCGTAGACGGGCACCGGGATGACCTCCACTCCGAAGCCCGCCAGCGCCGCGGCCACGTAGTGCGCCGGTCTATCCGCGAAGGCCTCGGACCGCACCCCCAGGACCGCCACCCGACGGACGCCCGCGAGGAGCTCCCGGAGCTCCTCGGGGCTGCTCAGCTCTCGCGCGGTGTGCATGGGGTGAGCATGCACCGTCCGCCCCGCGAGCGCACCGTCGCCCTCGCGTCCCACGGCCGTCGGGTCACCGCTCCGGGTCGTCGGTGCCCGGGCGCTGGATGGTCTCCACCAGGGTGTAGCCCTCGTAGCCCTCGGTGTGGGCGTACGCCGTGACGCTCGCGTTGGCGGGAGAACCCCGGAGGCCGCGCTCCACCGTGTGGATGTCCCAGTCCTCCAGCAGGAACCGGAAGCTCTGGATCACCCTCGCGTGGGTGACCACCAGCACGCGCTCGCCGGCGTGGTCCCTGGCCAGGCGGTCCAGGAAGAGCTGCACCCGCTCGCACACCTGGGCCACGCTCTCGCCGCCCGGGGGCCGCGCAAAGAACGGCCCCGTGCGGTTCCAGTAGTCGTCCAGCCACGGGAAGAACTCCCGCACCTCGGCCTCGGTCATCTCGAAGGCGTGGCCCGGGTCCCGCTCCCGGAGGAAGAGGTCCCGGCGCACCACCCTCGGCGGCCCGCTGCCGGCGTACGCCCCGAGGATGGCCTCGGAGGTGTCCACCGTGCGCACGTACCCGGAGTGGTACAGCGCGTCAAAGGCCCCGAAGCGCGTGGCCAGGTAGCGCCCCGTGCGCTCGGCCTGGCGGAGCCCCTCCTCGGTCAGGGGGGTGACCTCGTCGGGCATGCCCTTGAGCGCGTCCCGCTCCGCCGCGGAGGCGTAGAACACCCGCCCCTGCCGCGCGATGTTGCGCGCCGACTCGCCGTGACGCACCAGCACCAGGAGCGAGGCCGCCTTGCCCACGACCCGAACGTAGACCACAAATTCCGGCCCGGGACAACGTGCGCCGTTCCCTCCGGTGCGCGCTCCGTGCGATGCTCCGGGCGCGATGCGACGCGAGGCGGTGGTGTCGGTGCTCGTGGCGGCCCTCCAGGGCTGCGCGGAGGAGCCCCCGGGGTGCCTGGGCGCCAGCGACCGGTGCGTCCCCCCGAGGGCCTGTCGGAGGCTCAGCTACCCTCGCTGCGAGGGGGGCTTCGTGCGGGTCCGGCGGGTGTCCGGCCCCCAGGATCGCCCCCCGGGCCTGCGGGCCGAGGCCACCCTCGGGGACCTCCTCCTGGAGAACGACCGGCTCCTCGCCGTGGTGGACGCCCTGGACCACCCCCACCACCTCGGGCTCACGGGCGGGACCCTCATCGACCTCGCCCCCCGCGGCGGCGAGGACCACCTGAACCAGGTCGCCCAGATCGCAGGGATCCTTCCCAGGGACGGCGCACGGTACACCTCCCTCACCTCCTACGAAGACGCCCAGGGGGCCCACATCCTCGCCCGGGGGCACCTGGACGCCTCGGCGAGCCTGCGCATCGTCACGCGCTACGACCTGCGGCCGTGTGAGCCCGGCGTGCGCGTGCGCACGGAGCTCTACAACGGCAGCCGGGACACCTGGACCTGGCACCTGGGCGACGCCTGGTGGTGGGGCGACCGCGGCGTCACGCCCTTTGTCCCCCTGCGCGGTCAGGGCTTCCACCAGCCCGAGCTCGACCTGGTGGAAATCGACGGAGCCTGGCGCGAGTTCCCGTGGGTCGCCGCCCAGAGCCACCTGGACCCGGACGCCGCCTACGCCACCGTGTCCTGCAACCGAGAGTCCCTGTCCGGCGTCCACTCGGCCACCATCTCGTCCTCGGGCACGCCCCGAACCCTCGTGGCCCCGGGCGATGGCCTCGCCTTCGAGCGCATGCTCCTGGTGGCGCCCGGTCGCGGCCTCGCGGGCGCCGCGGACCTCGCCCTCGACGCGCGCGAGCGCCTGTTTGGTGAGCGCTCGGGGGTCATCCAGGGTCGTGTGCTGGACATGGCCTCGCCCCCGCGGCCCCTGGGCGGCGACGAGCGCGCCGTGTCGCTCCTGTTCTACGAACCCGCCCGAGGCCCGGACCCGGACCTGGAGACCGGCATCCGCCCCTGGACCGAGGTCGTCCCCGACGCCGAAGGGCTCTTCTCCGTGCGCGTCCCCGCAGCCAGGGACCTCCGCGTCAGACCCTTCCGCCTGGGGCGCCCCCTGGGGCCCGCCCTGGCCGTCAACGCCGACCTCTCCATGCAGGCGCTCACCCTCCCGAGGGCGCCCACACTGTCAGTACAAGTACGCCTCGCACCTACAGATACCCCCGTTCACGCAGAGGTCATACTTGTACCTACAGACCCCGGTGGGAGGGCTGGGGTGGAGGGGACCACCCATGGGTACTTCGCGCGCTGCGCGCCGTACCTGGGACCGGCCCATGGGCGAGCGCCTGGGTGCAACCGCGCGCTGGCGTGGAACGGGAGGGCGTCCTTCGGGGTCTCGCCGGGGAGGTACCACGTCTACGCTCACGCGGGGCCGACGCACACGCTGGCGCGGGAGGAGGTGACGATCACCGAGGGGATGAACGCCACGGTCTCGCTACGGCTCAACGCACTGGTGGGGCTCTACCCCGACGGGGTGTTGTCCGCGGACTTCCATGTCCACGGAGGGAGGAGCTTTGACATCGCCTTCCCGGACCGGGACCGGGTGATGACCTTCGTGACCGCCGGCGTGCAAGTGATCGCGGCCACGGACCACGACGTGGTGACGGATTTCGCGGACGCCGTGAGGGACCTCGGGGTGGGAAGCCGCGTGAGGGTGTTCCCCGGCGCGGAGACCACGCCGGAGATCCCGTGGCTCTATGTGCCCCACCCCGATGGACGCCCGCGGGGGCCGAAGGTCATCGGGCATTTCATCTTCTGGCCCATCCCGGTGGACCTGAACAGCCCTGGGAACGGCCTCCCCTGGGACGAGCTCCTGGAGCCCGGGGCGCTCTTTGACCGCGTGCGCGCACGGATGAGCGACCGCGGAGTGATCCAGCTCAACCACCCGATGCACGACGCGATCCTCCTGCGGGACCTGGGGTACCCGCGGACCCTGGGCCTGGACCTGCGCAGGCCCCTGCCCCCGGGCGTGGACGACGGCACCGCCGAGGGCAGGATGTTCGCGCGCCCCGGGGGCGCCACGGGGCACCGAAACAGCGACTGGGACGCCCAGGAGGCGATGCAGGGCGCCGACGTGCTCAACAACCTCCGGCACCGGCAGCTCTGGCATTACCTTCTCAATATCGGGATGCTCCGCGCAGGGACCGCCAACAGCGACAGCCACTCGCTCGCCGCCGAGCAGCTCGGGTACCCGCGAAACCACGTGCTCGGGGTGGGGCCGCTCGCGCGGATGGAGCCCACCGCGTTCAACACGGCCGTGCGCGAGGGGCGCCTGGTGGGGGGCAACGGGGCCTTCATCGACGCGTCCATCGAAGGGTCCGACGGCGCCCCGCGAGGGCCCTCGCTGGTGGCGTTCTCGCCGCGGGCCGGGGCGTCGCTGCGGGTGGCGGTGACGGCGCCGCCGTGGGTGCCCGTGCGCGAGGTGCGGGTGCTGGTCAACGGGCGCGTCGTGCGCACCGTCACCGGCGACGCGCTCCGCGCGCCCGCGGACCCCTTCGCGGCCGACGGGGTCTCGCGCTACACCGGGAGCTTCCCGTTGCAGGAGCTCCTCGGGGGCCGGGACGGCTGGCTCGTGGTCGAGGCCGGAGACACCCTCCTGCCCGCCGCGGACACGGACAACGACGGCACCGTGGACCGCATCGACGGCGACGGCGACGGCCAGATCGATGATGAAGAGCCCCGTGACGCCGCGCTGACGGACCCTGGCTACCACCTCCAGGTGGTGTCCCCCGGGCAGCGGTCGTTCGCGTTCACCAACCCCTTCCTGTTGGACGTGGACGGCAACGGCTGGACCGCCCCGGGCCTGGGAGGCGCGCGATGAGCGCCCGATGGAACGGCGCGGCGGCGGCCCTGGCGATGCTCGGCCTCTGCCCTGAAGCGCGCGCCCAGGGCTGCCTCTCGTCGGTGCTCGCTGACCGCCAGGCGTACCCCGACAGGCTGCCCGCGGTGCGCCGTCCGCGCTCCTCTCCCATCGCCCTGGGACCCGACGGGACGGACTTTGGCACCACCCCCAGCGCGTGCGGGGGCAACCGTATACAGATCGACGGGCGCGCGGACCTCACCGTGGACGTGCCGGAGTTCTACGGCGCCATCACCCTGGACGGCACCGTCCGCGGGGGCTTCCAGCTCGGGGGCGACGGGCTCTCGTCCCGGCAGCCCTTCGTGACCCTCTCCCTCACGCCGGTGGCGTATCGCTTCGCGCAGAACGCGTCCCTGGCGGCCACCAGGGTCACCCTCGGGGGCGCCACGGTGGCCCTGCACCTGCCCCTCGCGGGGCGCCTTCGAACCTCGCGGAACGCCGGCGAGACCGTGTACCTCGGGTACAGCGCCACGGGCTTCCTGCGGGTGCTCCTCCCGACGGACCTGGGCTTCACCTACGGCTGGAGGGCCGGCGTCGAGCCCGGGGTGTCCACCGCCAGCGCCCTCGGTCCGAGGGTCACCCTGCACACGGGCGCGAGCCTCCCGCTGGCGCTCACGGGCCTCCAGGCGCAGGCCGCGCTCGTGCGCTGGAACCCGCGCCTTGACATGGACCTTTTGTGGAGTCCTTTCGCGTGGTTGGAGCTGGGCGCCGGGGTCGAGCTCCGGGGTCGCGTGGACGCCGACGGCGTGGCCCTGGAGGCCCTGACCCCCAAGGTGACCGTGCGCTTCTCGCAAGCCGTGAGGGGCCTCTTCGCGCACCTCACCGCGGGGGTGCCCGTGCTGGGCGATGACCGCGCCCTGGGGAGGGCCCTGGCAGGCGCGGGGTGGTACTTCTAATCGTGGTACGGTCCCGCCATGGGCGTGACGGGTGAGAGCCTCAGGGCGGTGATCGAAGAGGCGCGCGACGGGTTCTCGCGCGAGCGGCGGATCTTGAGCTTCGATGAGTACCTGGACCTGGTGGCCGAGGCGCCCGCCCGGCACTGTCGGGACGCCGCCCGCTGGCTCCGGGACCTGTTTGATCACTACGGCACCGTCACCCTGGAGCGCCCCTACGGGAGGTTCACCCGCTGGAACCTCTTTGACCTGCCGTGGGAAGACAGCGCCGGTCGGCGCGACGCCCTCGTGGGGCACGAGGCCCTCCAGGCGGACGTCTACCGGGCCCTGTCGAACTTCGTGCGCCAGGGGCGCGTCAACCGCATGGTGCTCCTGCACGGCCCCAACGGGAGCGCCAAGAGCACCTTCGTGGCGTGCATGATGCGCGCGATGGAGCACTTCTCCACCACCGAGGCGGGGGCCCTCTACCGCTTCCACTGGGTGTTCCCGCGAGGAAAGGGCAGCGACGCGGGGCGCATCGGCTTCGGCTGGGGCCGCGACGACCAGGGTCCTCGCCCGGGCGAGAGCTACGCCCACCTGGACGAGGGCGCCATCGAGGCCAAGGTGCTCTGCGAGCTCCGGGATCACCCGCTCCTGTGCCTCCCCGGGGACGTACGCCAGAAGGTGCTCGCGCGCCTCCAGGACAGCCAGGACTGCGTCCCGGACACCCTCTCCAAGGGGGGACCGTGCCACAAGTGCCAGACCATCTTCGAGGCCCTCTTCAGCGCGTACCGCGGGGACCTGCGCAAGGTCCTGGCCCACGTCCAGGTGGAGCGCTGGTACGTCTCCCGGCGCTACCGCGTGGGCGCCGCGGTGATCGGGCCACAGATGGCCGTGGACGCCAAGGAGCGCCAGGTGACCGCCAGCCGCTCGCTGGCCGCGCTGCCGCCTTCGCTCCAGAACATGGCCCTCTTCGAGCCCTTCGGGGAGCTCGTGGACGCCGCCGGGGGGCTCCTGGAGTACGCCGACCTCCTCAAGCGGCCGCTGGAGGCCTGGAAGTACCTGCTCTTGATGATCGAGACCGGCGAGGTGAGCCTCACCACCTCCACGCTGGCGGCGAACCTGGTGCTCATCGGGAGCTCCAACGAGGTCCACCTGGACGCGTTCCGCGAGCACCCGGAGTTCGCGTCCTTCCGCGGGAGGCTTGAGCTCCTCCGGGCCCCGTACCTGCTGGACTGGAAGGCCGAGGAGGCCATCTATCAGGCCCAGGTGCTCCCCGGGGTGCGGCGCCACGTCGCGCCCCACGCGGCGGAGCTGGCCTCGCTCTTCGCGGTGCTCACCCGGCTGCGCAAGCCCGCCACGGACCGCTTCCCGAGGCCCCTGGCGTCCCTGGCCGGGGACCTGACGCCCCTGGAGAAGGCCGACCTCTTCGCCCTCGGTACGATCCCCCAGAGGCTCACCGCGGAGCAGTCCAAGGAGCTGCGCGTGGGCATCGGAGCCCTCTGGCACGAGACCGAGTCGCAGGTCACCTACGAGGGACGCCTCGGGGCCAGCGCCCGGGAGGTGCGGGGGGTCCTGCTCGACGCCGCCCAGCACCCCACCTACGCGTGCCTCTCGCCCTTCGGCGTGCTGGAGAAGGTGGCCGAGCTGTGCGCGCGCAAGAGCGAGTTCGAGTGGCTCCGCCAGGACGCCCAGGCCGGCGGCTACCACGACCCAAGGTACTTCCAGCGGGTGCTGCGCGAGCGCCTCCTGGACGCCCAGGAGGACCACCTGCGCACCGCTACGGGGCTCGTGGACGAGTCCCGCTACGTGGAGCTCTTCGAGCGCTACGTGGCCAACGTGTCCGCGTGGCTCAAGGGCGAGCGCATCAGGAACCGGGTCACCAACCGCGACGACCCGGCCGACGAAGGCTTGATGAAAGAGGTCGAGAAGACCCTCTCCACGGGCGGCACCGCGGAGGAGTTCCGGCGGAACGTCATGAGCGCCCTGGCCGCCTGGGCCCTGGACCATCCGGGCGAGAAGCTCTCGCACACGGTGCTCTTCCCGCGCTACGTCCAGAAGCTCAAGGACGCCACCTACGCCGAGCGCCGCAAGCACGTCGTGGCCATCGCCCGGGACCTCGTGGTGCTCGTGGCCGAGGACGGCGCGGGGCTCGAGAGCGACGCCCGGCGCCGCGCGGAGACCACCCTGGAGAACCTCATCGCCGCGGGCTACTGCCGGGCATGCGCCAGGGACGCCGCCTCGGCCCTCCTCAAGGAGCGCTTCGCCGAGACGAAATAGCGGTTGTAGGGTGCTGTAGGGTGGACCCCTACAGCGCCCTACCTGCGCCGGAGCTGAATAATCCTGGGGCGCGCGCCGCCGGGCCTTGGGGCGGGGCCTGGCGCGGGCCCCGGGGCGACGCCGCCCGGCGGGACCTGCACGGGGCCCACGGCGGGGGCCTCGCCTGGGGCTGGGGGATAGAGCGTGTCACAGCGCTGGAGGCATGCGGTGTTGGACAGCGTGCACTCCTCGCGGGGGTGGTGCAGGTACTCCCGGCAGGTGGTGTGGATCCGCCCGCACTGCTCGATGCAGGCGCTGCGGTTCTCGGCGCGGGACATGTGCCGCTCCCAGGGGCGCTGGGCGGAGGCCTCGCGGTCCAGGAGGAGCGTCGCGGCGCCGGCGAGGAAGAGGTGGAGGGCGCGCATGGGCGTAGCGTACCGCACCGAGCGGTCAGCGCAACGGCGTGGGGAACCGGGCGTTGCGCAGGAGGAGGTCCCGCGTCCAGCCGCGGAGCTGCTCCAGGTCGTCGTCGGCGGAGGCCATGCGAACGATGAAGTGCCTGCGGCCGCTGGGTACCACGAAGGCCGCGGCCTGGAGGAGCTCGCCCCGGACCCGGCCGTGCTGCGAGACCCAGAAGCCCCGGACCCCTTCGATCTCGTCGTCGCCGAGGGTCCTCGGGGTGGCCGTGGGCTCGCCGAAGGCCGGCAGGGTCCGGGAGGCCGGGGCGAGGGCGCCGAACTCCGCCGCCGTGGTCCCCGGCGAGGGCCGCTGGACCTCGAAGAACTCCAGGCTCTCGGTGTGCACCGGGTGGACGAAGCGCTCGCCCGTCTGGCCGGTGCTCCGGAGGCGCTCGGAGAGCTCCCAGCCGCCGGGGACGGGGTCGAAGGTGTACGTCGGCCGCGGGGCCGCCGCGCAGCCCAGGGCGAGGGAAAATCCCAGGAGGAGGCTCGTCGCGCGCATGGTCCCGCGGGATTGTGCCCCAGCGGGGGCGGGCGTCCACTCCGCGGCGGGTTGCAACGGGCCGCAGTTCGGGGAACAGTGCCGGGGATGCTTGGGTCTATGCCCCGGTCGGCGCTCGGAGTGGCGCCGGTGATGCTGGCCCTCGCCGGGTGCACCGCCCCGGCCACGCAGCTCCTGGTGGTGGTGGACACGGACTACGCAGTCCGCGGGGAGGTCACCACGATCCGGGTGACCGTGGAGGGCGTGGGGGTGCGGGACGTGCAGCCCTACGAGCTGGCCGAGCGCGGCGCGGCCCCCACGCGGGTGTATTTCTCGCTCCCCCTGTCCTTTGCGGTGGTGCCCAAAGGGGGGGACGCCTCCCGGCAGGTGACGGTCACCGCGGAGGCCCTGGACGCCGCCGGGGGCGTGCGGGTGAGCACCTTCGCCCGCACGGGCTTCCGCGACGGCGAGGCGCGGGTGCTGGAGCTCTTCCTGGCGCAGCGCTGCGTGATGGCCCGCTGCGCCCCGGGGCAGACCTGCTCCCGAGAGGGCTGCACCGCGGGGACGCGGCCGGTGGAGACGCTCCCGAGGCTCCCTCCGGGCGGCGCTCCGGCGCTTCGGGACGGCGCCGCGGACGGGACCCCGGACGCCCCGGACCGGAGCGCGCCGGACGCCGCCCTGGACAGCGCCCTGGACAGCGCCCTGGACCGTCCGGGAGACGTCGCGCTGGATTCCCCGCGGGACCTCGCTCTGGAGCGAAGCCCCGACGCGCCGCAGGACACGGCTCCGCCGACGGATACGCTCACCAGGCTGGACACGGTGTCCATGGACACCGTGGGCACCATGGACGTCGCGAGCGCCTGTCCGGTGGGCTTCGAGGACTGCAACCTCCTCCCGGGCGACGGCTGCGAGACCGAGGTGGCGACGGACCCCCTTGCCTGCGGAGCCTGCGGCGAGGTGTGCCCGCCGGAGAGCCTCTGCGAGGCCGGCCGGTGCGCAACCGCCCCGCGCTGCATGAAGGCAGCCCGGCGATGCCTGAGCGGGAACGCCCTCCAGGTGTGCTCCGGAGGGATCTGGTCGAGCGAGGACTGCCCGCTGGCGTCCGTCTGCCGGTCCGGGGAGTGCTTCTGCGTCCCGGGCGCGACGGCCTGCGTTCCCGGGGCGCCAACGATGGAGGTCTACTGCCCCCCGGGCTCTCGTAGCACCATCTCGCGGTCGTGTCCCTCGGGGTCCCTGTGTGACCCCTTCCAGCGCCGGTGCATCGTCTCGCCCCTACCAGGGACGGTGTACTACCCGAGGCTCCTGGCGCCTCTCTCCGGGAGCGTGGTCTCGACGCGGAGGCCCATCCTCCGCTGGCTCCACGCGGACATGTCCATGGAGTCCACCGTGGAGGTCTGCCAGGACGCGGCATGCACACGGATCATCGAGGTCGTGGAGACCAACGCCACGCGGGTGAGGCTGAACCTCCTCCCGATGCCGCCGGGGCGCCACCGGGCGACCTTCTTCTGGCGTGTCCGAGGCCGCAGGAGGGCGCAGAACTTCCCCCACGCCTTGCCGTGGCGCTTCACCGTGGACGACCGCAGCGTCGGGCTCAACCCGGCCCTGCGCCTCGGCGCCGTGGACCTCGATAACAACGGCTACGGCGACTCCGTGGTGGGCACCGGCCCGGGCCTCTACACCACCTCCACGGTGCGGCGGGTGGACGTCTTCCTCGGCGCCGACCCGCTCCCCACACGCTCGGCGCAGACCCTCCCGGCGCCTTCGGGCATGGCGGGCTTCGGGCACTCGGTGGCCGCCACGGACATGAACGGCGACGGCAACGACGACGTCATCGTCGCGAGCTTCACCGTCGGCACCGGGTACCAGCTCGGGTTCCACCCGCACACCGTGACCCGCGGCGTGGTCGAGGCGCCGACGTCGACCGCGACGTTGAGCGTCGCCGCCGAGGGCCTCCAGCTCGCCCGCGCCGGGGACGTCAACGGGGACGGCTACGGAGACGTGGTGCTGGGCCTGGCGAGCGCCAGCGGCGACCGCGGCGGCGCCTGGCTGCTCCTCGGGGCCCCCGCCGGGTTTCGTCCGGGTTTTGTCACGCTCGGAGGGAGCGGCTTCGCGCCGCCCTCCGGGGCGCGCCTCGGCGCCAGCGTGGCGGGCGTCGGGGACCTCGACGGCGACGGGTTCTGGGACGTCGCCGTCGGCGCCCCGGGCGTCCGGAGGGTGTACCTCTTCCGCGGCTCCGCGGAGGCGTCGTCGCTGCCCATCGAGCAGCTCGGCGAGGGCGCGGGCTTTGGCACCGCCCTTGCGCCCGCGGGGGACATGAACCGCGACGGCTACCCTGACATCGCCGTGGGCAGCCTCGGGTCGGACGTCTCCACGAGCCTGTATGTGCTCCAGGGCGCCCCCGGCGCCGCCGCGCTGGCGCGCTTCCCCATCACCGTCACCGCGCCCATGGGACCGGCGCTTGGCAGCATCGGGCGAGGCCTGAGCGGCGGCGGTGACCTCAACGCCGACGGCTACGATGACCTCACCTTCGCCGCCACCCAGGCCACCTATCGGGACGTCTTCTGGGTGTTGGGCACCAGCACCCTGAACACCCTCCGCGCTGGTCCGGCGATCCCCCGCATGAGCCCCAACTTCGGCGACCCCATGCAGTCCCTCGGGGACCTCGACGGCGATGGCCTCGCGGACCTGGTCACCGGCGATTGGGACCCCGTCGCGCTCAATAGCCGCTCCCTGCTCTACCGTGGCGAGAACCGCGGCCTCCAGAGCGCGCCCGCGGTGACCTGGAGCCCCCTCCCCCTCCCCCTCCCCTATTGGGGAGGCTCCCTCCCACACTGACCTACACCATGCGTGCCCTACATCTTGCTACGTCGCCCAGGCTGTCCACGGTTACGGCGCCGGAGCCGAGGTCGGGCGAGGCCCTGGTGCGGGTCTCCCGGTCGGGCATCTGCGCCACGGACGTGCACCTGTCGCGGGGGTACATGGGTTTCCGAGGGGTGCTCGGGCACGAGTTCGTGGGGGTGGTGACCGCCGTGGCCGAGGAGGGTCAAGGCGCGTGGGTGGGGCGCCGGGTGGTGGGGGAGATCAACCTGGGGTGTGGCCAGTGCGCGCGGTGTCACGGCGCGCTCCCGCGCCACTGCGCCACGCGCACGGTGCTCGGGATTCTCGGCAAAGACGGCTGCCACGCGGAGTACGTCACCCTCCCGGTGGCGAACCTCCACCCGGTGCCGGACGCTGTGGACGACGCCCGGGCGGTGTTCACCGAGCCCCTGGCCGCCGCGTTTGAGGTCGCCGAGCAGGTGCACCTGGAGCCCGGCTCCCGCGCCCTGGTGCTCGGCGACGGGAAGCTCGGGCTCCTGGTGGCGAGGGTGCTCGTCCTCGCGGGCGTGGACGTCACGGTGGTCGGCAGGCATGCTCGGAAGCTCGCGCTGGCCGAGCGCTTTGGCGCCAGGGCGTCCCCCGAGGCCGAGGCCGTACCGGGAGACGCGGACCTGGTGGTGGAGGCCACCGGGAGCGAGAGGGGTCTTGATCGGGCGTTGGGGCTTGTGCGCCCTCGCGGGACGGTGGTGCTCAAGAGCACCTTCCACGGCGCGACCACGCTCCCGCTGGCGCCGGTGGTCATCCACGAGGTGACCCTGGTGGGGTCGCGCTGCGGTCCCTTCGCGCCGGCGCTGAGGGCGCTCGCGGCGGGCCTGGTGGACCCGGCGCCCCTGGTCGATCAGACGGTGGCGCTCTCGGAGGCCCCGAGGGCGCTGGAGGAGGCCCAGCGCCCGGGCGCCCTCAAGGTGCTGCTGGATCCTTCGGCGTAGGCAACCCGACCAGCTCGTAGAGGGCGATCCCCCCGGCGACGATGCCCACGACGACGTGGCGCCCGGCGAGCTCCGCGTAGCGGGAGAGCTCCATCGGCGAGCGGGTCACCACGGCGCCCGAGGCGTCGAGGACGTGGGAGCGGTTGCCGTCGGAGTACCAGACGGTCTTCAGGCGCAGGGCCGGGCTCGCGACCTCCGCGGGGTCCCTGGAGGGCTGCGCCTGCGCCAGGTCCGCCTCGCCGAGGCGCGCTCCGCTCTCGGCGCTCCAGCGGGTGTAGATGGACGTCGGACCGCCGTCGGAGATGTGCAGGACCTCCTCGGTGTAGGTCTCCACCTGGGTGTCCCCGACGCAGAGGCTCACGCCGTGGATGGTGTTGGTGTTGTCCCCCAGGGCGAGCCTGCATCGCAGTGCCGGGGGGCTCGTGTGCCAGACCTGGACGTCCCGGAGCCCGCCCACGAAGACCGCCAGGGCGCGGTCCTGGGAGAGTGCCCTCGGGGAGCCTGCCACCGGGAGGCGTAGGAGCTCCTCGCCGGAGTCGCCGTCGAGGAACACGGTCTCCCGGCCCTGCTCCAGCGCGAGGACCCGACCGCCGTCGTGGAGGGTGAGGCCAGTGCCCGGCACGCGGAACTGGCGCCGTAGGGGCTCCAGCGTGAAGGCGTCGAGGAACCCGTCGCCGGTGCTGACGAGGAGCTGTCCTCGGTGGGTGTTGAGCGTGGTGACTCCCTCGGCGCCGCCGGTCTGGAGCAGCGTGGAGGTGATCTCGGCGCCCACCTGGAGCACCTCGACGCCGAGGGTTGGGAACATGCTCCCGCCGCTCCCGACCAGGTAGCGGCCGCCGCCGAGGTCCTGGTAGAGACGCCCGGAGCGGCGCCCGCGGCACCGACCGTCCACGGCGCTCCACACTGACAGGGTGTCGGCCCCGGCGGCGACCACGCTCGCGCTCGGGGCGTCGAGGTAGACGTAAGAGATCCCCGGGTGTGGGTCCAGGTGGCGATCGCGCACCCAGCCTCGGGCGTCCCAGACGGACACCACGCCGCGGCGCTCGCCCACGCAGACCTCGCCATCGGGCGAGGTCCAGACGCGAACGGGCGGACCTCCACGACCGAGGAGCGCCACCTCCCGGCGCGCGGGGAACCGACACCAGAGGGCCCCGCCGGCGAAGACCTCCCAGAGCCTCGGACCGAAGGACGCGAAGCGACCGTGGACGGGCAGGTCGGTGATGGTCTCGCCGTCGGAGGCGCGGAGCATGCGGAGCCTCGCGCTCCCCATGGCGCCCGCGAGGACCGCGTCACCCTCGGGCGAGAGGGCGACGCCCTCCGGGTCCAGGTCCACGCCGACGCGCATGCGCCGCAGCTCCTGTAGGGTCTGTGTCTCCAGGAGCACCACCGCGGGACCGACGGAGGAGCCCACGGCGAGCCTCGTGTGGTCCCGCGAGAGCGACGGCGGCCCCAGGTACCCGATGGGGCCCTTCTCGGGGAGCGTCCAGCGGCAATGCTCCTCGCCGTCGTCCGCGCCGAGGCGATAGAGGCCCCCGTGGGCCGCCACGAGGAGGCCGCCGTCGCGGGTGAACTGCACGCTCAGGAGCGAGAGCTTCGGAGAAATCGCCGCCCTGCGCGCGCCCCTGGAGGCGCTGTACAGCACGACGCCGTCGTCGTCGAGGAGCGCCAGGCGCTCGCCGAGCGCGTCGAGGGCCGCGGCCTTGAGCGCCCTGCGGCGCATCGGCAGCGCCGCGAGGCGCTCGCCGGAGGGGACGTCCCAGAGCTCCACGGTGTCCCTCAGGGCGACGGCGAGGCGCTGCCCGTCCCAGGAGAGGGCCAGGGGTTCGCCGGGCGTGGTGAAGCGCACGGAGGCCGTACGGGTCACGAGCACCGAGGCGCTGGTCCCTTCGGAGACGGCGAGGGCCTCGCAGTCGGGCGAGAGCGCGAAGGGCGCGCTGCGGGCGTAGTGGTGCATGCACCAGGGACGCTCCGCGGTGGGGCCGACCCTCCGGAGCCAGGGCCCGCCGGTGTAACGCTCGCGCCAGTGGGCGCACAGCGCCCGGAGGCTCGGCCCCGAGGGCCCCTCGGCAAGGCCCAGGAGCTCCTGCAACAGCGGGTGGAGGTCCTCCGGGTGGTCCTTGAGCATCGCGCTCCGGTAGCTGAGCGCGGCCTCCAGGCTGAGGAGCAGCGCGCGGTCCACGGCGGCGCCGCAGGGGTGCGTCCAGGTGCAGCCCTCGGGCAGCGCGTGAGCGCCCCGGAGGCAGCGCTCGAAGGCCCCGAGGAGCGTATCCGGGCCGTCAGCCAGGAGCGCCGCGAGGCGATCCATGTCCGCCAGGGCCCAGGCCGAGGCGTACCCGTCGCTCACCGCAGGACCGTGAAGCTCTGGCGGTTGCGGTCGCCGAAGGTGAGCCCCGAGGAGACCTCGTTCTGGTCCCCCGCGGCGTAGGTGTTGACGCCAGGGTCCAGGTGGATCCTCACGATGCCCCCGCCCTGAAAGCTAATCACTCCGGCGAAGACCCCGGCGGTGCAGATGGACGACTCGTCCACGAAGGGGGTGCCCTCGCCGCCGCCCCAGACGGGCTCCGGGAGGTCCCCGGGGGGGCAGGCGAAGGCCGCCTCGCGGGCGGTGACGCCCCGGAGCTGCTCGGCGGTGGCCTGCCAGGTGATGCGCGTGGGCGTCGGGGGGACGATCGGCGGCGTGCGCGGCGGCACCCAGCGGAAGAGGTAGCTCCCGCGCCAGCGGCCGAAGTTGCGGGTGCGCACGCCGTTGCGCTCGGCGCCGTCGTAGCGCGGCATGCCGAAGGTGATGTAGAGCGTGACGGGGCCGCCCGCGGCGGTGATCCTGCCGGCGTGGAGCGCCGCGGCGCACACCGGCGAGTCGTCGGTGTAGATCCCGTCGCCCCAGATGTTGCGCGAGGGGTTGCCGTCCATCGGCGGGCAGAGCACCGCGTGGGCCGTGTCGTTCTGCCCACGCCAGCGGGTGGCGTTGTCCCGCCAGGAGAAGGCCTCCGGGGGGCCCACCGGCGCGGGCGCGGGCGCGGGCGGGGCCGCGGGCAGCGGGTCGTGGGGCACCCTCGGGGGGTACGCCTGCGGGGGCAGCCGCCCCAGGAGCTCCAGCCCGAGGAGGTGGTTCTTTGGCACGTACGGCGTAAACGTGAAGGTGTGGTCGCGCAGGGCCTCCTGTGACTGGATGCCCTGACGCAGCGACGGGAACACCCTGGACGACGCGGGCCAGCTGTAGAACGTCACCACGCCCCCGGCCGCCAGGGTGATCCTCCGCAGGTGCACCGCCGCCGTGCAGATGGACGACCGCACGCTGTAGAGCTCGGCGCCAAACACCGGCCCCGCGGTCCCCCGGGCGGGGCAGTACACCCGGTGGGGCACGCCGAAATCTCGCCCCGCGTAGCCCACCGCGTCGTCGCTCCACCGGATGGTCTGGGTCCCGGGCGGCAACGGCGGCGTCGGCGGGTCATCGCCGCCACCTCCCTGGTTGCTCAGGCCTCGCTTCTTGCACGCTCCCAGGAGCGCGAGCACCACCAACCACCCACAGGTCCTTCTCATACAAGTTGGCTCCTCGCGCACGATACCCGAGGATGGGGAGACTACCCGCGCCGATCGGGAGCGATCCTACAGTCCCCTACACGCACCTACTCCATGGTCAGGGCTGGCCTGCGTGGGCGGCGGAGCCCGTAACGATGTCGTTGAGGACCGTGACCGTGCATGCGTTGCTGGAGGTGAAGCGCACGCGGGCGACGCGCCAGAAGTCGTTGGTGCTGTAGTCCGAGAGGGAGCTCCCGGAGCGCAGCGAGCGAGCGAACGCCGGCGCGGCGAGGCTGTCGCCGCAGTAGATTCGCACCGTTGCGTTGGTGGTGGGGGTCCCGCGCCAGTAGTGCACGCCGACGGTGTCGGTCTCGGTGGTCGGTGGAAAATCGATGCGGATGTTCTCCGGGCCGAAGCCGTTGGTGTCGTCGAGGTCCAGGGCGGGGTTGTCCGCGGCGACGCCGGCGCCCCACTCGGGCCTCGGGTTGCTGAAGTAGCAGTCGTTGGGCGAGGTGAACCACGCGGTGGCGAGGCTGTTGTGCATGTGGAGATCGATGTCGTTGCCGTCGGTGTCCCACTGGAGCTCCACGCGGAGGCCGTGGGCCAGCATGGTGATGGGCACCGTGCACGAGGCGCTGCGGCCGAGGTCGTCGGTGGCCGTGTAGCGCGCCGTGTAGCTCCCCACGATGACCGTGGAGAAGCTGGTGGACTGCGACGTCGGGGCGCCCAGGGTCCAGGTGGCCCCCATGGGGCTGGCGGTGACCTCCCAGCGGTGCGTGCGGGCGCCGGTGGCCGTGGCGGCGAGCGTGACGGGCGTGCCCGCGGGCCCGGAGACCGCCGCGGGGCAGGTCACCGTGGGGCCGCAGGAGATTCCGTCATCGCTCATGCCGTTGCAGTTGTCGTCGGCCATGTTGCACAGCTCCGTTGAGGGGAGCACCTGCCCGTCGCAGCTCCCCCAGGCGCTCCCGATGCCTCCGGCGCCGGAGACGCAGCGCTGGGATCCCGCCCGGCACGGGCCCACGCCCGCGGTGCCCATGGGGCCCGTGTAGCAGCTCCGCATGGCGCCCGGCGCGCAGTCGCAGCCGTTGTCCACGCGACCGTCACAGTCGTTGTCCATGCCGTCGCACAGCTCCCCGGCGGGGTGCACGGCCCCGGCGCAGGCCCCCCAGCTCGCCGCGCCCATCGCCACCACACAGCTCTGCGATCCCTCCCGGCAGAGCCCCACCCCCGCGGTGCCCAGGGGGCCCGTATAGCAGGCCCTCACCTGGCCCATGCTGCATGCGCAGCCCTCGTCCACGCGGCCGTCGCAGTTGTCGTCGGTGCCGTTGCAGCTCTCGGTCCCCGGGAGGGTGTAGCCCGAGCACATGCCCCAGGCGCTCCCCACGCGCCCAGGCCCGAGCTCGCACGGCTGGGTCCCCGCGCGGCAGACCCCGACCCCCGCGGTGCCCGTAGGGCCCGGGTAGCACCCTCGGATCGCGCCCGGCGCGCAGAGGCAGCCATTGTCCACCACCCCGTCGCAGTCGTTGTCCGTGCCGTCGCACACCTCCGCGCCAGGGAGCGCCTGCCCGGAGCACGCCCCCCAGCTCGCCGCGCCCAACGCCACCACGCAGCCCTGCGACCCCGCCCTACAGTTCCCTACACCGCGGGTCCCCGGCGGCCCCTCGTAGCACGCCCGGACTTCGCCGCGGCGGCAGGCGCAGCCGTCGTCTACGGCGCCGTTGCAGTTGTTGTCCAGGTCGTCGCAGAGCTCCGGGGCCGGGAGCCTCGCGCCCATGCAGGGCCCCCAGTCACTGCCGACGCCCCCCGGCCCCGCGGCGCAGGTCTGGGAGCCGTCGGCGCAGAGCCCTACGCCCCGCGTGCTTCCGGGCCCGTCGTAGCAGCGCCGGGTGTCCCCCGCGCGGCACAGGCACCCGTCGTCCACGATCCCGTTGCAGTTGTTGTCCACCCCGTCGCAGCGCTCGGGGGCCGGGATGGTCTGGCCCGCGCACATCCCCCAGGACGTCA
>JACRDB010000061.1 GCA_016218725.1 Deltaproteobacteria bacterium
CACGAATGCCAGCCCCCCTGCCGGGGGGCGCTTAGGTGTGCACAAAGACGTAGACGTAGCAAGGGTTTGGAGCGTTGACAGCCTCGGCCCCAGCATCACGTCCGTGAGGTTGCGACGACGGGCGACGAGGAATCCACGCCCCACCACCTCGCACCATCCGCTCGTCACTCGCTGTCGCAACTTCGCGGACGTGATGCTGGGGCCGAGGCTGTCAACGCTCCAAACCCTTGCTACGTCTACGTCTTTGTGCACACCTAAGCGCCCCCCGGCAGGGGGGCTGGCATTCGTGCACAGGCCGGCCCAACGGGCCGGTGGGCCGCATCGAGCACGGTCACTTCACGGGGCGGACGCGCATCGAGGACGGTCCTCAACGCCACAGAAGCGGCGCAGTGTACGGTCGCTTCACCGCCCGAGGCCCGCGAGCACCATGGCGGCCTCGTAGACGCAGAGGATCACGGTCATCGCGGCCAGGGCGTCGCGCAGCACCTCGCCCAGGGGCGTGGGGCCGTCGCGGTCGATCGCGTCGAAGAGCGGGAGCGTCACGAAGAACACCGCGCCGTAGCAGAGCGAACCCCAGGTGAGCGAGAAGCGTCGGTCCGCGTACGAGAAGAACGACGCCATGCGCTCCGTGGCCATCAGCCCGGTCTCCGCGAAGGCCACCCCGAAGGCCAGCGCCGCGCGGGCCACCACCGCCGCGCCCCTCGACGGGAACACCCGGCCGACGGCCCGCAGCGCCACCTGCATCGCCACCAGGTACGTCAGATAGTACGGCACCGTCAGCAGATAGACGAACACCGGCGAGCCGTTCAGCGTCAGGTGCACCGGGAAGCGGTAGCGCATCCCCAGCAGCACGAAGAACACCCGCGCCCCGAGGAAGGCCCGCAGGAACGACAGCACCGCCACGAAGAGCATCGCCTTCGCCGCGAAGCGCCCTCGCAGCGCGCGCCCCCGCTCCACCGCCGGGAGCCCGAGGAAGGGCGTCGCCAGCGGCGGGAGCGCGAGCCCGAGGCCCAGCGCCAGGAACTCCGCGTCGCCCCAGCGCGCCAGGTCCGCCCGCTGCTGCACCACCGCCGCCACGGTCATCCAGAGCGGCGCGTACCACAGCGTGAAGCGCTCCAGGCGACGCCGCGCCGGGTCGTCGGACAGGAACCCCATTACCCGAAGAGGTCCCTCGCGTCCCTCGCCGCGCGGCCGTTGGCGATCCAGCGGTCCAGCGTCGAGACCTCCGCGCAGCCCTCGATCCTCGCCAGGTCCTCCGCGGCCAGCGCGATGCCCGCCACCGCGGCCAGCGTGCGCAGCGCCTCGCGACGACCACGCAACACGCCCTGGCGCTCGCCCTCCAAACGGCCCTCCAGGCGGCCCTCCAGCCGGGCGTCGGCCTTGACGTCCTCCCAGGCCGCCTCATCCTTGAGCCGGGCAACCTCCTCCGGCTGGAGACGCTCCGTGCGAATGGCATCCAGCACCGAGCGCTGTCGCGGCTCCACCCGCGCCTCGTCCACCACGCCGTCCAGGGAGTCCTCGATGAGCTCCAGCCACGCCCGCAGCGGAGGTGGCGTCGCGTCGGACACCGCCCGCGGGTTCAGGAACACCAGCCGGTGACGGTAGATTCCCAGCCGCTCGCCCCGCTCGGTCACGAGGTCAAAGTCCGTGGTCGCCGCGCTGAACCGTAGCTTCCCCTCGCGTGGCAGCGTTGTCAGCACCACCACCGTGTACACGTCCCGCGCGAAGCGGTAGGACGTGTGGCTCGTCACCTGCTCCGCCATCGCGATGACCTGGTAGTACAGAAACCGGTCGAAGAAATCGCCCTCCCGCAGGTGCTGTAGCTCCACCACCAGCCGGTGCGAGGGGTCCTCGGCGAAGAGGTCAAACTCCACCTTGACCCGCCCGAAGGACTCCTTGAACGCGTACTCCTGGTGCACCGTCTCCAGCGTCACCGGGATCCCCAGCACGTCCGAGGCAAAATCCGAGAACACCTTCGGGTCCCCGAAGGCCTTCTTGAACGCCGTGCCGTACCGCAGCGGGACCACCTCGATCATCACCGCCATCGTACGCGCTCCCCCTCGGGCCGCAATCGTACGCGCCGTCGTCCCCTGCGGCATGGACACCGCACCCAACAAGATCGCTGTACTGTACGTCTCATGGCGATGCACCCAGGGCGTGTTCGCGGCACCGCGGTCTTGTTGGTCCACCTCGCTGCGGGGTGTGCGGCCCCTCGGGCGCCGGTCCCGGTGACGGTCACCTGCGTGGTGCCTCCCGCGCCCGCATGCGCATGCGCCCACGCGCCCCCCACCCCCAGCACCGACGCCGGGACCGTGGCCGTGGCGCCCGACGCGGCGGTCACGCCTCCGCCCGAGGACCGCACCGTGGCGCGCTGGGGCGGGGCGTGGCACCGGGCCACGGTGCTCGGGAGCGTGTGCCCCGGCTTTGTCCGCGTACACTTCGCGCCCGACGCCGAGGGCGAGACCGAGGTCGTGAGCGTCCGGGACGTGCAAGAACCCGACGCCCAGGGGCGCCTCCCCGAGCTCCGAGCGAGCCCCCCGGGGGAGCCCGTCACCGCCTCCACGGCGCTGCGTCCAGGCTCCGCGGTGCTGGCTCTCTCCGGCGGCCAGTGGTGGCCGTCCAGGGTGCGGGTGCTGCGCGCCAACGGTGGCGTGCGCATCCGGTACGACGGCTATGGCCCCGAGTGGGACGAGGACCTCGCCCGCGACCACCTCCGTCGCCCCGGCGGCGAGGCCCTCACCCACCCCCCCGGGGTCGTAGAGCCCGCGGGAGGGCCGGTGCCCTCGACCCTGCCCCTGACCGCGGGGATGGCCGTCCAGGCCCGCTCCCGAGGGCGCTGGTTCGACGCCCGCGTGCTCGCCGTCGAGTGCGGTGACCTCGTGCGCGTGCACTTCCCGGGGTGGGAGCCCGTCTGGGACTCGGTCATCCCGCGCGACCACCTCCGCGTCACCCCCACCACCCGGTGACCACCTACACCCACCTACCTTGACACCCCGACGGCCTCGGGGTATCGTCCCCCTCCCTCGATCGGGGCTGTAGCTCAGTTGGTAGAGCGCTAGAATCGCACTCTAGAGGCCGTGGGTTCGACTCCCATCAGCTCCACCGATCCTGTCCGCCGTCGCCGCGCAGAACAGGTACCCTCCCACCATGCACACCCTGCGGGCGTCGCTGGTGGCCTCGGTGCTCTTCGGGTGCGCCGCCTACGACAACCCCTCGGGCGGTGACGCGGGCTCTGACGGCGGCCCTCGCCCGGACACCGGCGCCCTCACGGACCGCGGGCCCTCCCCCGACGGCGAGCTCGTGGGTGGCCCCGACGAGCCCGACCCCGCCAACACCGACAGCAACGGCGACGGCCTCGACGGCAATGTCACCGACGCGGTCTTTATCGCCAGCAACGGCGACGACCTCGCCCCGGGCACCCGCGAGCGCCCCGTGCTCACCGTGTCCATGGCCCTGGAGCTCGCCCGGAGAGACTCGCGCCACCAGATACTCATCGCCGCGGGGACCTACCCCGAGCCCACCCTCACCCTGGTCGATGGCGTCGGGCTCTACGGCGGCTACGACCGCGCCGCCAACTGGTCCCGCGGAGACACCCCCTCGGAGCTCCAGGTGGGCGCCGTGGGGATCGAGGCGCGCAACCTCCGGGCGCGCACGGTGCTCGCCAGGGTCACGGTCCGCGCGGCCGATGCCTCCATGGCCTCGGGGAGCTCCATCGCCGTCCGGGCCGTGGACGCCCCGGGGCTGGTCGTCGCCGACCGCTCGCAGCTCGTGGCCGGCAACGGCGCGGCGGGCACCGACGGAGCCCCCGGGGTCATCGGCGCCGACGGTCTCCCGGGAGCCCCCGGAGGCAATGGCGCCGCGGACAACCAGACCATGCCCGGAGCCGGTGGCGCCGGTGGCCTGAACCGCACCTGCGCCAACGCCAACGGAGGCGCAGGCGGCACCGGAGGCCGCGATCCCGCCTTCCAGGGCGCCGCAGGGGCGCGCAGCGCCGGAGGCTCCGCGGGGGGCTCCGGGGGCATGACCGCGGGGTGCACCCCCACCAACGGAATGACCGGCGCGGGCGCCCAGACCGCCCCCATGCCCGGGCGCTCGGGGACGCCCGGAGGGCCTCAAGGGACCCTCATGGACCCAATGGGGGTCTACCTCCCGGCCAATGGTACCCCCGGGGGAGACGGCGCCCACGGCCCCGGCGGCGGCGGAGGCGGCGGCTCCTCGGGGCAGACCGGCACCCTGTGCATCGACGGCGCCGGCAACGGCGGAGGCGGCGGCGGCGCGGGAGGCTGCGCCGGCACTGGCGGCACCGGCGGCACCGGCGGAGGCGCCTCCATCGCGCTCCTGGCCCTGCGGAGCGCGGTCCGGGTGGAGGGCTGCACCCTGGCTACCGGCGCGGGCGGTGCGGGAGGCGCGGGAGGCGCCGGGGGCACCGGAGGCCGGGGCGCGGCGGGAGGCTCCGGGGCCAGCGTCTCCTCCGGGGAGCTTGGCACCGCGGGCTCCGGCGGCCGAGGCAGCGACGGGGCCCCCGGAGGCCCCGGGGGCGGCGGTGGCGGAGGGCCCTCCATCGGGGTCTGGTCCGTGGGAGGTGCGCCCACCCTGGAGGGGGTGACGTACCGCCTCGGGGCCGGCGGCGCCGGGGGCAGGGCCCCGGGGATGGCCCAGGGGGCGCCGGGGCTGTCCCGGGAGCAGCTTCCCTGAGGGGGAGTGCTGTGGTAACATCACCCCGTCGGGGTGTCGTGTACGGACGCACGGAGCCCGATGTCTCTCCCTTAGGGTGCCGCTCCCCATGACCACGCGCCAATCCATTGACCAGAAGTTCAAGACCCTGACGCATCTCCTGGCCACCCAGGAGGAGAGCACCCTGGCGCTCTTTCAAGAGCGGCTGGACATGTCCTGGATCTACCACGACTGCGCCCTGGAGGGCTCCGTCCTGTCCTTTCATGAGCTCAAGAGCGCCATTGACAAGGACGTGATCTCCGACGTGTCCCTCATCCCCACCTACGATGAGATCCGCGCACAAAAGAACGCCATTGACTTCGTCCGAGAGGCCGCCAGCATGAAGAAGAAGGTCCCCCTCTCGGTGGACCTCCTGCGGAAATTGCATGAGATCCTCTCCCCCGAGGACCCGGAGCCCCGGGAGGGCACCTGGCGCAAGGAGACCCCCGTCCACCGGCTGTATTTCCATGACATCGCTGCCCCGGACAAGATCCCCGGCGAGATGCAGAAGCTCCAGGAGTGGCTCCTGGACCCGGACACCAAGAAGAACACCACCCCCCTGCGCCTGGCCTCCAAGCTCCATTTCCGGCTCATGCAGATCTTCCCCTACACCCGCCACTCCGGGAAGCTCGCCCGGATGGGCATGAACCTCGTCCTCCTGCGCTCGGGCTACCCCCCGGCGGTCATCCACTCCACGGACCGCCAGCGCTACTACGAGGCCCTCAAGGGCCCCAGCCTCCAGGTCCATGGCATCATGGCGGACTCCCTGGAGAACTCCATCGACAGCGCCATCAAGATGTTCTCCGAGGCCAACACCGGCCGCAAGGCCCTGGCCTGAGACCCCCATGAGCAGCGCCATGGAGCCATTCTCCAAGGGTACCCGAGGGCCCTTCGAGACCCTCGTCCTCCGGGACAAGCACGCCCTCGTGGAGCTCATCCCCGCCCGAGGGGGCATCGTGTCCCGCTTCTGTGTAGAGGGCCGCGAGGTGCTCTACATGGACGAAGGGACCCTCTTTGATGTTACCAAAAACGTCCGCGGTGGCGTCCCTGTCTTGTTTCCCATCGCGGGGAAGCTCACCAAGGACACGCTCCAGACGCACCTGGGGCCCCGGACCATCGCCCAGCACGGCTTCGCCCGCAAGCTCCCCTGGGAGCTCCTGCCCCTGGGGGACGGCCCCTCGGCCACGCTGAGGCTCGTCCCGGACGAGAGCGCCCTGGGGCTCTTCCCCTATGACGGCTTTGACCTCCGGGTGACGTACGCCCTGCGGGGCGACACGCTGGCGGTCACCACGGAGCTGCGCCACCGGTGCACCACGGACCTGCCGCTGCACCTCGGGTTCCACCCGTATTTCGCCCTCCCCCCCGGGAGCAAGGGCAGCGCCTGGGTGGTCACCGACGCCACCCGGGCGTGGAACAACCGCGCCGGGGCCGAGGAGCCCTTTGCGGGTTGGGCCTTCGGCGAGGAGGAGGTGGACCTGCACCTGCTCGATCACGGGGTGCTGCGGCCCGACGGGCAGCCGGGCACCAGCGCGGTGCTCAGCGCGGCGGGCAGGGACCTGGTGAGGCTGGACCTGGACCCGGTGTTCGCCACCCTGGTGGTATGGACCCTGCCGGGGCGGGACTTTGTCTGCGTGGAGCCCTGGACCGGCCCGGCGGACGCCCCCAACACCGAGCTGGCGAAGTACCTCCACCGCCGGGACACCTTCCGAGGGCGATGGAGCGTGACCGCGTTGTAAGAGTATCGTAGCGCCTCGGGACGGACAGCCACCCCCACCACCCCTCCCCCCTCCAAGGAGGCCACGCGATGGACGCTCAAGCCCTCTGGGCGCGGTACACGCGCCAGCTCTACAGCAACGAAGACCTCGGGCTCACCCTGGACCCGAGCCGCATGGACCTCGACGAGGCCTGGCTCGAAGGCATGAAGCCCTCGCTCGCCCGGGCCTTCGAGGCCATGGAGGCCCTGGAGGGTGGGGCCATCGCCAACCCTGACGAGGGTCGCAAGGTGGGCCACTACTGGCTCCGGGACCCCTCCAGGGCCCCGGACCCGGAGACCCGCGAGGCCATCGAGGGCACCCTCAAGGCCATCCAGCAGTTCGTGGGGGACGTGAGGGACGGCACCGTGGCGCCGGAGGGAGGCGAGACCTTCTCGCAGGTGCTGGTGGTGGGCATCGGCGGCAGCGCCCTGGGGCCGCAGTTCGTGGCCCACGCCCTGGGGAGCGCCGAGGACCCGATGAGGCCCTTCTTCGTGGACAACACCGACCCCGACGGGATGGACAAGGTCCTCGGGGCCATCGCGCGGGGCGAGGGTCTGGAGCGCACCCTCACGGTGGTGATCTCCAAGTCCGGCGGCACCAAGGAGACCCGCAACGGGATGCTAGAGGTGGCCCAGGCGTACGGGCGCCTCGGGCTCTCCTTTGCCCGCCACGCGGTGGCCGTCACCGGCGACGGCAGCGAGCTCGACCGCCACGCGAAGAAGGAAGGCTGGATCACCACCTTCCCGATGTGGGACTGGGTGGGGGGCAGGACCTCGGAGCTGAGCGCCGTGGGGCTCCTGCCCGCGGCCCTCCAGGGCATAGACATCACGGCCATGCTCGACGGGGCGAGGGCCATGGACACGGAGACGCGCAAGGGCTCCCTCGCGGAGAACCCCGCGGCGTGGCTGGCGCTGGCGTGGCACCACGCGGGCGGCGGCAAGGGGGGCCGGGACATGGTGCTCCTGCCCTACAAAGACCGCCTGGAGCTGTTCTCTCGGTACCTCCAGCAGCTCGTGATGGAGAGCCTGGGCAAGGAGCGGGACCTCCAGGGCAACGTGGTCCACCAGGGCATCGCGGTGTACGGCAACAAGGGCAGCACGGACCAGCATGCGTATGTGCAGCAGCTCCGGGACGGGGTGCACAATTTCTTCGTGACCTTCCTGGAGGTGCTCCGGGACCGCGAGGGGCCCTCGCTGGAGGTCGACCCGGGGGTCACCGCGGGGGACTACCTCTACGGCTTCCTCGAAGGCACCCGACGGGCGCTCTACGAGAGCGGTCGCCAGAGCGTGACCATCACCGTGCGGGAGGTGAGCCCTCGCGTCGTGGGGATGCTCATCGCGCTCTACGAGCGGGCGGTGGGGCTCTACGCGTCGCTGGTGGGGATCAACGCGTACCACCAGCCGGGCGTCGAGGCCGGCAAGAAGGCCGCGGGGGCGGTGATCGCGCTCCAGGCCAGGGCCCTGGCGGCGCTGCGCGCCGAGGGGGGCGCCTGGCGCACGCCCGCGGAGCTCGCGGACAAGTGCGGCGACGCCGACGTGGAGACGGTGTACCGCATCCTGCGCCACGCCAGCGCCAACGGCGACCACGGGGTCGACGGCGAGGCGACGCTCACCCCCGCCCGCGCGCGGTTCCGCGCGCGGTAGTCCCCGCGCGGGTCCGCGCGCGGTAGTCCCCGCGCGGTTCCGCGCGCGGTAGCGTTCTGTCACCTCCCGGAGTTGTCATAAACGCCGAAGTTGCAACGATCTGGAG
>JACRDB010000064.1 GCA_016218725.1 Deltaproteobacteria bacterium
GTGCCCGTGCCCGTGCCCGATCGTCGCACCACCGCGTCGTCGCTCCCTGACTCCCACCTGACGACGGGCAGCGATCGGGCACGGGCACGGGCACGGGCACGGGCAGCGATCGGGCACGGGCTGATGCCGAGTTGATGCCTATGGGGCTGGGGGGGTGAGGTCACCGCAGGATGCGCTGGCAATCGCCGGCGCAGGCGTCGCCGCCCACGGTGTTTCCGTCGTCGCAGCGCTCGCCCCCGTCGGTGAAGCCGTCGCCGCAGCGGGGCACCTGGCAGTCCGGGCGGCACGCCGAGGGCCCCGTGCGGTGGATCAGCACCGCGGCGCGCGAGGGCTCCAACCGGATCGGTCCGCCTGCGTTGTTCTGGTAACGCCACGCGCTCACCCCGCGGAGGAAGGTCACCTCCACCGTGATCCTCCATGACGCGTCCCAGGGCAGCGTGTCCAGCGCGCCCCCGTCGGTGTTGTCGTTGAAGCTCCACCGCCCCGCGTAGTCGCTCAGCGACGTGCGCGTAAACTCCCCCGGGTCGTCGGACACCACCAGACGGGACGAGGGAGGCACCCCCCGGAGCACGCCATCGAACGCCGCTTCCGGTTGCGAGCCTCCTCCGAGCGCGTCCCTCCCGGCGATGAGCAGGAGCCCGAGCACGTTGGTCCGTGTGTCCACCTGAAGGAAGAGGTTGCACACGCCCACCTCCTCAAAGCTCGTGTGGGCGCTGGCCGAGGTGTAGTCGTAGAACTCCGCGGCGCTCCTCGGGCGGGCCACCGGCGCCACCGGCAGCTCCGCCAGCCCCGCCTGCGACACCCCAAAGGCCGGCAGCAGGCGGTTCTCCAGACCCAGGTCGCAGCCCTCCCCAGGGTCCACGCGACCATCGCCACAACGCGGTGGCGGTGGCGGCGGCGGTGGTGGTGGCGGCGGCGGTGGCGGCGGTGGGACCTCCGGCGGGGGATCGTCAGGGATCGTAAGGTCCCTTACGATCTCGGGTTGTGCATCCACCACCGAGGTGTCCATCACCGGAGCGGCGCGATCGTTCGGGATCGAAGCATCGTCTCCCAGCCCCGAGCGGGCCCCGCAGCCGACGCCAGGGAGCGCCAGGAGCACCACAGCGAACGCGTCCCTCGGAGCCATCGCGCTCCACGCTAACCGCGGGGGCCACCTCCGCACAATCCCCCGACGGGCACCACCCTCACGGTGATCGCGGGGCTCCGGGCCTCGCCGAGCACCGCCACCAGCCGGTGCTCTCCGGGCGTCGCGGCCCAGGCGCCCGTGGGGAGGCTCCTGCCGTCTACCTCCCATTGGACCTCCGCGGGCTCGCGGGCCTCCGAGGCGCGCAGGGCCACCACCGGCGGGTGCGTCGGGTCCGTCACCGCCAGGCAGGCCCCGTCGCGCGGCTCCTCCACCCGCAGACCGCCGGTGCCCAGCCCCCGCGGCGAGAGCACGACGTCCGTTCGGTGCGCCCGCGAGGCCCAGGAGGCGTAGCGAGCGGGGAGCAGCACCCGCCCGTCCGGCGCGTGCGCGGCGCACATCGCGCGCGGGATCGTCCCGCGCACGAAGCGCTCGGTCACCCGGTGCGAACACCCGTGGCCCGCGAGGAGCCCCGTGGCGGCGCAGACCTCGGCCTGGTGCAAGGGCTCGGCGCCCGCGCTGCGCGAGGACGGAAGGTCCAGGCGCTCGGCCGCCGCGAGGATGCGCACCGCGGCGGGCGCGGCGCCCTCGAAGCCCGAGACCGCGCGCATCGGCGCGCCTCCGGGGTCCCCCAGCCACACCACCACCGTGAAGCGGTCGGTGAATACCGCCGTCCAGGCGTCCCTCCAGCCCTGGCTGGTGCCGGTCTTGAGCCCGAAGGGCACCGCCGGGCCGGCGTCCACGAGGTCCCGACCGAAGGCCTCGCGCCGCGCCAGCGCGTCCCGGAGGATGTCCACGGTGAGCGCCGAGGCCGCCGGGTCCAGCACCGGGCGGGCGCTCACCACTGGCTCCAGGCGCAGGGACAGCGGCACCGCGGAGCCGCCTCGCGCGAGCGTCACGTAGGCCCGGGCGAGCTCCAGGGGCGTCACGTCCGCGCCGCCCAGGACCACCGCGGCGCCGTAGCGCGAAGCGTCGCCGCCCAGGGAGAAGCCCAGGGACCGCAGGCGCGACACCACCCCCTCGGCTCCCACCCTCCGCGCGGCGTCCAGCGCGGCCAGGTTCAGCGAGGAAGCGAGCGCCTGCCGTGCGCGCACCGGGCCGCGCTCCACGCCGTCGTAGTCCCGGGCCTCGAAGGTGCTCCCGCGGGCGCCGTACATCGGCCGCTGGAGGTCGTCCAACACCGTGGCGCCGGTGCCCCCCAGCTCGAAGAATCGTTCGTACACGAACGGCTTCAGCGTGGAGCCCGGCTGGCGCCTCGCGCGCAGGAGGTCCAGCGAGGCCCCTTGACCCTCCACCGCGGCGCCTACGTACGCCAGGAGCTCGCCGGTGCCGTTGTGCACCACCACCGCCGCGGCGTTGCGGGCGCCCCGGGCGAAATGGCGCGCCACCGCCGCCCGGAGCGCGCCCTCGGCCTGGTGCTGGAGCCCCAGGTCCAGGCTCGTGCGCACGGAGCCTCGCGAGGTCCCGAGACGCCCCTGCCTCCAGGCCGCCAGGGCCTCGTCGGTGAAGCGAGGGGCCTCGTAGGGGTGGGGGCTCTCGCCGTGGAGCACCGGGACCTCCCTCACGGACGCCTCGTAGGTGGCCCGGTCGATGGCCCCTCGGTCCCGGAGGTGCGCGAGGATGAAGTTCCTCCGCGCCAGGGCGCGCGCCAGGTGGTGCCTGGGCTCCGTAGCCCTCGGCGCCTGGGGGATCCCCGCCAGGAGCGCCGCCTCGGAGACCGTGAGCGCCTCGGGCCCGTGTCCGAAGTATGCCTCGGAGGCGCGGGCGACGCCCTCGAGCCCGTTCCCGAAGGGCAGGCGGTTGACGTACTGCTCCAGGATCTCGTCCTTGGTGAACACCCGCTCCAGGGCCTGGGCGCGGAGCACCTCCAGGAGCTTGCTGGCGAGCCCGTGGGGCCTGCCGTACACCCTCTTGACGAGCTGCTGGGTGATGGTGCTGGCCCCGCTGCGGCGCCTCCCGGGCAGGAGGTTGTAGGTAAGAGCCCTCGCCAGGGCGAGCGAGTCCACCCCGTCGTGGGCGTGGAAGCGCCGGTCCTCCACCGTGAGCACCGCCGTCACAAAGGCCGGGGACACCTCCCTCAAGGGCACCCAGCGCCGGTCGGCGCCGCCGAGCCTGGCGTGGCGCAAGGTCGCCCCATGGCGGTCCGTCAGCGTGAGGGCGTCCAAGGGCCTCGCGAAGCGCGAGGGGTCCACCAGCGCCCCGTACACCACCAGCAGGTGGAGCCCGAGGCGCAGGGCCAGGAACCCCAGGAGCGACCAACCCAGGGCTCGCGCGAGGGTCCTTCGGGAGATCGTACGGTACCGAACGATCATGGTCGTCTCCGGGGATTGTTCAAGGGTCCACGATCAGGGTGGAGGCCGCGCTCCGCGCGAGGGTCTCCTGGTCGTGGAGGGCGTCCATGCGGGCCGGAGGGACGGTGAAGGTGCCCGGGGTGGTGGCCCGGATGCCGTAGGTGAACTCCTGGAGCCCGGAGCTCAGGTGATCGAAGGCCCAGGAGGCGCGCCCGAGCCCGAGGCCGTGGTGGGTGATCACGCCCAGCGAGCGCCGCGCGTGGAAGCCCCTGGGGTCAATGAAATCGTCGTCGGGGCCGCGTCCCAGGAGCGCGTCCAGGGTGCCCTCGGGCGTGCTCTCGAGCTGCGCGTCCATGGGCTCGAAGCCCCCGGGGAGCGGGTCCCGGAGGCGCAGGAACGCGGGGGGCTCGTGCTCGGCGTAGACAAAGAGCCTCACGCGCACCAGGTCCCCGAGGTGGACGTGAGCGCCCTGGGCGAGCTCGGCGCCGGTCTCGCTCTCATAGACGCGGTGGAGGCTCACTCCGTGCCCTCGGGCGATGGTGTCCGTGGGGCCCAGGGGCACCCACCAGCGCGCTCGCAGCGAGGCATGCACCACCCGCGCGGAGGCGATGCGCAGGGCGCCCGGGCGGCCCGCGAGGCGCTCCGCAGGGAGGGAGAAGACCACCCCGGCGCGGTCCCGGGCGCGGGGCGCGAGGGCCTCTCCGTCGAGGGTCACCCGCGCGTCCAGGGCGTCCTCGGAGAGCGTGAGGGCCGCCACGTGGGTGGCCAGCGCGTCCAGGGCCAGGGCGGTGTCGTGGGGGCTCCCCCAGGAGCCCGCCGGGGCCACGCGGTTGTTCAGGAGCAGCGTGGCGTACACCCCGGGGTCTCCCAGGGAGGGCTCCAGGCTCGAGGTCTCCAGGAGCGAGGCCACCGTGCGCGTGCGTGAGTCGAACCACCAGGGACCGGAGACCGCTCCCTGGGAACCTTCGGGGTGCTCCACCAGGAGCCTCGCGGCGCGCGAGACGTCTGAGAGCAGCGCGTCCCGACGGCGGTCCGACGGGGCCATCGCCCCGGCGAGCTCCGCCGAGGCGTAGAGCGGCAGCCTCGCCCGGAGGTCATACAGATCGGACACGCGGGGTTCGTTCCTGCGGCCTGCTTCGGCCAGCACCCGCAAGGCCCTCGCGTGCTGCTCCACCGTCCACGACGACAGGGACGACGCGCTGGCGCGCTCGACCTCCGTGGCCAGGTACGCCGTGAGGCGCTCGATGGCGCCCTCGGGCACCGCCCAGCCCAGGGCCCTCGCCCGGAGCAGCGCGTGGAGCGCAAAGGTGGAGGTGTACTCGTTGGCGTAGTCCCCGGGGCCCCAGGAGCCGTACCACCCGCCCGAGGCCTGGAGCTGGCCGAGCCTCCTGGCCGTGCCCTCGCCGCGCTCGCGGAGCTCCCCCGCGCTCCACCGGTGGGGCCCTGGCACGCCACGGAGCCGGGCCAGCGCGGTCCAGACCAGGAGCGAAGACACGGCGCCCTCGACCCCGTCGGGGGCCTCGTCGTCCAGGCCCGCGGCGCTGTCCTCCAGGCCGAGGTAGGGGTGCGAGGCGAGCGTCAGGGTGAGCGTCGCGCCCGGGAGGACTGGCCCCGAGATACCCACCGGGAGCGTGAGGGGGCTCCGGATGGCGCCAAAGACCGCGGCGCTCACCGCGCGAGCCCGAGGCTGCACGGGTACATGACTCTCCGCGCGGGTGGCGCCCTCGGGGGTGCGGGCTTCATACCGCAGGTCCACGGTGCCGGTGTGAGCGGTGACGGGTTGGGCCACCCGGGCCTCGCCGTGGGGCTCCAGGTGCACGGTCCGCTCGGTGGGTGCGGCGCCGTTGGCGGTGAGGGTGACCGTGGCGGTGACGGCCTGCTCCGTGGTGTTGGACACGTACACCGCGGCGTCGAAGGTGTCGCCGTCGACCAGGTGCGTGGGGGGCATCGAGCGCAGCACCACGGGGCGGGTGGCCAGGAGCTGGGCGCTCGCTTGTCCCGCGCGCACGCCGGGGTCCACGGCGACGGCCATCACGCGGTACTCCGTGGGGCGGTCGGGCAGGTGCACCGAGGCGCGGGCGCGCCCGTGGGCGTCGGTGACGAGCCTCGGGAGCCACAGGGGCGTGGGCTCGAAGCGCTCGCGCTGGTCGCGCAGGAGGTTGTCCTCCACGTCCTCCGTGCCATCTCCGCTCGGGGAGGGGAGCGCGGGGAACTCCACGCGGGAGACCAGCGTGCGCCGCAGGTCCTCCAGGGAGAACAGCGGCGGCCTCCGGGGGAAGAGCCCTCGTACGGGGTCCGGGGTGCTGTAGCCCGTGAGGCGCAGGGTGCCCTCGTCCACGGCGTAGAGGGCCACCTCGGCGACCACCCCGCGGCCGTCACTGTCGGTGACGGTGACCTCCACGGGCACGTCGGTGTCGGGCAGGACGCGCTCGGGCGCCTGGAGCGCCACCGTGAGGGGGCTCCTCGGCGGGCGCACGGTGACCTCCGCGGCGCCGAAGCGCAGGTCCGGCGCGTCGAGGTCCGGGCGCTGCCTCGGGGCTCCGGTCCTCGGGCGTAGGAGCACCACCTGGACAAAGGCATTGGGCACCATCTCCCGGGTGACCGGGAACTCCGCCACGGTGCCTCCCGCGCGCAGCGCCACGGTCTGGGCGTGGAGCACGCCCTCGCGGGATACCAGCACCAGGGCGTTCCCCGCGGGGAACGGTGACTCGAAGGCCACGCGGCACGTCTCTCCCACCACCCACCGGGGCCTGGAGGGCGTCACCCTCACGGTGGCCCCCGGGGGGTCGCGGTCCGGGTGCTCGCCCGGCGCGGCCACGTACACCCGTCGAGACGCCACGGACACCCTCCCACGGTCGTCCGTGGAGCGCGCCTCCAGTACGTAGGTGCCTGGCCTGGTGGGGGTGTACGCGCAGCGCGAGGGCTCCGTCCCGGAGGAGATCGTACAGGTATGAACGATCTCCCGCTGGGCGTTCTGCCTGGGCTGAAAGCCCCCCTGGGCGCCGGCCTCGTCGTCGCGGGCGTGGGCGTTCCACTCCCACCAGGAGTGCCACCCCTCGCGCACCACCCGGGCCTCCACGCGCCGCCCTGGCGCGGCGGCCCCGTCGTGGCGCACCACCACGCTCTCCAGCTCCAGGGCGGCGCCGGGGTCCACCCAGGACGGTCCCTCGCGCACGCCCACCTCGAAGTCCGCGGGGTACAGCACGAACGAGCGCGACGCGGCCACGCTCTGCCCCGAGCGGTCCTGCACCGTGGCCTCCAGGCGCAGGGTCTCCCGGCCGGTGCCCGCGGAGGCCACGCGCGCGGTGAGGGCGCCGGAGCCGTCGCCGTCGAGGGTGAGCTGGTCGCTCAGGGCGGTGCCGTGGGGCGCTGCCGCGTCCACGGCGGAGAAGAGGTAACCCGGGCGCCCCGGGGGTGAAGTGTCCGAGGCGCTCCGCACGAGGCTCCAGCGCACGGCCCCGCCGCGCACGGGGGCGCCGTGGAGCCACTGGCCTCGCACGCCCACGGTGACAGGGTCCCCGGAGCTGTGGTCGCCCGCCGGGAGCGCCAGGTCCACGCGGAGCTGCGGGGGGCGGAACTCCGCCACGGCGACGCGGGCCGACGCCAGCGGAGCCCCGGTCCCGGGGCGCTCCAGCACCAGGGTGTAGTCCCCCGCGGCGGCGTTGGGCGGGAGCGTGAAGTCCGCCCAGCTCGTCCCGAAGGCCGTCAGGGCCCCCAGCACCGCCTGGGGCTCCCCCGCGCCCGACGGGTCCTGGAGGACGAAGCGCACGCGGCCTCGCCGCAGGGCCCTCAGGTCCGAGCCCCGGAGCTGCCGCAGCACGGCCTTGCCGTGGATGGTCTCCCCGGGGCGGTACGCCCCCCGGTCCGTGAAGAGCGTGGCCACGAGGTCCGCCTGCGCGGAGGCCTCGCCGGGCTCCAGGCCCAGCGCCGAGGGACCCACGCTCGTTCGTGTGTCCACGAACGCAAGAGCCCTGTGTCCACCGTGCGAAACGCGCACCACCAGGGGACGATCGTTAGGTATCGAACCATGTGCGAGCCAGGCCATCCCGAGGGCGTCCGAGCGCGCCGCCCCGAGGCGGTGGGTGGGGTCCGAGGAGTCCACCAGGAGCACCTCGGCGCCGGGGAGGGGCTGAGCGCCGGAGAGCGTGGTCACCCACACGGCGACGCCGGTGGGCAGCACCACGGCGCTGGCCGCCAGGTCCGTGCGTTGGACGAACACCGTCCTGGGCGAGGGGTGCTCCGAGGCGCCATCGGGGTTGAAGCGCACCAGGGCCATGGAGCTGTCGCGCCCGGAGCCCTGCCAGGGGTAGGCCCCTCGGGCCCAGCGGTTGGCGCGGACCCCGGGCACCAGCGGCGGCATGGCCGTGGGCTGCCAGGGCGTAGGCTCGCCTCCGCCCGGCGTATAGAACGCGTCCACCACGCGCAGGACGTCGTGGGCGTCGTCGAGGGCGGCGTACTCCACCACCCCGCGGTCCGCGTGGATGGCCGCGAAGGGAAGGAGCGCGTCGGCGCCCTCTTCGAAGGTGAAGCGCCCCTCCGGGGCGACCACCGCGGGGGCGTGGCCCTGGCTTCGCACCGCCAGCGGCGCGAGGCGCGCGAGCGTGGCCCCTTCGGCGTCCGCGAGGGGGCTGACCCGGAGCTCGTACACCTGCCCCGGCGCCCAGTCCCCGCGGATGGAGAGCACCCGCCCCCGCGCGGTGACCGTGAGCCCCGGCACCGCGGGCGTGACCAGCACGGGACTCGCGGGCAGCGGCGCGCGCAGGGCGTTGGTCGCGAGGAGCCGCAGCTCCTCGGCGATGTCCACGATCTGCCCCGGAGGACCCTGGAAGGCGCAGTCGTCGGCGCTGTCGGCCTCGGCGTCGCATGCGATGCCCTCGACGTGGGGCCTCGGGGATAGCTCGTACTCCACCACCGCGGGCGCGCTCCCGTCGGACCAGGGGCCGTAGAGCGAGGGGTTCATCGCCACGGCGATGCGCGTGCCAGGCTCCAAGACGCGGTCCGGGCGCAGGTCCACGAGGCTCCGCCCCTCGGCGTCCCTGCCTCTTGAGAAGAGCGAGAAGCCCAGGGCGCGGCGCCCGCCTCCCACTTCGTACGTCAGGAGCTGCCGGGGCAGGGCCGTGACATTGACGGGACCGTTGAAGCGCAAGGGCAGGGGGTCCCCGGGCAACACCCTCCGGTTGGACGGAAAGACGAACTGCGCGCCCCCGTTGAACACCACCCGCAGCGAGAGCGGGCTCTCCAGGCGCTCGTGGGAGAGGGACTCGAAGCCCTCGGCCAGGGTGAGCGTGGCCTCGTGGTCGCGGTCCCAGGCGGAGGGCAGCGGCAGGAACTCCAGGGTGCTGCGCGAGCTCCAGCGGGCCGTCCCCGGCACCGGCGGCGTAAACGCAAAAGGCGCCACCAGCGGGCGCTCCACCGCGTCGCCGGGCACCATCGGGCGGTTGAAGCGCAGCCGGAGCGTGGTGCCTCGGGGCACGTTCACCACCTCCCCCGAGGGCTCCAGGAGCGCGAAGCCCTCGGGCTGGTCCGCGGCCCTCAGGGGCGTGAGCGGCACCGCGGGCTCCAGCGCGGGGTCCTCAAGGCGGAAGGTCGTCGGCGCGGGGAGTCCCCGGGCGGAGGTCACCGTCGGCCGGTGCCGCGCCAGGTGCCTCACGGCCAGCACCGCCCCCACCGCCGCCGCCAGCAGGAGCGCCCTGGCGTGGGTCCTTCGCCGCTCTGCCAGCACCTCGCCCGGAGTCTTCCCGGCGTCTCGGTACGGGTGCATCACACCAGGGGTCGGGTTGGTCATGGTGGGTGGTCCCTCAGCAAGCCCGGGGCCGTCGATGAAACACCCGACGGACCCGCCGCGTCACCCACCGCCCCGGTGGTCCACCGCCCACGGAGCGTGGCCCCTCGTACACGCCGGGGACACCACCACACCCACCTACAGCAACCTACATCCCGGCCAAGACCTGCCAACCGATGTCGGTGCGATACCTACATCCCGGGAAGGCGACCGCTGGGAGGTGCTGGTAGGCTCGCTGCCGGGCGACGGTGAGGTCTGGTCCGGTGCCCACGACCAGGAGGACCCGGCCACCGGCGGCCACCAGGCGCCCGGAGGGATCTCGGCGGACGCCCGCAGGGTGGACGCGAACGCCCTCGGGGGGAGGGGTGGACAGCCCCGGGAGGGCAGCGCCCTGGAGGGGCTTGTCGGGGTAGCCCTCGGCGGCCAGGACCACCCCGAGGGCGGCGCCGGAGGAGTGCGAGAGGGGCGCGTCGTCGAGGGCGCCCCGGGCGGCGTCGAGGAGGGCCCGGGAGAGCCCCGGTCCGAGGCGCGCGAGGAGCACCGCGCACTCGGGGTCCCCGAAGCGTACGTTGTACTCCAGCACCTTCGGGCGACCGTCGACGAGCATCAAGCCGACGAAGAGTATCCCCTGGAAGGGTGTGCCTTCATCGATCATGCCCTGGAGGGTGGGACGCACCACGGAGTCAAGGATCTCGCGCTCAAGGGCGGGGGTGACCAGCGGCACCGGGGCGTAGGCGCCCATGCCGCCGGTGTTGGGGCCCTGGTCACCGTCGAGGAGTCTCTTATGGTCCTGGGCCGAGCCCAGCACCTTGAAGCGAGCCCCGCTGGCCAGGACGTGAAAAGACACCTCGGGGCCCCGGAGCCGTTCCTCCAGCACCACCCGCTGCCCCGCGTCGCCGAAGCGACCGCGGAGCATGGCCTCGGCGGCGGCCAGGGCCTCCTCCGGGGAGTCGCACACCGCCACCCCCTTGCCCGCCGCGAGGCCGTCGCACTTCACCACCAGCGCCGTGGGGTGAGCGTCCAGGAAGCGCCGCGCGGCGTGCAGGTCCGTCACCACCTCGAAGGCGGGGGAGGGCACCCCGTGACGCGCCATGAACGCCCGGGCGAAGCCCTTGCTGCCTTCGAGCCTGGCGGCCTCGCGCCCGGGGCCCAGGCAGGGGATGCCCGCGGCGCCCAGGGCGTCCGCCAGGCCCTCCACCAGCGGCCCCTCGGGGCCCGAGAGCACCAGGTCCGGGCGCTCGCTCCGCGCCAGCGCCACCACGTCGGCCACCAGCGAGACCCCCGGGGAGACCCTCGCGAAGCCCTCCATGCAGGGGTTCCCCGGGGCCACGAGGACCTCCTCGCGGTCCACCGCGGCGAGGTGAAACGCGAGGGCGTGCTCCCGGGCCCCGGAGCCCACGACCAGGATCTTCATGGCCACATCAATGTCGGAAGTGACGGACGCCGGTGAACACCATGGCGACGCCGTGGTCGTCCGCGCACTGGATCACCTCCTGGTCTTTGACGCTCCCGCCGGGTTGTACAATGGCCCGGACGCCCGCGCGGGCCGCGAGCTCCACGCCGTCCGGGAAGGGGAAGAACGCGTCCGAGGCCAGCACGCTCCCGCGGGAGAGCTCCCCGGCCTTCTTGGCGGCGATCTCCACGGAGACCACCCGGGACATCTGCCCGGCGCCCACGCCCACGGTGCGGGCGCCCTCGTCCGTGCGGGCCGCAAGCACGATGGCGTTGGAGCGCGTGTGCTTGGCCACCACCCACGCGAAGGCCAGGGCCTCCAGGTCCTGCGCCGCCGGGTGCGTGCGCGTCACCACCCGCGCCCCCAGGGCCTCGGCGCGCCCGAGGGCGTCCCGCTCCTGCACCAGCATCCCGCCGGAGACGTGCTGGAGGATCCTCCCAGGGTGCTCCGGGGGGAGCATCTTCCCCACGGCCAGGAGCCGGAGGTTCTTCTTGGCATGAAGGGCCCTCAAGGCCCCCTCCTCGAAGGAAGGTGCGAGCACCACCTCCAGGAAGGTCTCCGTGAGCGCCCGGGCGGTGTCCTCGTCCACCGGGCGATTCAGCGCCACGATGCCCCCGAAGGCGCTCAACGGGTCCGCGTCGCGGGCGGTGCGGTAGGCGCCCACCAGCGTGCGGGCCAGGGCCACCCCGCAGGGGTTGGTGTGCTTGACGATCACCGCCGCCGGCTCGGAGAACTCCCGCACCGCCTCCAGCGCCGCGTCGGCGTCCACGAGGTTGTTGTAGCTGAGCTCCTTGCCCCCCGCGCCCACGCTCCGGGCCATGCCCAGGGAGCCCTCCTCGGCGCCGGGTTCAACGTAGAACGCCCCGCCCTGGTGGGGGTTCTCTCCGTATCTCAACGGATAGGCCAGCTCATAACTGACATGGAGGCTCCTCGGGTGGGCCTCCCGCAGGCCGTCCTCATCGAGGCTGGAGAGGTAGCCCGAAATCGCCCCGTCGTAGCGGGCCGTGTGGGCGAAGGCCTTGGCCGCCAGGTGGCAGCGGGTGCCGTGGGTGATGGCGCCGTGCTGGGCCAGCTCCTGGAGCACCCGGGGGTAGTCCCCGGGGTCCACCAGCACCGCCACGCGGCCGTGGTTCTTGGCCGCGGCGCGCACCATCGCGGGGCCGCCCACGTCGATCTTCTCGACCAACTCCTCGTGGCTGGCGCCGGCGCGGCGGAGCGTCTCCTCGAAGGGGTAGAGGTTCACCACCACGAGGTCGATGGGCGCCCCGCCCAGGGCCGCGAGCGCCGCCCGGTCATCGCCGCGCTCTCGCATGAGGATGCCGCCGTGGACGCGGGGGTGCAGGGTCTTCACCCGCCCGTCCATCACCTCCGGGGAGCCCGTGTAGGCGCTCACGTCCGTTACCGGCAGCCCCGCGTCCCGCAGCGCGCGGGCGGTGCCGCCGGTGGACAGGATCTCCGCCCCGCGGGCCACCAGGGCCTGCACGAAGGGCACCAGCTCACGCTTGTCGCTTACGGACACCAACGCGCGACGGATCGCCGTCATCAGATACTCCAGGTGGGCTATTCGCAGTAGTCTGAGAGAGCGGCCATCTCGCCGAGGGCCTTGAGCTTCGCCAGGCCCCGGGTCTCGAGCTGGCGGATGCGCTCGCGGGTGAGGTTCATGATCTCCCCCACCTCCTCCAGGGTGATCCCGCCGCGGTCCGCGATGTCAAGCGCGCACGTCTCCGGCAGGTCCCAGACCTCCAGGTCCGGGAAGTTCAGCTTGATGCTCCCGGTGCGGTCGTTCACGTCCAGGTACAGGTGGTGCTTGCACGACACGAAGGGGCAGGGCCGCTCCGCGTGCGGGCCGTGCTGGCAGTCCCCCCGGGTCCTCGGGCGCTCGAAGCCCAGGTCCGGGAACTGCATCCGGCCGCGCTCCAGCTCCCGCTTGGACAGCCGCTTGATGGAGATGGTCCGGGCGCGCACCCGGGCCTTCCGGCGCGAGCCCTCGTCCTCGTCGCCCTCCGGGCACTCAAGCTCCACGGCCTCCGCGAGCCCGAGGCTCGCGCGCTCGTCGAGCCCGAGGCTCGCCCGCTCCGCGAGCTGCACGCTCGCGTGCTCCGTCAAGGCCACCCCCGCCGCGCTCACCTCGATGGGACCCCTGCTGTACATCACTCACTCCTCCAGTCGTTGCCGCGTACGTTGTCGATTGAAGACCTGCACCCCGCGCCGTGACGCAGGGAGAAGAATGCGCGCCAGGGCCGTTTCGCCACGGCCCCTTTGGAGGCGCTCCCGCCCGGAGCGCCTACGCCGTCGAGACCCCCGCCGCCCGGCCAGAAGGTCCGGTCCCGAGGGCCCCGACGAGCACCTTGTGCCGTCGAGCCTTGCGCCGCCTGGCGGCCTCGGTCCCTATGCTCCTGTCCCTTTGCATCGCCCCTTCCGCTCCAGTGCCTGCTTGAGGGTGTCGCCGAGGCCACACCCCACCCTTGGAGGTATGAGCCCCACGCCCACGCTTATGGAAGTCCCCTGACCGACGGTCGCCCGGTTTGACCCCTCAGGGTCGCTGGGTGAGGCGATTCATTCGCTGGAATGCAACCACCTGTCAAGGAACCGACACGCAACCACCTCGCGGGCACCGTGGGAGCGGGTCCCGCGTGGTGTGACCCCTTCCTGCGCCCGATCGGGTACCGGCCGCAAGTCGATTTCTTCACCGGGGGTGTTGATGGCCTGGGGATCCGCGCGAGAGCTCCGGCGCGAAATGCGCGCTCTGGCAACACTCCCCGCGTCGGGGCAGGGTGCGCGACGGCGCCTTCGCGCGGCGTCGCACGGGTATCGCGGCGACGGACAAACTACGTCCCTCTGCATCCGGTCGGAATCGCACACGAATCACCCCCCCGGGTGTCCTCCAAAAGATCGACCAGAAAGCGCACGGGACTGAACACAGGGCTACCCTCCCGGGGCGGCCCTTGCACCCCGCGCGGGGTTGTGCATCGGCGCTGCCCCGGGCCTCTGGCAGGGCCCCGAAATCGCGCAACGGCCTTGTACGACGGGCCTTGTGACGACGCACCGCGTGCCCGCGAGGGACACGTCCGCGGTCGGGTCCAGGGCGAAGGGCCCGGGGGCGCCGCCGGGGTGGTCCCCCGCGAGGAGGAGCGCGTAGCCGTCGGGAGGCCCTGCCACAAAGCGCAGGTGCGTCATCGTCGGCATGCGCGGCAGCGCGTCCAGGGCCACCAGGGCCCGCGGCGAGGCGCCGTCGGAGGCGTCCGGGCAGACGCGCCAGCGCATCGCGGGATCCGTTGCGGCGCCGACGATTTCAACGTGGGTGAGCCACGTGCGAGAGGGGTCCACGTGGGCCCCGAGGTACACCCCGCCCCAGGACTCCGCCCGGCTCCCCTCGGCGGGCTCGAGGCGAACGGGCACGCCTGCGGCGCCCTCCGCGACGAGGTCCCCGGGCGCGTCCCAGCCCACGTCGAGCTCGGCCCCGGGCTCGAAGGCCACGGTCACGCCCGCTTCCAATCGGAGCGTCGGGCGCGCGGGGCCCTGCACCATCAGGTGCGTGGCGGCGAGCACGCGATAGCGCAGCCCCCGCCAGGGCCAGCGCGCGTCCGCGGTGAGCTCTCGGCGCCGGGCGGCCACGCACAGGTCGTCCCGGCGATTGCCGTGATACTCCCCCGGAGGGAGCGAGGCCACCGCGTCGGCGTCGGAGAAATACACCGCCCCGTCGCCCTGGGCGCCGTGGACCTGGAGCCCCCGGGAGCGTGGGTCGAAGCGAGCCCCGTCGGTGAGGGCGACGCCGTAGCCCCGCGAGCGGGCGACCTCGAGGTGCTCGACCCACAGCGGGCGGCGCATGCGCACCCTCAGGGCCGAGACCACCTCGTCCACGAGCTCCGGCGCGGCGCCCGCGCCTTCGAGCTTGACGTACACGAGCCGCGTGTCGTCCCGGGCCTCGGGCTCGAGGTCCAGCCCGAGCCATGCGGAGTCCGGTCCGTCCGAGAGGGGCTCGAAGCGCACCGGGGACGCCTCGGTCCCGAGGACCACAAGGGCGCTCCGGGCCCTCACGGTGATGCCCTTGCGTGGGCCCACGCGCACCAGCGCGCAGGGATCGATGGTGAGCGTCGCCCCCGCCGCCACCCTCAGGCCGTAGGGCACCCGGTGGGGACTGCCCTCCGCGGTCCAGCGCTCGTCCCGGTCCACGAGATCAATGTGCTCGGTCCCGAGGCCCAGAAGAGAGGCCGGAGCCCTCGCGGGGCAGCCCCGGGTGGGCTCCCGGGCCCTGCGCAGGACGCTCGTGCCCGCGTCGCCGTCGATCCACGGGGACGGAGGAGGGACAGCCCTGGAGGCGTCCTTCCGGCAGGACAGGCCGAGGAGTACCAGCGAGAGAGCGCGGGGGTGCATCGGAGGCGCGAGGCCGAGCGTACCCTACGGAAACGATGTGCGCGGGCGGACTTGAAGGGCTCCCGCACCGGCTGCTACAGAGGATGCCATGGCCCGAAGCGCTCCCGTCCTCGGATTTCTTGGTCTCTCCGCGGTCCTCGGGGCTTGCCCGAAGGAGCCGCTGCCCCCTCCCATCCCCCCGGCGGATACGGGTATTCCCGTGGACCGCCCGGACGCGACCCCGGTGGATACCGCCCGGCCGGACACCACCCCACCGCCAGATACGGCGGTCCCGGACACCTCGGTCCCGCCGGATACGGCCCTCCCGCCGGACGGGGCGACGGAAGATGGCCCCGCGCCGGACGGGCCCCCGAGGCCCTTCTGGTGTGACTCGCCCGTGACCCCGGCCACGGAGGTCCGCGGGGCCACGGTGCCCGAGGGCTTCTGTGTGCGGCGCTTCGGGCGCATCCGGCACCCGAGGACCCTGGTGTTCTCCCCCGACGGGGACCTCTGGGTGGCCTCGCCGCAGATGGTGGGAGCCGGAGGCACGGGCCCGGGCATCGGGGCCATCGCGGTGATGCCCGACGACAACCGCGACGGCGTGGCCGAGGACACCGTGCGCTACGTGGACATCGCCCGGCGCGAGGAGCTGGACACGGTGCACGGGCTCCTCTTCGCCGACGGGCACCTCTATTACACCGTGGCGGACCAGGTGCTCCGGGTCCCCTGGGCCCGTGGCGAGCGTCGGATGCCCATGACCGCGACGCCCTCGGTGGTGGCCATGCTCCCGGACGCCGAGCGCTGGACCCACGGCCTGGCCCGGCACCGGGACGGGACCATTCTGGTCTCCATGGGCATCTACGGCGCTACCTTCTGCCCGCTGCGGAACGTGCGCCAGGGGGCCATTCTGGCCATCGGCGGCGCCACCGGCGCCATGGGGCAGGTGTTCTCCCAGGGGTACCGCAACCCCATGTACCTGCGGTGCTACGGCTGGGGCGAGTGCTACGCCGCGGAGCTCACGGACGATGGCTGGTTCGGCCCCGGCCACGAGAAGATCGTCAATTTCCACCGCGGCGAGGACTACGGCTACCCCTGCTGCTACGACCGCGGGCGCGTCTCCCCCACCCCCCGGATGGGCACCGTGGGCTGTGACACCGTCACCGAGGGCATCCAGAACTACGACGTCGGCTTCACCCCCTTTGGTTTCGACTACGAGCCCGGGCGCTGGAGCGGGGCGTTTCAGAACGCTATCTTCGTGGGCCTCCACGGCCGCGTCGGGAGCTGGGAGGGCACTGGCATCCGTTGGTCTCCGGTGGATCCTTCCACACATCGCCCTACACGCCCCCCGGAGGTGTTCCTGGGTGGGTGGGGCGCGGGGACGCCGAACAACGGCCGGGTGGCGGACCTGATCTTTGCGCCCGACGGTCGGATGTTCTTCTCCGACGACCAGGACGGGGCGGTCTATTGGGTGGCGCCTCGCACGCTGCGCATGCCCTGAGGGCTCAGCCCACCAGGGCGCTCCCCAGGGCGACGCTCCCGAGGGCCACGGCGAGGAAGGCCCTGCGCTGCCAGGGTACGAGCCGCGTGGCCACGCCCAGGAGCGCCGCGGGCGCCAGGAGCGCGACGGCGAGGCCCTCGAAGGCACCCCACCGGTGCCAGGCCAGCGCGCCGATGGTCAAGCGGGACAAGATGAACAGAGCGTTGAAGGCCAGGGCAAAGGCCGCGACGCGCAGACCCATGGGCCCGGTGGTTAGCACCCACGGGACGACCGCCCCAAGAATTGCGCTCGTGGTAGACCCCCGGAAATGATCCTCCGAGACCCGGTCCATGGGCTGGTGGCCTTCGAGCGCCCCGAGGAAGAGGTGGTGGTGGCGCTCCTGGACACCCCGGAGGTGCAGCGCCTGCGGCGGGTGAGGGCCCTGGGCGTCGCTTCCTTTGCCTTCCCGGGGGCCGAGCACTCGCGCTTCGCCCACGCGGTGGGGGCGGCGTTTGTGATGGGGCGCTTCCTGGCGCGCTGCGGTCCCCTGGCCGAAGCCCTCGGGGTGCCCGCGCTCACCACCCGAGACCGCGAGGACGCCCTCGCCGCGGCGCTGATCCACGACGTGGGCCACGGGCCCCTGTCGCACCTCTTCGAGGAGGTCTTCCCCGCGATGCCTGCCCACGAGGCGTGGACCAGCCGCGCGGTGCTGGACCCCTCCACGGGGATCCACCGGGTGCTCGCCGCGAAGGACCCGGGGATGCCCGGGCGCGTGGAGGGGCTCGTCCATGGTAGGCACCCGGTGAGCTTCCTCGCGAGGGCCGTGAGCGGGACCTTCGACGTGGACCGCTGCGACTACCTCCTGCGGGATTCCTACATGACCGGTACGCGCTACGGGCTCTATGACCTGGACTGGCTCCTGCGCTCGCTGGCCCTGGACCCCGAGGGGCGCCTCGCGGTGGACGGCACCAAGGGCCTGCCCGCCGTGGAGGGCTTCTTCCTCGCGCGGTTCTTCATGTACCAGCAGGTGTACTTCCACAAGGCCACGAGGTGCGGGGAGAGGCTGATCCGCGCGGTCTTCGCGCGCGTCGCGGACCTCGTCCGCGGGGGCTCGCCGCCGGCGGACACGCCCAGAGCACTGCGGAGCTTCGCCCGCGAGGAGGAGGTCTCCCTGGAGGACTACCTGCGTCTTGATGACCACACGCTCTGGCGCGCCGTCGAGGGCTGGAGCCACGCCAGGGACTCGGTGCTGGCGAGCCTCGCTCGCCGGGCTCTGACCCGTTCGCTCTTCAAGACCGCGTCCCTGGACGGGATGGACCCCGCGGAGGACGCCGCGCTGACCCTGGAGCTCCAGGAGCTGGTGGCGGGGCGTGGCCTGGACCCGCGCTACCACGCGTTTCATGACCGCGCGGTGGTGCAGGCCTACGAGGCCCCGGAGGACCCCACCCAGGCCCTGAGGGTGCTAGACGCCAGGCACCCCCCAAGGCCCCTGGAGGAGGCCTCGTACCTCATCGGTCGCCTCGCGGGGGAGCCCTTTGTCCGAAGGCGGTTGATCTTTCCCGCGGAGGTGCGAGAAGGCGTGGAGGCTCTTCTCGAAGCCCGGAGACCCCGACGGTGACCGCATACCGAAGACCGCTCTCGGCCGTGACCCTGGCGCTCCTTGGCGCGCTCGGCGTCCATCCCGCGGAGGCCCGCGGGGACGCCGTGGCCCTCTCCGTGGCCCCAAGCGGCGAGCCCTGGCGCTGGGACCTGACCCTCACCAACGAGGGCGCCTCGCCCGTGGAACTCCTCGCGGACCGCAGGCTCCTGTGGTTCGACGTCCCGGCGCCGGCGCCTCTGGCGGGGCGACGGGCCCGCAGGCCGCGGCGACCCCTGGTGTGCGCCCACGAGGCCCGCCCTTCGAGCCAGGACGGCGTGGCGAGGGTGGTGCTCGCGCCCGGCGAGCGCTTCCGAGAGCGCGTGGACCTGCGGGACCTGTGCCGCTTCCGGGTGCCCCCGGCGGTGCTGCCGGCCTCCACGGTGACCGTACACTACGGCTTCCCCGCGCTCCCACGCCCGGGTCGCCCGAGGCCCCCCTCGGCGCTGCGGTCCGTGGTGCTCGACCCGTCGGGGGCGCAGGTGTTCCCGGAGCTGGTGACCACGGCCACGGTGCCCGCGCTGCCCGCCGAGGCCCTCGGTCCCACCCCCCACGCCGTCGCCCTGCGCGCCCGAGGGAGCTCCGCCGCCCGAGGCGAGGGCCTGAGGCTCGTGGTGCGCCTGCACAACGGCACGGCCCTGCCGTTCCAGACCTTCTGGCGCACCACCCACTTCCACCTCCTGGTCACCGCCCCGGACGGAAGGGCCATCCCCTGCGAGGTGCTCTATCGCCAGAGCCCTGCGCTGCGGGAACTCCTGGTGCGTGTAGGTCCAGGTAGGACACGATCCCTGGTGTTGACGCCCTGGAGCTACTGTCCCCGGGAGGCCTTTGACCAGGCGGGGGTGTACCTGGTGACTGCGCGCTTTGAGAACCGGGCCTCGGGGGAGGAGCTGGGGCTCCGGGGGGTGTTCACGGGGACGCTGGAGGCGCCCTCGGCGGCGCTGCGGGTGGTCCGGGGGGACGGGCGCTTCCGGCCGGCGCTGCCGCGTCTTGACGGTGGTGATGTACGGACGCCATGATGTTCGGGGAAGGGGTGCTGCAAGGAAGCCATGGCGAAGATCCTGGTGGTGGATGACCTGCGCAACATGCGGGCCACGCTGGCCATCATGTTGCGGGGGAGCGGGCACGAGGTGGACGAGGCGGGGGACGGCGCCACGGCCATTCAGCTCTCGGAGACGGGGACCTATGACCTGGTGCTGACGGACCTGAAGATGTCCGGGGCGGACGGGATTGATGTGCTCCGGAGGGTGCGCGAGGCCTCACCGCTGACGGAGGTCATCGTGATGACGGCCTACGGGACCATCGAGAGCGCGGTGGAGGCGATGCGCCTGGGGGCGTACGACTACATCCAGAAGCCCTTCACCGAGCAGGAGCTGCTGGTCAAGGCGCAGAAGGCGGTGGAGAAGCGGGCCCTCGGGGCGCGGGTGGCGCTCCTGGCGCAGGAGTTCCGGGACAAGTACCGCTTCGAGAACATCATCGGTCGGTCGCCGGGGATCCGGGAGGTCTTGTCGCGGATCGTGAAGATCGCGCCGACGGACGCCACGGTGCTGATCACCGGGGAGAGCGGCACGGGCAAGGAGCTGGTGGCCAAGGCGGTGCACGCCAACTCGCGCCGGGCGCAGCTTCCCTTCGTGACGGTGAACTGCGCGGCGCTCACGGAGACGCTGCTGGAGAGCGAGCTCTTCGGGCACGTCAAGGGCGCGTTCACGGGCGCCGTGGGCGCGCGCAAGGGGCTAATGGAGGAAGCCGACGGGGGGACCTTCTTCTTCGACGAGATCGCGGAGACCTCGCCGGCGTTCCAGGCGAAGCTCCTGCGGGCGCTGCAGGAGGGCGAGGTGCGCCGGGTGGGGGACAACCGCTCGATGAGGGTGAACATCCGGGTGGTGGCGGCCACGAACCAGGACCTGCACCGGGCCATCGCCGAGAAGCGCTTCCGCCAGGACCTGTACTACCGCTTGAACGTGGTGCGGTTCGTCTTGCCTCCCTTGCGAGAGCGCCGGGAGGACATCCCCTTCCTGGTGGAGTTCTTCCTCCAGAAGGTGTGCCGGAAGATGTCCATCCGGGCGCGCCTCGGGGACGGGGTGCAGGAGTACCTTGCGGCGTACGACTACCCGGGGAACATCCGTGAGCTCGAGAACATGATCGAGCAGGGCGTGGCGCTGGCCTCGCACTCCGGGGTGGTGCAGCTGGAGGACGTGGCCCCGCAGGACCTGCCGCTGGCCCCGGCGGAGCGGCCCAATGACCGCACCCTGGCGTCCAGCGTGGACGCGGCGGAGCGCGCGGCCATCGAGGTGGCGCTGCGCGAGCACGACGGCAACCGGGAGAAGGCGGCGGAGCTCCTGGGGCTGTCGCCCACGACGCTGTGGCGCAAGATGAAGCGCCTCAACCTCCAGTGGCCTTGAGAGGGTGTCCAAGTGGATTTTCCGGGCGTCTTGCTTCAGCTCCGCGTCGCCGGTCGGCGTCAGGCCGCCTCGCCGTGCCACCAGCACGGCTTCGGCGACCTTCCTTGCCCGGCTCGCGGAGCTTTGCAAACGCCTCGGAAAATCCACTTAGACACCCTCTGAGGTAGCTCTCCGATGGCCGCTGGACACACGACCTGGACGGTGCTGCCCCACGGGCCCCTGGAGGCGCTCGCGGAGAACCTCTGGAGGGTCACCGGGTCCCTGCCGGGGATGGCCATGAAGCGGGTGATGACCGTGGCGCGCTACGCCGACGGCGGGCTGCTGGTGCACAACGCGATCGCGCTGGACGAGGCGGGGATGAAGGCCCTGGAGGCGCTCGGGCCGGTGCGGGCGCTGGTGGTCCCGTCGGGCTACCACCGGCTTGACGCGGGGACCTTCAAGGCGCGATATCCCGAGGCGAGGGTGTACTGCCCTCGGGGTGTCACCGGGGACGTGGCGAAGGTGGTCGCGGTGGACGGGGCCTACGAGGACGCGCCCCGGGATGACACCATGTGGCTGGAGCGCCTGGAGGGGGTGGGTGACCGGGAGGGCGCGCTCCAGGTTCGCTCGCGCGACGGGGCCACGGTGGTGCTCAACGACCTGGTGTTCAACATGGCGCACGGCGCGGGGCTCTATGGCTTCGTGCTGCGGTACGTGACGGCCTCCACGGGAGGGCCTTGGGTGTCCCGGGTGGGGCGGTGGTTCCTGGTGAAGGACCGGGAAGCCGTGCGGCGGGAGCTCCTGCGCCTCTCCCAGGTGGAGGGGCTGCGGCGGGTGCTCGTGGCCCACGAGGACGTGATCGCCGAGGACCCCTCCGGGGCGCTCAGGGCCGTGGCGGCGACGCTGTAGCCGTGCGCTGGACACCCTTCTCGGGCCCGTGCGACGCTCCAGGGCGATGAAGCCATCCCTTCGACTCCCGGCGGCGCTGGTGTGTTCGGTGGTCACCGTGACCGCCCTGGGGTGCAGCAGCCCTCAGCCCACGGACGCCTCGGCGCAGGACACCGCGGTCCTGGACACGACCACCACGGACACCGCGCCCGTGGACACGGCCTCGGCGGACGTGTGCCCGGACCCCATGAAGTGCTACTCGTCCTTTGTGCCCGACGATGCGGGCGGGGCCTTCGTGGTGTACATCCGTAGGGACGGAGGCACCAGCGACGTGCCCTGCCCGCCGGTGCCGCCGCAGTGCCCGGTGGCTTGATAGCGCGGGCGGGCGCTCCGGTCGGAGCGCGCTTGAGAGGGATGCCCCGAAGCGTTGTTACCGCGCGGTAACAATCACCGGGAGGGTCGACTTTTCCAGGCATTTCCTGTGTGGAGCCTCACCCCCGGCGGCGCAGGGTGTTGCGTCCGATCCCGAGGCTCCGCGCCGCCTGCGAGCGGTTGCCCCCGAGGGCCCCGAGGGTGGCCTGGACATAGCGCCGGGAGGCCTCCTCCAGGGTGAGGCCCAGCGGGAGGGCCACCGCCGGGGCTTCCATTGACGAGGCCTCTCGGAGCACCGCCTCGCCGAGACCGAGGTGCTCCGGGGCGATCACGTCGCCGGGGCAGAGCACCACCGCGCGCTCCACGGCGTGCTCGAGCTCCCTGACGTTGCCGGGCCAGCGGTGGGCCCTGAGCGCCGCCAGGGCCGAGGCCCCGAGGCTCATCCCCGGGCGGTCGAAGCGTCGCGAGAAGACCTCCAGGAAGTGCCTCGCCAGGCCCTCGACCTCGGCGCCTCCGCGCTCGCGCAGGGACGGGAGGCGCAGCTCCACCACGCGGAGGCGGTAGTACAGATCTTCGCGAAAGTGACCCTTTTCGACCTGTGAGGCGAGGTCCCGGTGCGTGGCCGCGAGCACCCTTGCGTCCGCCCGGAGCGTGGCGCGGCCGCCCACGCGCTCGTAGACGCGGTCCTGGAGGAAGCGCAGGAGCCTCGCCTGGGTGCGCAGGGAGAGCTCCGCCACCTCGTCCAGGAAGAGGGTGCCCCCGTGGGCCAGCTCGACCTTGCCGGACACGCGCCGGTCGGCGCCGGTGTAGGCCCCGCGCTCGTGGCCGAAGAGCTCGCTCTCGACGAGGGCCTCCGGGAGCGTGGTGCAGTCCACGGTGATGAAGGGCGCGTCGCGCCGGGCTCCATTGGCGTGGATGGCGCGGGCGATGAGCCCCTTGCCGGTGCCGGTCTCTCCCCCGAGGAGCACGGTGACGTCCCTGGCGGCGGCGCGGGAGACGAGCTCGTAGACGCGCTTCATGGGCCCCGAGGCGCCCACGATGTGGTTGAACACCCCGCGGACGTTGACGCCTCGGGCGCTGTCCGGGGAGGGCCTGAGGGTGGTGCGCTCCAGGGCCTGGGCGACCTGGCCCGCGAGGGCCTGGAGGAAGGCCTCGTCCTCCTGGGAGAAGGCGCCGTCGACCTTGTTGAGCACCTCCAGGACGGCGCGGGTGGCGCGCTGGTGGTCCCGCACGGGCGCCGCGAGGATGGTCCGTGTGTGGAAGCCCGTCTGGCGGTCGACGCCCGAGAAATACCGAGGGTCCGCGGTGGTGTCCCGGACATTGACCACCTCGCCGGTGTCGGCCACGAAGCCCGCGAGGCCCGTCCCTGGCGGTAACCTGAGCTCGGGCAGCTCGGGCAGGTCGGCCACCCGCGAGCGGAGCTCTCCCGTGGAGCCATCCACCAGGAACACCGTGGCCCTCTCGGCGCGAAGGGCCGTGGCGACGCGGGACCCGATGAGGGCCAGGAGCGCGTCCAGGTCCACCTCCTGGGCCAGCATGGCGCCGAGGTCCAGGAGCAGCGAGAGCTTGTGGTCGCGCTCGGCCAAGGGCTCCAACGCTAGCACGAGCGCGCGGTGCACGGCGCCTACGCCGCGCGGGAGGCCGCGGCGCCCACGGCCAGCGTCAGGCCCTCGGTGGCCGCGAGGGTGTCGGCGAAGAGCGCGCGAGCGCTGTCCTCGACCTGGGCCACGGCCTGGTCCGAGCGGGTGGGGTCATGGTGGAAGAGCACGAGCTGGCCGACGTCGGCCTCGCGAGCGAGGGCCACGGCGGCCTCCCAGGTGGAGTGCCCCCAGCCCACGCGGCCCGGGCCCCGCGCGCCGTTGTACTCCTCCGGGAGGTACTGGGCGTCATAGATGAGCACGTCGGCCTTGCGTGCCAGGGCGCGCAGGCGAGGGTCCACGCACGCGTAGTGCTCGGTGTCCGTCGCATACACCACGGAGCGCCCTCCCTGCTCGATGCGGTAGGCGTAGACGGCGTCCGGGTGGTTGGCGCGGGCGGCGGTCACCTCGCACTCACCGATCACGAAGCGCTGGCGGTCTTTCACCTCCAGGAAGCTCAGGGACGCGGGCACCTCGTCCAGCCCAACGGGGAAGACCGGCGCGCCCATCTGCCTGCGGAGCACGTCCCGGAGCGGCGACCCGTTGGCGCCGGAGACCAGGTGCAGGCGCGTGCCCGGGAGGTACAGGGGCGTGAAGAAGGGCAGGCCCTGGATGTGGTCCCAGTGGACGTGGGACAGGAGCACGGTGGTGTCCACGGGGCCCTTGCGCTGAAGCTCGGCCCCGAGGCCCCGGAGCCCGGTGCCCGCGTCGAGCACCAGCCGGGTGGTTCCCGCGAGCACCTCCACGCAGGAGGTGTTGCCCCCCACCCTCACGGTGTCCGGCCCCGGCGCCGGTACGCTGCCTCGCACTCCCCAGAATCGAACGGACATGCCCATCGGTGGTCTCCCTGCGGTTGGTGAGGTCGCAGCTCCAGCAAGGACGGGGCCGCCCCGACAGATGGCATAAAATACAATAATTTCAACAAGTTACGGCTGTCTCCAGGAGGTGCTGGTCCAGGGTGGACCAGCGGGAATGGAGCACCTGGTCTGGAATGGTGCACCTAGCGGTAAAGCACCACGGCTTCCGCGGGACTTCCCTGGGAAGGGACGACCAGGACGTCTTCGTAGGTGGGTGTGCGCAGCGCGGGCGGCGCATCGAGCGCCCCGAGGTCGCGCTCGAAGCCCCGGAGGTCGATCCCGGGGAGGAGCCTCACGCCGTCCTCCAGGGGAGAGAAGAAGCTGTCGTGGTGGGACGGCACGACCAGCGACGGGCGGAGCGCCCCGAGCACCCGCCGGACGTACTCGCGGGTGCCGCGGCGCCCGGCGAGGCCAAGGAGCACGACGTCCGCGGAGAGGCCCTGGAGCTCGGCGTCCACGAGGTTGGCGCTGCCGTTGTGGTAGACGCTCCGGCCTTCCAGGGTGACGTGGATGCCGAAGGCACCGCCCATACGGTAATGCCAAACGCGCGCGGGCACCGAAGGCGGAGCGTCCACGGTGCCGGGGAAGGGCACCCTCCCGGCCACGATGAGCCCGTGGAGGCTAGGCACGAAGCGCACCGTGGCGGCGCCCACGGAGAAGGTCGCGCCCTGAGGAGGCACCTCGCGGAGCTGGGCCTCGGGGACGCCCTCGGCGCGGGCGAACTGCAGCGCCGAGCGTGAGCCCACCAGGAGGGCGCCGGTCTCGCGGGCGATGGTGGGCGCGTCCAGCAGGTGGTCGTAGTGGCTGTGCCCGACGAGGATCGCGTCGACCCTTGGTGGGAGGTGCTGGCGCCAGCGCTCGGGCGTGGGGCGGAGCCGGCGGAGGGCCGTGGTCAGGAGCCCCGAGCGCGTCAGGAAGGGGTCGAAGAGGAGCGTGACGCCCGCGCCCTCGAGGACGTGCCCGGCGGTGCCTAGCCACCGTAGCCGCAGGCCCTGAGGGTTCCCGGTGGCGCGAGGGCGGTGCTCGGGGCGAGGGCGGAACGCGAAGGGCGACATCGCCCGTCAGGGTATCACTGCGCGACCTGCACCGGTGGAGGCGCCGCCTGCTGCGCGATCTGGGCGGTGGTCACCGAGTTCACGGTGGTCAGGCGGCAATTCCCGGCGGGGTCAAAGCGCACCGCGGCGAGGGTCCAGAAGTCGTTGCCGCGGTTGCCCTGGGAGCTGTCCCCGCGGAGGTCCCGTTCGAAGCGGGCGACGCGCTGATCGCCGCAGTACACCAGGGCGATGGCGCGCGTGGCGTCGTGAGACCCGTGGGACGAGTAGTAGTGCACGCCGATCACGTAGTCACGGTCCGTCGAGGGCTCGTCGATGCGGATGTTCTCGGGACCCTCGCCGTCGGTGTCGTCGGTGTCGAGCCAGCGCTGCGGGGGCTCGCGGCCGAGGCCCACGTCCGGGCGGCGGTTGGCGTAGTAGCAGTCGCCCGGGGTGAACCACCGGGGGTCCGTGCTCTGCGTGAGGTGCAGGTCCACGTCCGTGTTGGCGGTGTTCCACGAGAGCTCCACCCGCAGGCCGTGGGGGCGCAGGACCACGGGGACCTCGCAAGAGGCCTCGCGCCCCAGGGCGTCCCGCGCCACGGCCTGCACCGTGTAGCTGCCAACAATCACCGACGTAAAGGGCGTGCTCTCTCCGAGGGCCACCACGGCGTCCGTGTCGCCGGGGTCAAAGCGCTCGGCGAAGCGGTAGAGCCGCGCCTCCGGGGCTGCCAGCACCTCCCAGCGTACGCGGGTGTCCACGCCCCGGACGACGGCAAACAGACGCACGGGCTGCCCGGCCGGTGCGCTGGCGGCGGCGGGGCACTGGATCGTCGGAGGCGGGCACCCCCCAGGGCTGATGAGGTCGCAGTTGGGCCCCGCGGCCACCTGGAGGGGCACCGCCGTGGGGGCCGGGCTGCCCGTCGTGGGGAGCGAGGGCTCCGTGGGATAGAAGGTCACCCTCGTCTGGGTGGTGAGCTGCGGCGCGCAGGCCACCAGGAACAGGGGCCACAGTCGGCAGAGCATGGGGGTGTTCATCGACCCAGAGAACGCACGCGTTCCTTTGTGGCTTACACCCGAGGGGCAGGTCGCCTACGGTGCCTTCCCCCGGACCATGAGCACCCCCCCAGCCCTCGCCGTGACGCGCGCCCAGGCGCGGCGCTTCCTCGTGGCGCGCCATGGCCTGGCGCCGCCCAGGAGCCTCGCGCCGCAGCCCGCGTCCGTACTGGAGGTGGTCCGGCGCTTCGGGAGCCTGCAGTTCGACCCCGTGGAGAGCCCCGGGGCCCGCAACCACGAGCTGGTGCTCCACGCGCGCATCCAGGGCTACCGCCGGGGCTGGTGCGAGCAGCACCTCTATGGTCCGCCGGGGACGCGAACGCTCTTCGAGGCGTACAACAAGGCCCTGAACATATTGCCGGTCAGTGAGCTCTCCGCGCACCGCATGGCCTGGGAGCGCGGCCAGGAGCGCCACAAAGATGGGCTCTTTCGCACGCACCGGGCCCTCGTGGACAAGGTGTTGGACACGATCCGTCGCGAGGGACCCGTGAGCGCCAGGGCGGTGTCGGACACGCACCACCAGGCCGTGGCCTGGCACTGGGCCCCCACGCGCGAGGGTCGCGCGGCGCTCGAGGCCCTCTTCGAGGCCGGGGTCCTGGGGATCGCCAGAAGAGATGGAAATCACAGGCATTTCGACCTCCAGGAGCGGCTCCTGCCGGGGGCCCTCGCGGAGCCCCCGTGGCCTCGGCCTCGGTGCGTCGCCCACCGCCTGCACTCCCGCTATCGCGCCGTGGGGCTCCTTGGCGCGACGGGCGCCGCGGAGGTCTTTGCCTCCCTGGGAGGCGCCGAGCCCCGGCGGGAGGCCCTGGCCACGCTCCTCGGGGAGGGGAGGCTCCTGCCCGTCGCGCTGGAGGGCGACCGGAGGCTTCGGTATGTGCTTGCGGAAGAGCGCGACCTCCTGGAGCGCTCGATGGCTCCGCTGGATCCTGGCGCCCGGGGGGTGGCCTTCCTGGCGCCGCTGGACCCTCTCCTCTGGGACCGGGGGCTCTTGGAGGTCCTCTGGGGCTTCGCCTACCGCTGGGAGCTCTACACCCCCGAGGAGAAGCGCTCCCATGGCGCCTACGTGCTCCCGATCCTCTGGGGCGAGCGCCTCGTCGGGAGGCTTGAGCCTCGCCTGGACCGCGAGAAGTCCTCGGTCTCCCTCCGCGGGCTGTGGTTTGAAGAGGGCTTCGATCCCCTTACCGAGGAGGGCTTCGCGGAGGCCTTCCGTCAAGCCCTTGACGCCTGGAGGCGCTTTCTGGGCGCCTTGGGGGTGCGGCGCCCGAGGGGGCGCCTGGGGCGCCTTTTCGACGGCCTGCCAAGGGTGTAGAACGGCCCCCCAGGTTCCGAGGGAGGCGCCATGTCCACATTCGCTCCGTGTCCGTCCTGCTCGCGTCACGTCCGCGTGACTGAAGCCCAGTGCCCCTTCTGCGAGGTGGCCATCGACGCGCTCCCCGCGCCGCCGGGGGTGCCCGGGCGGAGGCTCTCGCGCGCGGCGCTCTTCGCCTTCGCGGCCTCCGTGGGCGTGGCCGGGTGCCGTTCGACCAGCACCCCGGACTCGGGCACCGCCACCAACGTGCCCAACGAAGCCGACGCCATGAGCATGGTGGCCCTCTACGGCGCGCCGATGCCCACGGACCTCGACGCCAGCGCCGTCATGGCCACACCCACCGCCACCCCGGACGCAACCCCCGCGCAGACCGCGGACAGCGCACTATCTGATGACACCAGCGCCACGCAGGACGCACCTGCGGACTCTGCGCCGCAGGACGCTTCGCCCCGGCGCCCGCGGCGTCCACCCCGCACCGGCGTGTCTCTGCCAGTGACCACGATACAGGTACGCTACGGCGCTCCGCCCGCACCTGATGCGTGGAGCTGAAGAGAGAAAAACGCACGGGGGGTGCATTTCATTCCCGGATGCGCTGGCGATTTGTCCGTTTCTCCCTGTAGGCTCTTTCTCACCACCCCACCACCAGGGAGGTCCGCGATGAAGGGCCAACGTTTGTGGGTCGTCGTTGCCGCGGCTATTGCCGTGGCGGGCTGTTCGGATCCGTCTGTGGAGCCATCGGGAGGAGCCTTGGGGCTACTTCCCGGGGTGGACCCACAGGCGACGAATATTCCCTCGGGGGAGGAGCGGTCGGCCATCGAGTTCGGGCGGGACCATGAGCGCCCGCTACCGCCAGGGCACTGGCACCACCACCGGCCGGACGCCGCGGTGCCCGGAGACGCCTCGGAGGTGCCGCCGCCGGAGCGGGGCTGCAACGACGACGCGGACTGCGGCGCCGGGCGCACGTGCCTCGCGGGGCGCTGCGTGAGCGACCCGTGCCTGCGCCGCAGCGGCGTGTGCGCCGGCGGGACCACCTGCCGGGCCACCTGCGTGCGCTTGAGGGACCCCTGCGAGGGGATCCAGTGCATGGGCGGCCAGACCTGCGTCGAGGGCCGGTGCATCCCCGGGTGCTACCAGCTCCCGTGCAGCGGGATCTCCTGCCCCACGGGGGATTTCTGCGACCCGTCCTCGGGGCGGTGCATGGGCATCCGGTCCTGCGGGAGGGGCTGCCCGGACGGCTTCGCGTGTCACTTCGCGTGCGACCCGCCGGACCGCTGCGCGGGCGTGCGGTGCCCTGACGGCCAGGTGTGCCTCGGCGGGCGGTGTGTGGCCAACCCCTGCGCGGGCGTGACGTGCCGCGACGGCGAGGCGTGTGACAACGGCCGCTGCGTGGCCACCTGCGGCGGCGGGGGCTGCGTGGACTGCCGCCCGCCGGCGCGCTGCGTCCATGGGCGCTGCATCCCGTGTGTGCCGCACTGCCCGGTGGGGGTGGGCTGCGGCATCGCGGACGGCTGCGGCGGCGTGTGCACGGGCGGCACCGCGGTGGCGTGCCCGGCGGGCACCGTGTGCCAGACCTCGTGCGTGCGCACCACGGACCCCTGTGACGGGGTGGTGTGCCCGAGCCTGCACACCTGCCAGGACGGTCGGTGCATCCCCGGCTGCTTCCACGTCCCCTGCCAGGGGGTGCGGTGCCCGACGGGTCAGTACTGCGACACCGCGTCGGAGATGTGCAGGACGCTCCTGCCGTGCTCGTCGCCGTGCCCCACGGGGGAGACGTGCGCGGTCACCTGCCGCGAGCCTGACGCCTGCGCGGGCGTCCGCTGCGAGGCCGACGAGCGCTGCGAGCGAGGCCGCTGCGTGAGGGACCCCTGCGCCTCGGTGACGTGTCCGGCCGGGGAGGTGTGCCTGGAGGGCCGGTGCCGCCCGACCTGCGACTGCCGCCGGTGTCCGAGCGGCACGCGCTGCGAGTACAACGAGTGCTCGACGTGTCGCCCGCGCTGCGCGGCGACATCGGCCTGCGGGACCCCCGACGGCTGCGGGGGCTACTGCAACGGGCCTTGCGCCTCCGGGCAGCGCTGCGTGGACGGGGCGTGCTGCGCGCCCCGGTGTCCTGCGGGCATGGCCTGCGGGGGCCCGGACGGCTGCGGGGGCCGCTGCGCGGGCTCCTGCGGCGCGGGTGAGACCTGCCGCGAGGGCCGGTGCGTGTGCGCGCCCCGGTGCCCTGCGGGCGGCGCGTGCGGCGCGCCGGACGGCTGCGGCGGGCGCTGCAACGGCGCGTGTGAGGGCGGGGCCACCTGCCGCGGGGGGCTCTGCGTGTGCACGCCCCGCTGCAACGCCGACGCGCCCTGCGGGGGCCCGGACGGCTGCGGAGGCGTGTGCCACGGCGCGTGTCCGGCCGGGAGGACCTGCACCTCGGGCCGGTGCGTGTGCGCGCCCCACTGCCCGCTGGGGGTCGCCTGCGGGACTCCGGACGGCTGCGGCGGGACGTGTGCGGGCTCCTGCCCCGAGGGCCAGAGCTGCACCGGGGGCCGCTGCGTGGGCGCCCCGGCGTGCCCCGGGGGCTGCCCCTGCGGGCACACGTGCTCGGGTGGTCGGTGTGTCCCGCTGTGCCCGCCAGGGCACAGCACCTGCGGCTGCTCGGCGTGTTGTCGCCCGGGCACCCACTGCGCCGCCGGCGTCTGCGTGAATTGAATAGGTGACCGTCCTCGGCGAGGGTGGACCCCGTTGGGTAACCGCCCTCGGTGCGGGTGAGCGCCGTTGGGTGACCGTCCACGATGCGGCCCACCGGCCCGTTGGGCCGGCCTGTACACGAATGCCAGCCCCCTGCCGGGGGGCGCTCACGTGAGCGCGTAGGCACCGGCGTAGCAAGGGTTTGGAGCGTTGCCGGATTCGGCTCCAGCATCACGTCCGCGACGTTGCGACGACGAGCGGCGAGGAATCCACCTCCCTCGGCGAAACCGCCCTCCGCGACCTCACCGCCCCGCGGGCGAGGCCTCGTCCGGCGGGGATGGCTCCGAGGCGCGCTCCTGCTGCCAGCGCCAGAGGACGAAGTCGTCAGAGAGGTGGAGCCCCGCGAGCGCGTCCCATGCGACGCCCCCTGCGCGGGCCACGGGCATGTACACGTAGACGAAGCGCCTCCAGTAGTACACGCGCCAGTCGACTCCCTCCGACCCTGGCCAGTACCGACTGCTCCCCTCGACCGTCACCGCCGCACCGGTGATTCGCCGGATCTCCCCGGCGAGGTGCGCGGCCACGTCCCGCGGCCGATGGCGCTCGTGCACCTCGATCACTGAGTCGGCGTAGCCGTGCATCATCTCCGTCTTGCCCTTGCCGCCGCCCGCGAGGAGCGCCCCGAAGAGTGAGGGCATCTCCTCCTCGCCGTCGAGCCGCAGGGAGGGGAGGAAGGCGACGCGGCGGTCGGCGGGGGTCAGGCGGAGGCGGAGCTCCACGCAGGAATCGCGCTGCCGCATGCGGAGCGGACCGCAGAGGATCCACCCGCCGCCCTCGGTGGCGCGCTTGGAGAAGGCCACCTCGGCGTCGGCGGCGCACTGCATCAGCGTACGGTTGGCGGCGAGCGGGCTCCAGAGCTCGCCCACCAGCGGCACCTCCCCGCCGAGGAGCTCCCAGCGATAGTTCTCGCCGCGCCAGAGCATCGCCTCCCACAGCCGGAGGGGCGTCGCTTCGAAGCGGCGTGCTGCCGCTGCGATGCGCGCCTCCACCTCGGGGAGCGCGCGGAAGGCGGTGACCTCCTCGGCCGTGGGCATCTCGTCGAGCGCGCGGGCGAGCCCATCGCAGACGTGGTCGAGGGCCCCGGGGCGCGAGTCGAGGTGCACGCCGTCGAAGCCCACGAGGACGCTGCGGACGATCGAAGAGAGTTGGGAGGCCTCCATCCACGGATCGGTGCGCCGCGTGTCGTAGAGCCGTCGCCGGTCGGCGTCGTAGAAGAACGAGAAGGTGAAGCGCCGTAGTAGCGGCGCCACGTCTTCGAAGAGCGCCTCGACCCGCGCCTCGCCCCGCGCGAGGAGCACGAGGATGCCTTGCGCGTCGAGCGTGTATTGGTCGGGTCCGTGGCTCCTCCTCGGGTCGGTGCCGAACAGCAGCGGCGTAACGATGAGGTCGGGCGAGACCTCCGCCGTGAAGTGCGACCAGAGCGCGAGGCACCCCCCTTCGTACCGCGGGAAGTGGACGTTGCGGTCGGTGCCGAAGGGGATTCTGCGCGCCATTTCGCGAGTGTACCTCAGGCCGCGCGCGGCTACGATCCGGGGCGGCACTGAGGCGCTACAGGCGCTCGTAGAAGGCGTTCGTGCCGAGGTGCCGGAGGTACTCCCTCGCGAGGCGGGCGAGCGAGCCGTGGTCGAGCCAGCGCCAGGACACCTCACCGCGGAAGACGAAGCGTCCAAGGGAGTAGGTGCCCGGCTTCGCTTCCGGCACATACATCAGGACCGCCGTGTAGCTTCGCCGGGGAGACGCCGCCTCGCGCGACGGATCCACCGGGAAGCCAAGCTTCGCCATGAACCGCCGAGCGGTGGGACCGTGCGCACCCGCAGCGGGGGTTGACCCGGACGTGTACCTCGTGGAGCCCGCGCCGGGGTCCTCGGTGGTCGGTGGCGTCTGCGCCGAAGCCTCGCCCGCCAGGGCGAGCGCCGTCGCCGCCAGGAGCGACCATGAGTGCGTCGTGGGTCGGTGCATGATGGCTCGCGCCAAGCATAGCGGACTCCGCCCTGTGCCAACGCTCCAACACGCCCGAGAACCCAGAAATGTACGATGTGGGTGAGTGTGGGATGGCCGTTGCTATGCCCTGGCGCCGGAGACCACCAGCGCCGCGGCCACTACCATTGCCGCGAGCTCGAAGCGCCGGAGCTGGTGGGCCTTCACCACGCCTCGGAGCTGGTCTCCGAGCACGTTGCCCAGGAGGAGCGCCGCGGTCATGAGCGCAGCGTTGGCGACCATCGCCGCCACGAAGGACCCGCCGACGCCGTAACCTACGAGCCTGCCGCTGTTGAGCGCGAGCGCCACCGCCGCCGTGGAGCCCGCCAGGGCCTCGCCGGTGAGGCCCGCGGAGACGAGCACCGGGGTGAGGAGCACGCCGGCGCCCCCCGACGTGGCGCCGAACGCTCCGATCACCACGCCCGCGGGGGCGTAGGCCCCCACGGGCACACGCAGCCGCACCCAGCCGAGGCCACGGGCCAGCGCTAGCGCCGTCGCGAAGACCAGCAGCGCGCGCAGGAGGAGCGTCGGCGCGTGGACCGCGTAGGCCCCGGCCAGGACGCTCGCGGGCAGCACCGCCGCCGCGAGGCGCAGCACCACCGGGCGCGCGAGCGTCGCGCGGTACATCCACGCCCGGTGGATGTTCGCTACGGCCAGCGCCGGAGCGCTCATCACCAGCGCCTCGCGGGGCCCGAGCGCCGCCGAGAGGGCCAGGAGCGCCAGGAGCCCTCCGCCCTGGCCCGCTAGCGTAGAGACCGCCCCGGCCACCAGCCCACATACCAGAACCAACAGCACCATGACCTCAACGTGGGGCCGCCGAGGCCATACGTCGAATGAATGTTTCTCGCGGTCATGATAACTTCTGTCTATGCCACCCGCAGCTCCGCTCCGAGCGCGCGCCTCGCGCTGGCGAGGGGCACCCCGTCGACGTACAAGGAGGGCCCGTGACCACGAGGAAGCGCAGCCACCTGGGGAAGGCGGGTCATCACGCGGTGATGGCGGAGTTCCTCCTCCGCGGCTGGAACGTCGCGATCCCGGAGGTAGATGTCGGCGAGGACCTCTTCGTCGTCGACGACAACGCCGATCGCGTGACCCGCGTCCAGGTAAAGACAACGGAGCAGATCGCCCGAGGCAGCGGCAGGACGCTCGCGAAGTACGGCGGCATCTCACGGAATCAGCGTCGGGCCGGGGGCCACTGCCAGAGCACGCGGTCGCTCCCCGGCTCCCTGACCTCGATGCCCCCGAGCTTCTCGAGGTCTGCGAGGGGGAGCCCCGTGAGGAGGGGGGCGGCCTGGCCGAACACCTCGCCGAGCAGTTGATCGACCACGTCCTGGGCGTCAAAGGCGATCGTGATCCGCGATGGGAGTCGGGTCTCCGGGTGGGCCTGCTTGAGCCTCCGCCCGCTGAACGGGTGGAGGGCGTAGGTGTAGTTGTCGAAGCCCCTCGTGGCGTACACCACGAGCGGTGTCGGGAGCGTGTCGACGAGTTCAGCGTGCGCGCCCATCGGGGAACCTCAAATGGAACTATCCCCCTGGCGCTCCACCAACGCAAGGCTGCCCTGCGCCCGAGACCGCCCGCAGGCCCCCAGAGCATCGGTAGGGCCGCCGCTACCGGTCATACAGAGCGCGGATGTTTCTCGCGGTCATGATAACTTCTGTCTATGTTCGACCTGTTCCGGTACTTCACCCTCGCCTGCGAGGAGCGGTCGTTCACCCGGGCCGCGCGGCGCGCCCACATCACGCAGCCCGCCCTCTCCGCGGCCATCGCCAGGCTGGAGTCCGAGCTCGGCGCCGAGCTCCTCCGGAGGGACCGCGGGGGCGTCGGCCCCACCGCCGCCGGAGAGGCGCTCCTGCCGCGCGCCCTGGCCGCGCTCGCCGCCGTGGAGGACGCCCGCCGCGCCGTGGCCGAGGTGCGGGACGTCCGCGCGGGACGCGTGCGCGTCGGGGGCGGGGCGACGGTGTGCGCGTACTACCTCCCGCCCGTCCTGGCCGCGTTCCGCGAGGCCCACCCCGGCGTCAAGCTCCTGGTGCGCGAGGGCACCAGCGAGGGCACCCAGGCCGCGGTCCTCGCGGGCGAACTGGACCTCGGGGTGATCACCGTCCCCCACGGCGAGCTCTGGCGCGAGGACGAGATGATCCTCGTGGCCGCCCCGGAGACCGACGCGAAGCGCGCGGCCTTCGTCACCTTTCCCCCGGGGGCCACCATCCGTGACGCGCTGGATCAGCACTTCCCCGAGGTGGACATCGTCATGGAGCTGTCGGGCATCGCCTCGGTGATCGAGCACGCCGCCCCGGGCCTCGGGGTCGCGCTCGTGTCCCGCGTCAGCGTCGAGGACGCCCTGGCCGACGGCGCCCTGGTCGAGGTCCGGGACCCGAGGACGCCCCTGCGCAGGCCCCTCAAGATCGTCCACCGCGGCGTGGATCAGCTCTCCCCCGCGGCCGCTGCGCTCCGAAAGCTCCTCCTGGCCTCGCGCACCGTACGCCGCCGCAGGCACCGCCGCGCCCGCGGTTGAGCGCCTACCGCGAAAAGAACACCGGGTTGGACACCCCGAAGGGCCTCTTGCGGAAATACACCTGGTCCATCGCGCGGTCGCCGTGGGCCGCCACGATGGCCCAGGAGCCACCCTCGGCCACCGCGACATCAAAGGTCCCTCGGAAGCGCACCGAAGGGTCCATCGGGTCCGTGACCCCAAAGGCCGCCAGGGGGCGCGTCTCCACGGAGCGCCCGTCCACAAGCAACTCCACCCGGTCCGCGGAGATCCACCGGGCCGCCCGGGCCTCGACCTCGAGCCTCGCCGTGGGCCCGGTCCCGGTGGCCTCCTCGCCGGGGCCTCGGCCCCCAGGGCCTCGCACCGTGAGGTAGATCCCGCCGGTGATCACGCTGCGCCCGCGGGCCACGGCGTCCCTCACCTGCTCCGGGGTCACCGCCCTCACGTCGTCGGTGCCCAGCGCGAGGCACGTCCGGGGCCACCCCACGGCCTGCCCGGGGTTCATCGAGTGCGAGTCGCTGGAGCCCACCGCGAAGACCCTCCGGCGGCTCCTCAGGAGCGCGAACCAGTCCTGCACGAGCCCGTCCCGCTGGCTCTCGAAGTCCCGCTCGTTGAAGAATTCCACCGCCGTAAACGCCGTGTCCCACATGCGCTCCAGGCCCACTCCCGAGTCCCGATCGAACCTCGCCATATCGAAATAGTTGGTCCCCCCGCGCGGGTGATTGATGATGATCGTGGGCGCCGTGTCCCTCCGGCGCACCTCCGCGAAGAGCTCCAGCGGCGTGCGGTTGGCCCACTCAAACGCCCCCCCGTTGCGCGCCGTGGGGTCCGGCCTCAAGGGCACCACCCCGAAGTGCCCGTAGGTGAAGGTCGTCAGCTCCAGCGAGCCGATGCCGCGCACCCAGCGCCGAAGCCCCAGCGCGTCGATCTCCGGCTCGAAGTCCGCCACGAACTCGTGGTCGCTCCGGACCCCGAGCCCCAGGCCCTCCCCGGCGATGGCGGCGACCTTGAGCCTCACGCTGTCCTCGGCGTCCGGCGAGCGCCAGGTATGAATGTGGAAATCCCCGCAGAGGGAGCCCGGGTGGCGCACCGTGCGCCGCAGCCTCACGGCCCGCTCCGCCGTGGCCCCGGCGGTCACCTCCACCTCGCCCTCGTCAAGCTCCCAGGCGAAGCCCCGAGACACCAGCACCCGGTGCCTCCCCACCGGCAGCCGCAGCCGCAGGTCGCCCGTGTGCGGGAACTCAATGGCCTCGCGTCCCTCGCCGGGGGTGCGCTCGCCCCAGAGCGCGCCCGGGGACGGCGCGCTCCCCATCGCGGGCAGCACCTGCACCCGCGTCGGCAGAGCCTCCCCGGAGGTGTCATCAGTCACCGTGAGGTGCAAGGTCCCCGTGGGGGAGAGCGAGAGGTCCCGGGCTCCCTGGTCGGCGCCCACCATCACGGGCCCGGCGTCCCGATCCCCGGAGCGCCAGGAGTGCAGCTCCACCGCGAAGCCCGACGGGACATTCACCGCGTAGCGCCCCTGGGCGTCGGTGGTCGCGCGGGTGAGGTACTGGGAGAGCGTAGGCTCCAGCGCGTGGACGTGCACCCCCTCGGCGGGCGTCCCGTCGGCGTTGCGCACGACCCCGCGGATTTCTCGCAGGGTGGTGCTCGCCTCCCGCGCCAGGGCCACCACCAGCCCGTCGAGCCCGGTGCCCCCCACCACCAGGTCCCCCACGGCGCGGCGCGTGGCCGCGCACGCAGGCAACCGGAACGGGGCGGAGCCCAGGCCGTCGAAGCCCGACTCGGCCACCAGGAGCCTCAGGGGCCCGTCCGCCGCGCGCCACGCGTAGGACATCCCGAGGTCGTCCACGAAGGCCACCGCCGGGATGTCCTCGCCGTTGGGGAGGCCCCGGAAGCCCTGGCCGGGGAGAAACAGCGGCATGCGGTCGCGCTGGAAGAACGCGTGGGCGCTCACGGTGACGTTCACCGGGTACGCCCGCGTCACCGCGTACGTGGCGTACACCCGCACGTGGTCCGAGCCCGGGGCGAGCTCGTAGTCCATCGCCGCCTCGATGTCCGTGAAGTCTCCCGGGGCGAGGCTCCGAGCGAACTCATCGAGGAAGGGCACCGGGCGGAGCATCCCCACCGCGCGCACCACCGCGGGGCCCCCGTCGGAGCCGTCCCGGAGCACCGTCACGCTCCGGGCCTCCACCGAGTGGCGCCCCACGGCGTACGTCACCTCGTTGAAATCCGCCGCGTCTACCAGCCTCCCGTCGGACACCCGGGCGATGCCCACCAGCTTGCCCCCCCAGGGGTCGTAGAGCTCGCTCCGGCGCGCGGCCTCGATGAGCACCGCGAAGCGCTCGTTGGCCAGCACCAGGTCCCCGGCCCTCCAGGTGGCCAGCCCCGTGCGGTCCCGCGGGAGGTCCGGCTCCCCGAGGCGCCCGGCCCTGGCCTGCCCGGCCTGCACCGCGAGGGGCCTGGCGTGGCCGTCCCGGGAGCCCTCCTCCAGGGTGAAGGTGCGCTCGCAGGTGGCCACCTCCTCGGGCACCGCGTCCATCCTGGCCAGGTCGTTGGCCGCGTCCCGCGGCGCAGGATCGTCGGTGCAGCCGTACATCACGGACGTTATTGCAACAACGTTGAAGCCTCGCCTCATGGGGACACCCAGCCTCCGAAGTCTTCCTCGAGCATCCTGGCCACGGCGAGGCCAAGGTGGTCCCTCCCGTGGCCCGCCACCACCTGCACCCCGAGGGGCAGCCCCCGGCGATCGAGCCCGAGGGGCACCTGGGTGGAGGGCGCCTCCAGCGCGTTGAAGATCCCCGTGTAGGCCCAGTGCACGGGCGGCAGGAACGGCCGGTGGTGCTTCGGGGCCACCCGGGTGTGCGAGGGGAAGAGCAGCACCCCGCGGTCCCCGAGGAGCTCCCGGAGCTCCCCCTGGAGCCTCCGGGCGCGCTCCACCATGGTCGCGATGCGGCCCGGGAAGAGCGCCGGGACCTTCTCCACCGCGGCCAGCCCCAGCGACGGCAGCGTGTGCTCCGAGCGCCCCAGGAGCCACTTTGCCAGCTCCCGCCCCGTGGCGATGGCCGTTCCCTCGCCCAGGAGCTCCGCGTAGGAGGGCCCTCCCGCCGCGTGCATCCTCGCGCTCCAGAGCTCCAGGGCCGCGCGCAGGGCCGGCAGCGCCGTGCGCCGCACCGTGGCCCCGCGGCGCTCCAGCGCGCGCGCCGCGCGCTCCTGGGCCTCCAGGAGCTCACCCTCCACGGGCAGGAGGAGCCTCTCGCGGCAGTCGTACACCGTGAGGTCCGAGGCGCGCACCGCCTCCGGGTCCAGGAGCTCCCCGGGCTCGCAGCCCGGGTCCTGGCCGTCGGGGCCCACAAGCAACCTCACCAGGAGCCCGAGGTCCTCGGCCTTGCGGCACAGGGGGCCCGTGGAGAGGAGCCTCCAGGCGTCTCCGTGGGGCGTTGGGAAATTGCCCGTGCCCGGGATGAGCCCGCCGGTGGCCTTGTGGCCAAAGACTCCATTGAAGAACGCCGGCATGCGAATGGACCCGCCGATGTCCGCCCCGAGGCCGAAGGGCGCGCACCCGGAGCCCACCATCGCGCCCTCGCCGCCGGAGCTGCCCCCCGCGGTGCGGGTGGGGTCATAGGCGTTGCCCGTGCGGCCGTACACACGGTTGGAGCTCTCCATCCACATGCAGAGCTCCGAGGTGTTGGTGACCCCCAGGGGGATCGCCCCCGCCGCCCGCCAGCGCGCCACCGTGGGCGCGTCCCGCGTGGCCAGCACGCCCTTCCTGGCCACCAGCCCCGAGGTGTGAGGCATGCCCTTCAGGGCGATGGCTTCCTTGATGGTGCAGGGCACCCCGTGGAGGGGAGGGAGGTCGTCCGGGCCCTCCCGGGCGAGGCGCTCGTCGGCCGCGAGGGCCTCGGCGCGGGCCTCTTCATAGCGGTCGAAGACCAGGGCGTTGAGCCTGGGGTTCACCTCGCGGATGCGGTCGATGTGGGCGTCCACCACCTCGCGGCTGGACGCCCTCCCCTGGCGGATCGCCGCCGCCAGGGCCTTTGCTGACATGGTGAGGAGTTCGTTCATGGGAGTACCAAGAGCTCCTGGGTGACGCGCTCTGCGCTCTCCAGAGCGCCCTCCAGGAAGCCGTGCCAGTGGGTGGCGGTCTCGGTCCCCGCCCAGTGGATGCGCCCCTGGGGTCTCCGTAGCACCTGCGCCGCGCCGGCGCTCCACGCGCCCGGGGGGAGCACCCCCACGGGGCAGCCCCGGGTCCAGCGCTCCGCGGACCAGTCCTGTTCGTGGAAGTGCGTGGCCTCCAGGGCCCTCGGGCCGAACCACCGCGAGAAGCTCTCCAGGACCAGCCTCCGGCGCTCGGCGGGCTGGCGCGCATGCCACAGCCTCGCCTCGCGGCCCACCACGAAGCCCAGGAGGCACGGCTGGAGCCCGTCGTGCGAGGTGTTGTCAAAGCACACGGTCACCGGGCCTCCGCCGCAGACGGCCTCGCCGGAGAGGCCCTCGTCGCGCCAGAAGGCGCGGTCGTAGAGGGCCAGGACCTTCACCGTGGCGCCCATCGGGAAGCGCTGGGTGAGCTGGTCCCGGGCCGCGGGCAGGCCCGGTTCGTAGTCAATCCGCCCCGCCAGCGCGGGCGGCACCGCCACCACCACGCGCCCGGCGCGGTGGTCCCCGCGGTCCGTGGACACGGTCACGCCGTGGGCGTCCTGGGTGATCCTCCGCGCCGGGGCCGAGAGCACCAGAGCTTCCCCGAGCTTCGCCGCGAGGCGAGGGCAGAGGCTCCCGGCGCCCTCCACGAAGCGCTCCTGCTGGGCGCCGTTGCGCACCTCCACCAGCCGCAGGAGGCCCCCCGCCGAGCGCAGATAGAACAGAAAGTGAAGCAGGCTCACCTCCGAGGGCTCCACCCCGAGGATCACCCTCACCGCCGCGGTGAACACGCTCCGGGCGCGCCGGGAGAGGGTCCCGGCGTGGAGCCAGTCATGGAGGGTGCGGGCGTCCTGGTCCAGGCCGTCCGGGGAGTTCACCGGGTCGTCGAGGACGATCTCTCGCGAGAGGTTCTCGGAGACGCGCAAGAGGCGCTCCAGGTCCAGCACGCTCCAGGCCGGCAGCGAGGGGATGGTGCCTTTGTACCTCCCGACCTGGCCCCGGACCTCGAGCACCTTCTCGCCGGTGTCCCAGGTGGGGAAGGTCTCCGCGCCGAGCTCCCTGGCCAGGCGCTGCATCCGGGGCTGCTGGGGGCCGATCCACTGGCCCCCGAGGTCGAACACTCCGCGCCCGAGGGGGGCGGCCAGGGTGCGGCCCCCCACGCGGTCCCGGGCTTCGAGCACCGCCACCCGGAGGCCCCGGGCCTGGAGGTTTACGGCGCAGGACAGCCCCGCGAGGCCCGCCCCCACCACGATCACGTCTGCGTCTGCCACGCCGCGATCCTGCCACAGAGTCACGGCCCGCTGGGCCTCCCTGGCGAAGGGGAGGTCACCGTCGGAGCACGAGCTTCAGGTACCCATCGACCACGGCCCCGTAGGGCGGGCTACGGTACGGCGTGGCCGAGAAGCGCGACTGGTGGAACACGGGTTTGAGCATGGAGAAGGTCTCGAAGCCCTTCTCGCCGTGGTAGGCGCCCATGCCGCTCGGGCCGACGCCCCCGAAGGGCAGGTCCGGCTGGGCGAAGTGCAGCACCACGTCATTGACCACCACGCCCCCGGACACGGTGCCCTCCACGGCGCGCTGGACCACCGTGGAGTCCCTGGAGAACACATAGAACGCCAGGGGCCTCGGGCGGTCGTTCACCGCGGCCAGGGCGTCGTCCAGGGTGCCGTAGCCCAGCACCGGGAGCACCGGGCCGAAGAGCTCCTCCTGCATCACGGCCATGTCGTCCCGCACGCCCAGGAGCACCGTGGGGAGGAACTTGCGGCTCGTCTCCGGGGCGCTCTCCCCGCCGGGGTTGAGCTCCAGGACCTCGGCCCCGCCGGCGCGGGCCTCCTCCACCAGGGTCCGGAGCCGGGCGAGGTGCCGGTCGCTCACGATGGTGCTGTAGTCCGGGTTGTCCACCATGCGCGGGTACATCTTCGCCACGGCCTTCTGGAGCGCGTCTACGAAGGCCCTCTCGCGCCCGGCGGGCACGAGCACATAGTCCGGCGCGATGCAGGTCTGGCCCGCGTTGAAGAGCTTGCCCGCGGCGATGCGCGCGGCGGCGTCCTCCAGGGGGTAGTCCCCGGCCACCAGGGCGGGGCTCTTGCCGCCGAGCTCAAGGGTGACCGGGACCAGGTTCTCCGCGGCGGCCCGCATGATGATCTTTCCAACGCGGGTGGAGCCCGTAAACACAAGGTGATCCAGGGGCAACCGTGAGAAGGCCTCGGCCACCTCGGGCCCGCCGGTGAGCACCTGGGCCACGTCGGGCTCAAAGGTCTCGGCCACCAGGTCTTCCAGCAGGGCCGAGGTGGTGGGCGTCAGCTCCGAGGGCTTGAACAGCACCCGGTTACCCGCGGCCAGGGCGCCCACCGCGGGGCCGAAGCACAGGTTCACCGGGTAGTTCCACGGGGCGATCACCCCCACCACCCCGAGGGGCTGCGGCAGGAGCTCCGCGTGGGCGGGCCTGCACGCCCAGTGGACGGGCCTGGGCCGGGGCTTCATCCACGCGGCGAGGTTGTTCCTCGCGTGGCGGCACTCCTCCACGGTCAGGAGCACCTCGGCCATCAAGGTCTCGTGCCGGCTCCGGCTGCCGAAATCCTGGGAGATCGCGTTGGCGATGGCCTCCTGGCGCTTGATCAGCGTGCGCTCCAGCCGCGAGAGCCACCCCTGGCGCTCCTCGGCGCTGGGGGTGTGGGCCCGGGAGGCCCGCCGGAGCCGCTCGAAGGTGGCCTTCATGGCCGCGAAGGGCGGCTCCTCGGTGGTGCTGGCGGGGCTGTCCGCGTGGTGTGTCACGGTCATCGCTGGGCCTCCTCTGGGGGGGTATCGGGCCTGCGGAGCGTGGTCCCTGGTCTCCCCCGGCGCAAGGCTCTTTCCTCTCCTCGGCGCCGACGTTGCGGTACCATCGCCCCATGAAGCGCTGCCCCTTCTGCGCAGAGGAGATCCAGAGCGAGGCCGTCAAGTGCAAGCACTGCGGCTCCATGGTCGACGGCTCGGCCCCCGCAGGCCCCCGGGCCGAGCCGGTCACCCTGATCTACGGCGGGGCCCCCTCCTGGAAGGGCCAGTTCTCTCGCTACCTGGGCGCCGCGGCGCTGGCGGTGCTGGGCCTTGTGGGGGCCCTTGCCGGCGCCTTTGTCTTCCTGCAACCCCTACCCTTGAGCGCGGGCATCTCCGCGCCCTTCCTCCTCGGGGGTGTGGGGCTCTTCCTGGCCACGGAGCTCAAGCGCCGGGCCACACGCTACCGAATCACCAGCCGCACGCTGGACGTGGAGTCCGGGCTCCTCTCCAAGAAGATCGACACGGTGCAGCTCTGGCGCGTGCGCGACGTGGAGTTCGAGCAGTCCCTCTTCGAGCGCATGCTCGGGGTGGCCCGGATCAAGGTGATGGCCCACGACAGCACGGACCCTACGCTCCTCCTCCGCGGCCTGCCGGACTCACGGGTGGTCTTCGAGCAGATCAAGATCGCCATCGAGAACGCCCGCCAGGGCCGCGGCATCCTGGGCGTCGTGGACTGACCGAACTCAAGCGTCTACGGCGCCGTCGACCGCACCAGCGTCCCGCACATCGGTGGGTGTCACGGTGTCGGATGCTGTGGTATCCAGTGGGGCGCTGTCGGGTGCTGTGGTGTCCGGTGGGGTGCTGTCGGGCGCTGTGGTGTCCGGTGGGGTGCTGTCAGGGGCGGCGTCCCGGGGCGAGTCCGTGGGCGCCGCGTCGATGGGAGCGTCTGGCGTCGGCGCGTCCGGCGAGGCGTCGGCGGAGGGTGCGTCCGCGGGCGGGGCGTCCGGCGCGTCGGGCGGGGCGGTGGGAGGGCCGTCCGCGGGGGCGGCGTCGAGCACCGTGGGGAGCACGCAGCGGGAGGGGCCCGAGGGGGTGACCTCGCACAGGAGCCCCGAGGCGCACTCGCGGCTGGAGAGGCAGGTGTCACCCTGCTGGCGGGTGCCCTGGATCGAGCAGCCCGCGAGCGCCAGGAGGAGTGCGAGGCCGGGCCTTCCCATGAGGGCCCCGACGGTACCACAGAGCTCCCCGGGCGCTCTGGAAAGCTACAAGCGCAGGGCCTCCCAGAAGGCCCGCACCTCGTCCAGGGTGGCGCAGCGGGTGGCCGGCGGCAGCGAGCGCAGGAGCGTGGCCCCGTAGCGCCGCGTGAGGATCCGACGGTCCAGGATCGCCACGATCCCGGCGTCCCGGCGGGTGCGCACCAGGCGCCCGAAGCCCTGCTTCAGGCTCAGGGCCGCGGAGGGCACCTGGAAGCGCTCGAAGGGGTCCTCCCCGCGGGCCGTCAGGCGCTGGATCCGCGCGGAGGTCACCGGGTCATTGGGGGCCTCGAAGGGCAGCTTGTCCATGATCACCAGGCGCAGGGCCCGACCCGGCACGTCCACGCCCTCCCAGAAGCTCGCGGTGGCGAAGAGCACGCCGTCCCCGGCGGCGCGGAAGCGCTCCAGGAGCGCGCGCTTGGGGGCCTCGCCCTGGACCCAGGTGGGGTAGCTCCAGGTGCCCCGCAGGGCCTCGTGCAGGGCCCTCATCACCCGCACCGAGGTGCAGAGCACAAACGCCCCTCCGCGGGTGAGGTCCACCAGGCGACGGATCTCCCCGAGGGCGCCGTCGGTCCAGCCGGGGTCTCGGGGCTCCGGCAGGCCCCGGGGGATGTAGAGCCCGGCCTGGCGCGCGTAGTCGAACGGAGACGACAGGCAGAGCTCCCGCGCCTCTTCGGGCACGCCCAGGCGCTGCCGGAGGAAGGCGAAGTCTCCGCCCGTGGAGAGCGTGGCGCTGGTGAGCACCACGGCGCCCCGGCGGCTCCAGAGCTTCTCCTGGAGGAGGGCGCCGATCTCCACCGGCGAGGCCCCCACGGCGCCGCCCCCTCGGGCCTCGGGCTCCGCGAAGGTGACGTGGGTGGCGCTCTCCGGGTCCCGGAGGATGCGCAGCGCCTCGGCCAGCGCCGTGGTGCGCCGCGAGACGGACAGGAGCATGTCGTTGGTGCCCACGAAGTCCCGCAGGTGGCCGCCAAGGCTCGCGAGTCCGTCCGAGAGCTGCGAGGCCCCGAGGCCGAACTCGCCCTCCAGGTGCTCCCGCGCCAGGAGCACGCGCCCTCCGCCCCCGCGGGGGATGGACGCGAAGAGCCTCACGGCCCCCGCGGAGAGCGCCAGGAGCGTGCCCCCGAGGGCCCTCTCGCGGTCGCGGTCGAGGAAGAAGCCCGAAGCCCTCAGGGCCTTGTCGGCGTCGCGCACCAGGGCGTCCACCCTGGCGCGGGTGACCCTCACGCCGAAGAACTCCGTGGCCACGTCCTCGAGCGCGTGGGCCTCGTCAAAGATTACCGCGTCGTAGTCGGGCAGGGCCTGGGCGCCCCCGAGGCCCCGCAGGGCCATGTCCGCGCAGAAGAGGTGGTGGTTGGTCACCACGAGCTGCGCGGCCTCCGCGGCGCGGCGCATGCGCGTCACGAAGCACTGGTCATAGAACCGGCACTTGCCCCCGAGGCGCGTCTCCGACGAGGAGCTCACTTCGCGCCACACCGGGGCCTCCTCGGGCACCGAGGCCAGCTCCGAGCGGTCCCCGGTGGCGGTGTCCTCCACCCAGGAGAGCACCTCGTCGAAGCCCGCCTCCGCGGCCACGGCGCCCGTGGCGACGCCCTGGCGATACTCCTCCAGCCTCCGGAGGCAGACGTAGTTCCCGAGGCCCTTGACCAGCGCCACGTCGGGGTAGAGCCCCAGGGCCCGGAGCGTGGGCAGGTCCTTCTCCAGGAGCTGCTCGCCCAGGGCCCGGGTGGCCGTGGAGATCACCACCCGCTGGTGTGACAGCGCCGCGGGGACCAGGTACGCCAGGCTCTTCCCGGTGCCCGTCCCGGCCTCCACCAGCAGCCCATGGCCCTCGTCCAGCGCGGCGGTGACCGCGTCGGCCATGAGGTTCTGCTCGTCCCGGGCCTCGTAGCCCCGCAGCACCCGAGACAGGGGTCCCCCGGCAGAGAGCAGCGCCCGGGTGTTCATCGACGGCACTCCCCGGTCTACCACGGGCGGACACCACCCTCCCAGGAGAGTGACATATCCTGTCCGGAGCTCCGGGGAGGCGTCGAGGGACGCTGGGGCCTTCAGCCCGGCGGGAGCGTGGCGATGTCGAGGGTGTAGGTGCCGACGGCGGCGGGGCCGCAGCCCGAGACGAAGACCCAGTAGGTGCCGGGGTTCAGGGTGATGTCCACCTGGGCGTTGTTGCCGATGACGTCATCGCTGCAGGCGTTCATCACGGGGGTGCCCGGGCAGGACATGCCGCTGTAGAAGAACAAGAGGGTATCGTAGGAGCCGTCCAGGCGGGCGATCACGCGGCGGCGCTCGGTGAGGTCCATGCGGTAGACCACCTCGCGGCCTCCCATACACCCCGGGGCGCACTGGGAGCTGGCGACGCGGTCGGCCATGGTCGTGGAGCCCGTGAAGACCCCACCCATGGAGGGAATGGTGCGCGCGGACATGCACGAGAGGTTGCCCATCACCATGGCGGGGGTGGCCGCCGGGAGGGTGAAGTACCGCGCCGAGAGGTTGCCCGAGGTGGCGTTGGTGGACGCCTGGAGGGTGTAGGTGGCCCCGGGGGTCAGCGCCCGGAAGCGCTGCCAGATGGAGGTGCCCATGTCCCCACCCGTGGAGAGCGCGCAGGGACCGGCGGCCATGCCGTCGCAGGTGGCGCGGAGCTGGAGCGCGGCCCCGCCGCGGTTCGTGGCGACGTTCACCAGCACGTCGGTGCCCATGCCGGGGCCCACGAAGCTGAAGTTGGCGTCGGTCCTCGGGGTCATGCCCGCGCAGGGGATGGCCGTCATGGAGGGCGTCAGGCCCGCGATGTCCGCGGTGGAGGCCGTTGCCGCCGTGAGGGCCACGCCGGGGCAGCGGTCCGCCGGGGGCGTAGGCGTGGGCATCGCCGTGGTGACGTTCACCACCAGCGTGCGGGCGGTGGTCCCGACGCGCGTCTCCGCGGTGATGTAGTACGTCCCCGCGGCCTGGTTGCGGAAGACCCTCCGGGTGGGGTTGCCCGCGCTGCACGCGGCGATCGCAGATGCCCGCGCCCCGCACATGGCGGAGACGTCCACGGCGACCTCGCCGGAGCCCGTGGCGCTGACGTCCACGGTGACGTCCCGGGGCGCCGTGAGCGTGTATTGGAACACCGCGTCGGCCCAGCCGCCGCCGGAGCCGTTGGAGCCGCAGTTGGTGCCGGTGTCCGCCTCGGTGGCGAAGCCCATCAGGCTCAGGGCCTGGGGGCCCGAGTCGGGCATCACCATGACGCCCGGGCAGGTGTCCCCAGGCAGGCGGGGCCTGGGCATGGAGATCGTGGCCTGAACGATGGCCGGGAAGCCTCGGGCGCTGGTGACCACCACCCAGTAGTTGCCCGCTGGGAGCGAGAGGGCCTGCACCCGGGCGGTGCCCCCCGCGGCCATGGAGCTGCTGTTGGAGCACCGCAGCTCGCTGGTCCGCGCGCAGGAGGCGCCGTTCATGAGCCCGATGAGCACCGCGTCGCCGCCCGTGGGCATCCCCGTGATCACCACGTCCGACGGGGCCGTGAGCGTGAGCGGGAGCACCGCGTCCGGTCCCGTCCCCGTGGAGGTCCCGGCGCAGGAGAGGTTCACGTCGTGGCGGAGGCCCGTAAAGGACACCGTGCGCGGGCGGCCGTCATTGAAGTTCGGGCACGGCCCCGGCGCCGCGGGCGGGCACACGTCGGTCCAGCCGCCCATGGTGCAGGTGACGGGCCTCGTGTCCGCGGGCGCGTCCGAGGGAGGGACCCCCGTGTCCATGGGAGGGACCCCCGTGTCCATGGGAGGGACCCCCGTGTCCATGGGAGGGATCCCCGTGTCCGTGGGAGGGATCCCCGTGTCCTCGGGGGGCGTGCCCGTGTCCTCCGGGGGGATGCCCGTGTCCTCGGGGGGCGTGCCCGTGTCCTCCGGGGGTACGCCGGTGTCCGTGGGGGGCACCGCCGTTTCCTCCGGGGGGGTGCCCGTGTCGCCGGGCCGTGAGTCCTGCGTGGTGGTGTCGCCGGGGAGCGAGTCCGCGGCGGCGTCGCCGGCTTCCGAGGTTCCCGTGTCCATCGGCATCACGGCGGTGGAGCCGCACGCCGCGAGCGCGCCGAGGAGGGGTACAAAGAGCCATGACCTGCGCATCTTGGAGTCTCCGGTGGGGAGCGGCTGCCACCCGGCAACCCCCGCGCCGGGAAGATACCCCGTCCGCGCACGGCGGTGCAGTGTGGAACCGATCCCGCACGGTGCGGCGGCGATGTCCCAGGAAAAGGTAATTTCTGGCCGCCGGTGGGCGGTGGTTCAGTTGGCCAGGCCCTGCCACCGGACGAGGCAGACGGTGATGTTGTCCGGGCCGCCGTTCTCGTTGGCCTTGGCGATGAGCTTCGAGGCGGCGGTGCGCAGGTCCGCGCGGTTCTCGTCCACGATGGACAGGAGGTCCGGGTCCGTGACGGGGCCCGAGAGCCCGTCGGAGCACAGGAGGAAGATGTCCCCCACCTGGGGGTGCTCCAGGTGGGCGTCCACGCGGACCGTGTCTTTCATCCCCAGGGCCCGGACGATCACGTTCTTGTGGGGGAAATTGGCGATCTCCTCCGGGGTGAGCTTGCGCATCTTGAGGTAGTCGTTGAGGAGCGAGTGGTCCTCGGTGAGCTGGTCGATGGCGCTCCCGCGGATGCGGTACACCCTGGAGTCCCCGACGTGGCCGACGATCACGCCCTCGCGCACGGCGGCCACCACCACGATGGTGGTGCCCATGCCGCGGTACCGGGGCTCCCGCTGGGCGTTCTCGAAGATCCGGAGGTTGGCCAGCTTGACGCCGGTGATCAGCCGGTTCTCCTCGTAGCTGCGGCTCTTGTCCATCTTGTACGGCCAGGTCGCGTCCGGGTCCTTGGCCGTGGCCTCGAAGAACTCCTTGAGCGCCTCCACGGCCATCTTGGACGCCACCTCGCCGGAGGCATGGCCGCCCATGCCGTCCGCCACGATCACCAGGTTCTCGTCCGGGATGATCGCGAAGTTGTCCTCGTTGTGCGTGCGCTTCATGCCGACGTTCGTCTCTCCGAACATCTCCATGCGCACGGGCAGGTTGGCCACGCCGGGTCCCTCTCTCAGGTACGCTCCGGGGAAACGCTCCGCCGCAGCGTCGGGGGAAGCTATCGTGACGGCGCGAGGGCCGTCAACACACTCGCGCAAGAACGCCCGCTCAGGGCCTCCTCCCGGGCCTGGGCGCCGGGTCGAGGAAGGCCTCCACCACGGCCCGGAAGGCCCCCGGACTCTCCACGAAGGGCAGGTGCCCGGCCTCGGCCAGGGCCACATAGCGCCCGTGGGGCAGGGCGTCGGCCAGGCCCCGGCACTCCCCGGGCAGGAAGGTCCGGTCCGAGGCCCCGGCGACCACCAGCACCGGCACCCGGACCTCCGGGGCCAGGAGCCTGCCGTCCCAGCGCAGCGCGGCCACCAGGAAGCCCGCGTCGGCCTCGGCGCGGTACCGGGTCCGGGCCGTGAGCCTCGCGACGGTGTCCTCCGAGGGTGGCCGGTGCCACCACATGGCCCCCAGGGCCCTCACCAGCGCCGGGAGGCTCCCGGGGTCCCGGAGCGTCCCCTGCGGGGTGCTGAGCGCCCGTATCGCCCCCTGACCCGCCTCTCCGAGGGTCTCCCGGGTCCTTGCCCCCACGGCCCGTACCTGCTCGGCGTCCCGCAGGGGAGCCACCAGCACCACCTTGCGGACGGCCACGGGGTGCCTCGCCGCGAGGGACAGCGCCACCGCCGCGCCGAAGTCATGCGCCAGGACGTCCACCTGTCCGTAGTGCCTTCGCAGCACCAGGGCGTGGAGGTCCTCGGCGGCGGCCTCGATGCTGTAGCCCTCGGAGCTGGGCGGGGCGCTGCTCCGTCCGTGCCCTCGGAGGTCCACGTAGACCAGCCTCCGGCGCTCGGAGAGGGCGTCCATCCAGGGCCGCAGGTAGCCGTGATCGAGCCCGGGGCCTCCGTGGAGGACCAGGAGCACCGGCCAGGTGCGCGCCCCCACGTCCACCACCCGGAGGGTGACCCCGGCCAGGGGCTCGTCCCGTGCCGTGCCGTGCCGGAGCTCCGGGTCGCTGCGGGTACACGCCACCCACGCCAACGCCCCCCATGCCATCCGCGTGCCCTTCACACCCCCAAGAGTGGCCCGTCCTCGCTGTGCGGTGGTAGGAAATGCCGTGCGCGACGAACTCCTGGAGCTCACCCGGCGCTTCGCCACCCACGTCGCCTGGCAGCGGGAGCTCGGCGCCCGGGACTTCCCCACCGAAGGCCCCTGGCCCGAGGGCGCATTCACACATCCGCCCACACCCCCCGAGGTGTCGGTGGAGGTCTCCCTTCTGGCGACCTCACCCCCCGGCCCCCTCGCCCTGGCAGGAGAGGGGGAGCCAGAAGAGAATAACCTGTTGGAATCACAGAAGAATCTCCACTCTGTCTCCCCCTCTCCCGACCGGGAGAGGGGGCCGGGGGGTGAGGTCGCCGAAGGGGCGCTGGACGAGGCCGGGCGCCGGGTAGCGCTCGCGGTGATCGCGGAGGAGATCGCGGGCTGCCACAAGTGCGGCCTGGCGGCGCGGAGGACAAAGACGGTCCCGTGCCGCGGGAACCCGATGGCGAGGCTGGCCTTTGTGGGCGAGGGGCCCGGGCGCGACGAAGACCTCCAGGGATTGCCCTTCGTGGGCGCCGCGGGGCAGCTCCTGGACAAGATCATCGCGGCGATGGGCCTGTACCGCGAGAGGGACGTCTGGATCGGGAACATCGTGAAGTGCCGACCGCCCAACAACCGTACGCCAGAGGCCGCGGAGATGAGCGCCTGTACGCCGTTCCTGGTGCGGCAGCTCGGGGTGACGCGCCCGGAGGTGATCGTGGCCCTGGGCAAGACCGCGGCGGGGTTTCTCCTCGGGTCTCGGGAGTCCATGGGGAGGCTCCGGGGCCGCTGGGGTGCGTTCCAGGGCGTACCGGTCCTGCCGACCTGGCACCCCTCGTACCTCCTGCGGCAGGAGGAGAGCGGGGATCGCTCGGCGCGGAAGGAGACCTGGGAGGACATGCAGCTCGTGCTCAAGCGCCTGGGTCTTTCGGTCCCGACCAGGGCGCGCTAGAGGGTCCCCAGCGCGCGCGATGCCCCGAGGACGAAACGACGACGAGGAGCTCCCGGAGCTCCCGCCCATGGACGACGACGACGAGGCCCCCGCCGCGGAGGAGCCCTCGGAGGCGATTCCGGAGCCCGACGAGGCGTGGGACGACGACCCCGTGGACGACGCCACGGACGAAGACCTCACGAGCCCGGAGCCCGTGGGGGACGAGCCCGACGAAGACGAAGGCCCATTGGAGACCCCCGACGAGGACCTCCCGAGGGACCAGGGAGAGCGCTGGACCGGCGACGACGATCCCGTGGAGGAACCCCCGGACCGGGACCTCACGGAGGATGGTGGAGATGCCCCGGACCGCGGCGAGGAGGGGCCCATGGATGACGGCGCGGACGAGCTGGACGCCCTCGCGCCCCTCGACGGGGACGAGTCCGAGGAGCCCGAGGAGGGCGCCTCGGGGCCCTTGCTGGAGCCTGTCGCGGGGGTGACGCTCCGGAGGGTCCCGGGGGCGCTGGTGGTGACGCACCTGGCGCTCGGCGCGGACCGGCTCTACGCCGTCGGGGACGGGGTGAGGTCCGCGCCGCTGGGCTTCGTGGACGACGCGGCGGAGTTCGCCTTCGAGCCCCTGGAGCTCCCGCGCGAGGAGCTACCACTTTGCATCGTCGAAGACGCCTCCGGGGCGCTGACGGTGGGCTGCGCCTCGGGCCAGGTGCTCCAGCAGGACGCGCGCTCGGCGCCCTGGGCCGTGGTGGACGCCGGGGCCGCGGGGGCCGTGGTGGAGCTGGCCACGGACGGCTCGGACTGGGCCCTCCGCACCGACGGTGGCGCCGCCCGGATCGGGGACGGGCGCTACTGGACGGGCCTCGCCTCGGACGCCTCGGTGCATGGGATCGTGGTGGACCTCCTGGGACCGGGTCCCGGCAGCGCGCTCCTCCTGGTGACCGCGGGGCCGCGGGCCTGGGTGGCGCGTTCGGCCCGCAGCGCCGAGGCGCTGGTGACCGTCCCCGAGGGGTGCGCCCCGCAGGTGGCGGTGCGCCGCGGGGACCTGTGGCTGGTGGTGGATCGTCGGCCCGGGCAGAGGGCGTGGCTCTCGCAGGACGGAGGGGCCCGCTGGACCCGCGCTGAGGCCCTGGACGGCGCCACGGCGGCCACCCTGGTGGACACCGACGACGGCGCCGCCACGGCCCTGGCCTCGCTCCCCGAGGGCGACGGGGCCGCGCTGGTGGAGCTCCCGCTGTCCTCCGCCGCGCCGCAGGCCCCGCGGAGGCTCAGCACGCTGGGCCCGTCGCTCTCGGACGAGGGGCCTTGTCGGGTGCACGCCCTCCTGGCCCTGGACCGCGCCGGGCGGCGCGTGGTGGCGGCCACGGAGACGGGCGTCTGGCTCCTGGAACGGTGAGCTACTTCTTCATGGCCTCGCCCAGCTCGCGGGCGCGGCGCGTGGCGGTCTCCACGGCGTTGATGAGCGTGGTGCGCAGCCCTCCGGCTTCGAGGGTATGGAGCCCCGCGATGGCCGTACCCCCCGGGGAGGTGACCTGGTCTCGCAGGCGGCCGGGGTGCTCCCCCGTCTGGAGGAGCATCTGGGCCGAACCCAGCACGGTCTGGGCGGCGAGCTCCAGGCCCACGTCCCGGGCCAGGCCTACCTTCACGCCCGCGTCGGCGAGGGCCTCGATCACCAGGAAGATGTACGCCGGCCCGGAGCCCGAGAGCCCCGTGACGGCGTCCAGGTGGACCTCGTCCACCAGCACGGCGCGGCCCACCAGGTTGAAGAACCGCCGCGCGAGCTCCAGGTCGTCCTCCGTGGCGCTCTGCCCGGGGGCGATGGCCGTGGCCCCCATGCGCACCACCGCGCAGGTGTTGGGCATCGCCCGCACGACCCGCTGCCCCGCGTGCAGGTGCGCCTCCAGCGCCGTGGTGGGCACCCCCGCCGCGACGGACACCACCAGCGCGTCCCGAGGGATCTCCCTCCCGAGGGGCTCGAACACCTGGAGCAGCACCTGGGGCTTGACGCACAGCACCACCACGTCCGCGCCCCGGACGCACTGGGCGTTGTCCGCCGCGGCGCGAACCCCGAGGCGCTCCGCCGTGCGCTCGCACTTGTCCTTGCGCCGACCCGAGAGCACCACGTGGTCCGGGGGAACCACCCCCGAGGACAGGAGCCCCCGGATCAGCGCGTCGGCCATGTTGCCAGCGCCCACGAACGCGAACCGCTTGCCTTCAAACATCGCGCGACCTTACCGCAACGGGTAGCGCTCCACCCGCTCGCGGTGCACCGGCACCGCCACCGCCCGGGGCCTGGGCGCCTCGGGCGTGGGCACCACCGGCACCGGCGTGGCCACCAACGGCGGGCGCAGTGGGGTGGTGTGAGGCGGTGTGGGTGGTTGTGCGTGAGAGTAGGTGCGGCCCCGTGGTGCGAGGGAGACCACCAGGGCCGCGAGGGTGACGGTGAGGGCGACGAGGGCGGCGGCCGCGCGGGGGGAGGGGGCGCGGGCCTCGGGGTCGGAGGAGGCCACGGAGGTGTGCTACCACCGGTCGCAGCGGGACGCGATGATGCGACAGACAGACGGCGAGGGCGCGCGGCGCGGGGTGCTCACGGGCGCCAGGACGGTGGTGGTGAAGCTCGGCACCGGGGTGCTGACGGGGCCGACGGGCGGCGTGGACCGGGGGGTGTGGGGCGCCCTGGTGGACGAGCTGGCCGCCCTCGCAGAGACCCGGCAGGTGGTGGTGGTCTCCTCCGGCGCCATCGCGCTCGGGGTGGAGGCCCTGGGGCTCGCCTCCAGGCCGAAGGCGATGGACGCGCTCCAGGCGTGCGCCGCGGTGGGCCAGGGGGTATTGATCGCGCGCTGGGCCGAGGGCTTCGCGAGACACCACCGGGTGGTGGCCCAGGTGCTCCTCACCCACGCGGACCTGGCCAGCCGCAAGCGCTGGCTCAACGCCCGGAGGGCCCTGGCGGAGCTCGTGCGCCGCGGGGCCATCGCCGTGATCAACGAGAATGACACCGTGAGCTTTGAAGAGATCGCCTTTGGGGACAACGACAACCTCTCGGCGCAGGTGGCCAACCTGTGCCAGGCGGACGCGCTGGTGATGCTGTCGGTGGCCCCGGGGCTCCTGGACGGCGACCGGGTGGTGCCGTGCGTAGCGCCCGGGGACCGCGCGGTGGACGCGCTCATTCACCGCGGGACCTCCGCCGGGGGCACCGGCGGCATGGCCTCGAAGGTGGCCGCCGCCAGGGCCGCCACGGAGGTCGGCTGCGCCGCGGTGATCGCGCCGGGCAAGCGCCCTGGTGTCCTGGGCGCGCTCTTCGACGGTGAAGACGTGGGCACGGTGTTCCTGCCGGGGACCACCCGCAAGGCCTCCCGGGACCATTGGATCGCCCACACGCTTCGCCCTCGGGGCGTGGTCACCGTGGACCGCGGCGCGCGGGACGCCGTGCGGGCCGGGCGGAGCCTGCTGCCGTCGGGCATCACCGCCGTGCGCGGGGGCTTCGGCGAGGGCGACGCCGTGGACCTCGAGGGACCCGGGGGCGAGCTCTTCGCCCGGGGCCTGGTGGCGGTGAGCGCCCAGGACCTGGAGAAGATCCGTGGGAGGCGCACCCAGGAGGTGCCCTCGCTCCTCGGGTATGACCCCGGGGCCGAGGTCCTCCACGCCGACGACCTGGTGCTCCTCGGGGTGCCGTCGTGAGCGCCCTGGACGTGCTCCTTCGGAGCGCCCGGCGCGCCCAGGGCGTGCTCTCCCGCGCGTCCTCCCCGCAGCGGGCGCTGTGCCTGGAGGTCCTCGGGGCGCGCCTCGCGGCGGCGCGGAGGGCCATCCTGGAGGCCAACCGCGAGGACCTCGACGCGGCCACGGAGCTCTCCCCGGCGCTCCGGGACCGGCTGACGCTCACGCCCCTGCGCCTGGACGGGGTGCTCAAGGCCCTGGGTGAGGTGCTCGCCCTGGAGGACCCCCTCGGCGAGGAGCGCCCGCTACCGGGGGGCTCGCCGAGGCCCAACGGGCTGCGGGTGTACCGCCGTCGGATCCCCCTCGGAGTGCTGGCGGTGATCTACGAAGCGAGGCCCAACGTCACCGTGGAGGCGTCGGCGCTGTGCTTGAAGAGCGGCAACGCGGTGGTGCTCCGCGGGGGCCGCGAGGCCGCGCGCACGAACCTCGCCCTGGCCCGCGAGGTGCGGGGCGCCCTGGGCGACGCGGGCCTGGACCCGGACGCGGTGACCCTCCTGGAGGACCCTTCGAGGGACGCGGTGCGCGCGCTCCTGGGGGCCGTGGGCAAGGTGGACCTTGTGGTCCCTCGGGGGGGCCCAGGGCTCATGGCCTTCGTGGACGAGCACGCCAGGGTCCCGGTGATCCGTCACGGCCAGGGGATCTGTCACCTGTACGTCCACGCCGACGCGGACCACGCCATGGCGAGGGCGCTGGTGGTGAACTCCAAGGTGCAGCGCCCGGGGGTGTGCAACGCCCTGGAGACGCTGCTCGTGCACCGCGAGGCGGCCCCGCAGCTCCTGCCCTCGCTCGGCGCGGCGCTGCGAGAAGAGGGCGTGGAGCTCCGGGCCTGCGCGCGCTCCGCGGAGCTCCTCCGGGCGAGCGGGGTCCCCGCGGTGGACGCCCACCCGGAGGACTGGGACACGGAGTTCCTCGCGCTCATCCTCGCCGTGCGCTGCGTGGACTCCCTCGACGATGCCCTGGCGCACATCGCGCGGCACGGCACGGGCCACACAGCCTCGGTGTGCACCCGGGACCCCTCCGTGGGGGAGCGCTTCCTGCGCGAAGTGGACGCGTCCTGCGTGCTCTGGAACGCCTCCACGCGCTTCAACGACGGGGGCGAGCTCGGCCTCGGCGCGGAGCTCGGCATCTCCACCAGCCGGATGCACGCCTTCGGCCCCATGGGCCTGCGCGAGTTGACGGCGGAGAAGTTCGTCGTCCGCGGCGAGGGCCAGGTGCGAAGCTAAGGTCCCGCGGGGCCCTAAGGTCCCGCGTGTGCATGTGCGCTCTCAAGCAATGCCTCCAAGGGCGCACGAGTTTCGTTCACCGCGGCTGCCGACCTGGGTCACGGAGCTCTCCGCCACCGTCGCCGCCCAGGTTCTTCTAGGCATTGCCAGGGTCACCGCCAGGGTGGAGGGGACCGTCGCCCGACATCGCCCTACATTGTCTCCTGAGGGCACCAGACCGCGGTGAAAAGTCCCCAACTGCGGTCTGAGGACCGCAGTGGGACCCCACGGATGTTTGCGCGCCCGCGGGCGCCAGGGATATGGTCCCAGTGTGGGGTTTTCTCTGGCCACCTTCAATGTCCGGGACCTCTTCGATGATGTCCGTCCCCATGTGATCGGCCAGCTTGACCGCGACGGCTTCAACATCTGGGCGCAGCGTCGGGCGCGTACGCTCTATGGTCGCAAGCTCGAAGCGGTGGCTGCGATGGTGGCCCGCGCGGACGCGGACGTGGTGGCGCTGCAGGAGGTCGAGGGCCAGGTGGTGCTCGAGGCCCTCCGAGGGGTGGTGGCGCCCTACGGGTACACCGCGGCGGTGGTGGGCGCCCAGGACGAGCGAGGGATCTCCTGCGGGGTGCTCTCGCGGCTGCCCGTGCAGTCGTCGGAGGTGCATGGCGTGGGGGAGCTGGCCTTTCCGGTGTTCGCCGAGGGGGACCAGCGGCCCTTCTCCGGGAGGCTGCGGTCACGGCGTGGCGTGCTGGAGGTGAACGTGACGCTGCCCGACGGGGGCGCGCTCTGCCTCCTGGTGGTGCACCTGAAGTCCGCGCGGGCGCTGCCGCGGTTGGACGCGGCCGGCAATCCCCTGGAGGCGGAGGGGCACTACGGCGCGGCGGAGGGCGCCGCGCGCGCGGTGGTGGTGCGCCTGGCCGAGGCCCTGCAGGTGCGCTCGCTGGTGGAGGCGAGGCTCATGCGCGACTCCCGGGCGCAGCTCGCGGTGCTTGGGGACTTCAACGACACGCCTGGGAGCGTGGTGCTGCGGAGCATCGCCGGGGAGCTGGCGGAGCCTCCTCGGGGCCGCGGGAGCGACCTGGAGGCGGCCACCGTGTTGGAGGCCGGGGTGCTCTTCCACTGCGCCAGGAGCGTCCCTGCGGAGGCGCGGTACACCATCGTGTACCGAGGCGTGGGCCAGCAGGTGGACCACGTGCTGGTGAGCCGCGCGCTCTGGCGGCGCTTCCGCGGCGCGAGGATCTTGAACGAGTACCTCAAGGACGGCCAGGCCGAGGGGCGCGAGGACGTGGAGAGCGACCACGCCCCGCTGGTGGCGACCTTCGCGTAGCGCTGGCGCGCGGGCCTCGGCCCGTGGCACCATGCGCGGGATGAGCACCGCGTACCTGCGCGTCGGGGGCCTCGCGCTCCTCGGGACGCTCCTGGCCTGCCCCCGAAACGAGAGCCAGCTGCGGCCCGCCCCGCGCAGGGACGCCCGCGCCGCAGACGCCGCGCCGGCGCCGCCCCCCACGCAGCCGGTGGTGGTCCCGAGGGACGTTCCCGCGCCGGCGCGGGAGCCCTCCGGGGCCCGCGACACGATGATGCCGCTCACCACCGGGGCCGAGCGCTTCGTCGCGCTCGCCACGCAGGTCGACGGCGGCGCGCCCTCGGAGCTCCAGCGCGAGCTCGAGGTGCTGCGGATGTCCGTCCGGCCGATGGTGGCGCCGCCGGTGCGCCTCGCGTCGCTCCGGCTGCTGCATGCCCTGGGCGCCCTGGCCCAGCCTTGGCTGCGCGGGGGCGCGCCGCCCTCGGCGGGGCTCCTGGCGGCGCGGCGCCAGGCGGTCACCCAGGCGAAGGCCCAGCTCGACCAGGCCGTCGCGGCCAACCCCGGCGTGCGCGAGACGCCCCACAACTCCGCGGAGGCCGCCGCCGTGGCGCTGCAGGCCTGGCTCGTGGCGAGCCGCGCCTCCGGGGCGGGAGGGGGCTTCGTGGAGCCTCAGGTGCGGTGGTTCGGGGGGCTCCCCGCGGGGCTCGACGGGGGCCTCGCGGAGGCGTGCGCGGCGAGGCTCCGGCACCAGCCGACGGCCCCGGTGGCGGGGGAGTTCTCCCCGGCGGGGGGCTGCGCGCTCGTGTCCTTCGGCACCTCCAACGCCGCGGACGCGGCCCTGGCGAGGGTCGTCGCCGCGCCCGGGGCGGCGGGCGTGACCCTGGCCGTGGCCGCGTGGGACGGGGGGACCTTCCGGCTCTCCGGCGGTCCCGAGTAGTACTCCTCAGGAGCTGGTGCAGGCGCCGCCGACGCAGCGCTGGCCCACGGTGCACACGCGGCCGCAGCCGCCGCAGTTGGAGGTGTCCGTGAAGGGGTCCGTGCAGGCCCCGCCGCAGCGGACCTGCGTGAGCATGCAGGTCCCGTCGCCGCACGTGGAGAACACGCACGGGCGGTCCATCGGGCAGGCGCGGCCGCAGCCGCCGCAGTGGGCCACCGCGAAGCGGGTGTCCACGCAGTCCGAGCCGCAGAGGGTGGTGACCCCGGGGCACGTCCGGGCGACGCAGCGCCCGTCGGTGCACACCTGCCCGGTGGCGCATGCGTTGCCGCACCGCCCGCAGTGGCGCGCGTCGTTGCCCACCTCGACGCAGTCCCCGGAGCAGAGCGTGAAGCCCGTCGAGCACCCGCAGGCGCCGTCCGCGCACACCCTCGGCGCGAAGCACGGCCGGTCGCAGCCGCCGCAGTGGGCGCTGTCCGAGCGAGAGTCGATGCACGCCCCGCCGCAGGTCATGAAGGGCGCCGTGCACCCCGGGCCCATGCACGCCCCCCGGACGCAGGTGGCGCCCTCCGCGCAGGCGTTGCCGCAGCGGCCGCAGTTGAAGCGGTCCAGCATGGTGTTCGAGCAGATCCCCATGCACCGGGTGAGCCCCGTCGGGCACCCCACGCACCCGCCGTCCTCGCAGTCCTGGCCCGGCATGCACACGTTCCCGCAGGCGCCGCAGTTGTCCCGGTCGAAGCGCAGGTTCAGGCACCGCAGCCCGCACGCCCGCAGCGGCGCCGGGCACATCGGCTCGGCGATGCACGACCCGTCCGCGCACACCTGCCCCGCCATGCACGCCCGGCCGCACATCCCGCAGTGCATGCGGCTCTCGCGGGTGTTCACGCACGCCCCCGCGCAGCGCGTCTCACCCGCCCGGCAGGGCACCGCGCACACCCCCGCATCGCACACCTGCCCGGCCGCGCAGGGCCGCTCGCAGCCCCCGCAGTGCCGCACGTCCGTCTGCGTGTTCACGCACTCGGCCCCGCACCGGGACAGGTCCCCGGGGCACGCCCCGGTGTCCATTGGCATCGGGAGGTCGAAGAACGGCAGGTCCACCGCGGGCGGGCCGTCCAGCGCCGGGGGACCGTCAAAGCCCGGTCCCGTGTCAACTGGAGTAGTCGTGTCCGGGGGCCTCGACGTGTCCATTGGCATCGCCGTATCGAGCGGCGGCGCCGAGTCCATCACCGTCGGACCGTCCCCGAGGACGTCAACTGGAGTAGACGTATCGGCGGCCGTGGAGTCCGCGGCGGTGGTGTCCGCGGCGTCGGCCGGTGCGCTGTCGCCCGGGGCGCTGTCGGCGGGGGGCGAGGAGTCCGAGGGCGGAGCGCCATCTCCCGGGGTGGTGTCCGGGGGAGGGGCGCTGTCCTGGGGCGGGGGGCCCGCGTCGTCGGCGTCGGAGGCGCCGTCGGAGGCGCCGTCCTGGGAGGCGCTGTCGGCGCGGCCGGAGTCCGGGGTCGAGCCGCCCCCACAGGCGGCGAGGAGGGAGAACAGAAGGAAGAGGCGCCAGGTTCGCATACCCCGGAGCGTACTTTGCTCCGCGGCGGTCGAGAAGCCTCTTCCGGGTGCGGCGTCAGAGCCCCAGGGCGTCGTAGGCGCTGTTGTTGTTGATCAGCGTGGCCCGGCGCATCGCGGCGGGGCGGTTGGGGCTCCGCGCGGCCTCCTCGGTGGCCACCCTCCCGGCGGCGATGGAGCTCGACTGACGGGCCAGGGAGCCCTGCACGACCTCGTCGGTGAAGTGGTACTCCTGCTGGGCGCGCTGGATGGTCTGCTCGGCGGAGGCGAGCTCCGCCTGGGCGCGGGTGGCGTCGCCCTGGCGCAGCGCCTCGGTGGCCCGGAACTGCGCCTGGGTGGCCTCATAGGACACCACCATGGCCTGCACCCGCTGGTTCCCGCTGCCCTGGGCCGCGGAGCGGTCGCCGGTCACGTTCACCGTCAAGGGCACCTCGCGCACGCTGCGCCCGTGGGTGCCGGGGTCGTCGAACACCAACCTCGCGGTGCCCAGGGTGCGGGCCCCGACGGCCCCGGTGGGCACCCTCGCCCGGAGGAGCACCTCGCGGTGCTGGCCCCCGTGGAGGGTCCCGAGGGCCACGCGCACCTTGCCGTCCACGGTCTCCGTGCGCAGGCCCGGGGTGGCCTCCACCACCACGCCCGGCGAGGGCTCGAACTCCACCCAGGCGTTGGACGCCACGGTGTGCCCGAGGAGGTTCATCTCGCTCTGGAGGATCGCGGCCATCTGCGAGGGCTCCTCCAGGTGGTAGAGGCTCCCCGCAGAGCGCACCGCCAGCGCCGCGAGGGTGCGCTCGTCGTAGTCCAGGCCGACGCCGATGGCGGTCACCTGGGCCCCGCTCTCGGTGCCCCGGGCGGCCAGGTCCCCGAGCTCCGCGGGGGACGACGGGCCGATGTTGGCCTGTCCGTCGGAGATCACCACCACGCGACGGATCGGGTGCGTGGCGGGGGCCTGGGCCATGGCGCCCTCTCCCGCCTGGAGGCCCGCGTACATGTTGGTGCCGCCCACGGCCACCATGCCCTGCAGGCGCTGCATGAGGAAGGGCCGGGAGTCCCGGCCCAGGACCGTCGGCCCGCTGAGCTGGCGGCACACGTCGGAGAAGGTGAACACCGAGGCGATGTCCCCGTCGCGCAGGGTCTCCAGGAAGCTCCCGGCGGCCATGCGGGCGCTGGCGATCTTTGCCCCGGACATGGACCCGGAGGTGTCCACCACGAGGGACACATCCATGGGCGCCCGGACCCCGGTGGCGGCCTGCGGGGCGTCCACCCAGAGGCCGAGCCAGGTGCTCCCGTCGCTGCCTGCCAGGAGCTGGGTCTGTACCGGCGAGGCCTGGAGCCAGCCGCCAGCCTGCGCGACCACGGGCGAGGGCGAGGGAAGCGGTCCGGCGACCACGACCGTCGGGGCGGGCGTCGGGGGCGTGGCGGGGGCCTCCGGTGCGCTCGGGGAGGGGGTCGCGGCCACGGCGACGATGTGCGAGGCCGCGCCCGACGCGGCGATGGCGTGGCGCAGCGAGGAACCCGGGGCGCCCGTCGCGCAGCCCGAGAGCGCCCAGAGGAGTAGCCAGCCCGAGGTTCGATTCATGGGGTTCCTCCCGCCGGGTCTGGTCGGGGCCAAAGGGGGGACCCACCCGAGCGCTCCCGCGCCCTCAATACCGGCGTCAGGGCCCTTGGACGAGCGACGACCCCAAAGGGTCTCTCGCTAGAACGCCGGGCAACTGAAGCGCGACCAGGTCCAGCTCGCCGACGCGCAGGCCCGGTCCGTGGGCCCCCCGGAGGTCCCGCCGTGGCAGGTGCGCGAGTCTCCGCACCACCCGCAGGACGAGCGCGCCGCGCAGGCGTCACAGGTGGTGGAGCTGCCGCACGCATCGCCGCTCAGGGCCGTGCAGGAGCCCACGGTCCAGGACCACGTGGTGCACGTCCCCGTGGACGGCCCCGTGATGGTGCCTGTCCGGCAGGTCCCCGAGGCCCTGCACCAGCCGCAGCCCGAGCGTGCGGCGCAAGCCCCGCAGGTCGTGGACGACGCGCAGGGGTCCGGCGGCGTCACGGAGCAATCACTTCTGATGTACGCCCAGTCCGCGCCCGAGCACGTCCCCCCGGAGGCTCCGGAGAGCGAGCCGGGCATGCAACGGCTCGTCCGGCGACACCAGCCGCAGCCCCCCATCGGGGTGCAGGTGTCGCAGGTGGCGCCTCCTGTGCACGCCGCCGGGGCCGTGTCCGGTGGCGGCGTGGTATCCGGCGGAGGGGTGGTGTCCGGGGGCCGCGTGTCCGGGGGAGGGGTGGTGTCTGGCGGCGGAGCTGTGTCCCGCGCGGTGTCCATGGGCGGGGGCACATCCGTCGGCGGCGGGGCCGAGCAGTCCGTGCGGGTGTAGGCCCAGTTCGCCCCGGTGCAGCCCCCGGCGGTGTCTCCGGAGGAGGTCCCGGCCATGCAACGGTTGGTGGTGCGGCACCAGCCGCAGCCCGCCAGGGGGGTGCAGGTGTCGCATGTTCCGGCCCCGCAGGAGCCTCCCCCGTCGGGCGGCGGGGGCGGCGGGGGCGGCGGGGGCGAGCTGCCGTCGCGCCCGCTGTCTCCGCCACCGTCCGGGCCCCCGTCGGGTCCCGGCGGGGGCGGCGGCGGCGGAAAGGGTGGCGGGGGCGGAGGGCTCATGCCCACGTCCATTTCCACCGGCGGCGGCGGCGGCGGCGGCGAGAGCCCCGTGTCCTCCGGGGGCGTCACGATCTCCGGCGCCCCGCCGGTGTCCATTTCCATGGGGGCGCCGGAGTCCGGGTCCGTCTCCGGCAGCATGAAGCCCGAGTCGCCAGGGCCCCCCGTCTCCGGGAGGGGACCGAAGACGTCGTCCTCGCCAATAGGCTGCTGGCGGGCGCAAGCCCCCAGGAGCAACCAGACCGCTGCGGGAACCACGAGCCGCCGTCGGAAGGGCATCTTTGCTCCCGCCACAATGACGGCCCCGGCGCCACAACGCAAGGCCCCGGTACGCACATCTTGCTACAGGGGATGACAACACCCTGCCATGACGTATGTTACCTGCCATCACCACCCCTTTCCTCACGGCACCTTGCAGGAGGTCCACGATCCCATGAACCCCTTGGCCGGCTCGGTCGGATTTCTGTGCGTTTTCCTGTGGGGGGCCGCTGGCTGGGCCCGGGACATCACCATGAACCCCGGGGACAACATCCGGGACGTGATGCGCACGGCGGCCCCCGGAGACCGGGTGCTCATGCGGGCCGGGACCTACCCCGGGGGGGGCTTCATCGGCGCTCGGGGCACGGCCTCGGCGCCCATCACCGTGCTCTCCGTGGACGGCCCCCGGAGGGCCGTGCTCCAGGGCGGGACCGAGACCCTGCGCATCGGGGACGGGGCCTCGTACCTGATCTTCGACGGGCTTGAGGTGCGCAACAGCGGCGACAACACCATTCACATCGACTCCGGAGCCCACCACATCTGGCTGCGCAACCTCTACGCCCACGACGCGGGCTTCAACGGCGACGTGCTCAAGGCCAACCAGGCCGCGAGCATCTTCGTCGAGGGCGGCGAGTACGCCCGCGGCGGCCGGCGCCCGGGGAGCGACAACCCCTACCAGGAGTGCATTGACTTCGTGGACATCAACGAGGGCGCCGTGAGGGACGCCTACATCCACGACAACGGCTCGTCGCTCATGTACGCCAAGGGCGCCTCGCGGAACATCATCTTCGAGCGGAACGTGATCGCCGACCAGCGGGCCGGGGCCAGCGAGCCCATGGCCGGCCTCGGCGGCGCCACGGACCGGGAGCTCCTCCGGGGGATGCAGTTCGAGGTGTTCAACATCATCTTCCGGAACAACATCGTCATCGGCGGCAACCAGGGCGCCCTGGGCGTCTATGACGGGCAGGGCGTGTACATCGCCAACAACCTCTTCGTGAACAACGACCGGGTGCTCATCGAGTTCCGGGCGGGGGAGGCCCCCGCCGCCCGCAGCGAGAACGTCCGGGTGGTGAACAACATCTTCCTGGACACCCGCGGGCGCATGCCCGAGCCGTACCGCCGGTCGTCGCACGGGCTCATGAATTTCACCACCTCGCACAACCTCTTCTGGAACAACGGCGCCGCCATTCCGGGCTCCTCGGTGGTCTCCCTCACCGCCCAGCCCGGGCACCTGGTCATGGACCCGGGAGTGCCGGCCCTCTCCGGGGACCGGGCGGCGGTGCTGGCCGCCGGGAGACCCCGCTCCATGGCCGCCGCAGGGAGCGGGATGGACGCCTCCGGGGCGCCGTTCTTCGTGACCGACGACGTCCTCCGGGCCCCCCGCGGGGGACGCCTGGACCGCGGCCCCTTCACCCTCGGGGGGACAGTGCCCCCCACGGATGGGGGCGGCCCGGACGTCATCGTCCCCGACGTGCCCGTGAGCGACACCGGGGTGCGGGACACCGGCACGCCCCCGCGGGACACGGGCACGGCTCCCCGGGACACGGGCACCGCCCAGGACACCGCTCCCCCCCAGGATTCGGGCGCGGATACCTCGGTACCCACGGACTCGATGCCCACCACCGACACCGACGACGGCGGCCTCCCCACCACGGACGCGCCCGACGACGGGTCGGACTCGGGGCTCTTCGAAGACCCCGTCGGGTCCACCGCGCCGGGGTGCGGTTGCCGGGTCCCGGGAGGGAGGACACCGGGGGGCCTCGGGGTGGCCCTCGGGGCCCTGGCGGCCTTCGGAGGGCGGAGGCGCCCTCGCCGCCGGGCGGGGGTCTAGGGTACGCTACCGCCCATGATGCTCCTGCGATCCATTTTTCGTCGCGCGCGGAGGGCCACGGCGGCCCTGGCGGCGCTCACCGTGGGCTGCCAGGGATGCCACAAGCCCGAGCCCCCGGCGCCAATCAACATGGCCACCCGTCACCCGGTCGCCACCAACCACGGGGTGGTGGGCGTCGAGGGCGTCGCGGCCTTCGGGACGCTCACGCCCCCGGAGCTGGAGCGGCTCCGAGCCGCCAAGGTGTTCTGGGGCCACCAGTCCGTCGGGCGCGACCTGATGGGCGGCACCCGCGCCCTGGGCTTCCCCTTTGAGACCGTCACCGGCCCCGGGGACTACGCCAGGGTGGTCCGCGGCGAGGCCGCCATCGCCGACAACCGCGACCCCGAGCGCAAGATCCGCTCCTTTCGGGAGCTGTTCCTGAACCGCAACATCGGCTCCGCCGTGGAGGTCGCCGCCTTCAAGTTCTGCTGGATTGACTTCAACAGCGACACGGACCTGGACGCCCTGGAGCAGCACTACGCCCAGGCCGTGGACGAGGCCCACCGGCGGTTCCCCGCGGTGCGCTTCTTCCACGTGACCCCGCCCCTTACCAGCGACGAGGTGCGCGAGAATCGTATCCGCCTCGCGTTTGGACAACGGCTCCGCAACCGCTACGCCGGCCAGGCCATCGTCTACGACCTGGCGGAGCTCCAGAGCACCCACGACGACGGCTCCCGCTGCGTCCGCGACGGCGGCGCCGTCCTCTGCGACGAGTACCGCTCGGACGAGGGCCACTTCAACGACCAGGGCGCCCAGCGCGCCGCCCGGGCCTTCCTCTTCGCCATCGCCCGGTCCCTGACCCCCTGACCGCGGATTTCCTCGCCAGGCAAGCAACCTCCCCCGGGCTCGACGCGATACCCGTCTCAGCAAGGAGACGCCCATGTCCATCGAGCGCACCGACCCCGTCCGTGTCACTGTCCAGACCACCCAGCCCCGGATGACCGCCCCCCCGGCGTCGCGCCAGTTCGCGGAGTACCTCACCCGCAACGGCGCGGCCCTGGTCACCGGGGCCCTCCACACCCTCACCAATCTCCCCGGTGGAGAGCTGGTCACCGCCGCCGTGCGTGGCCCCGGTGTGGGTGGGGCGACCACCACCACCGGCACCGCCCCACCCTTGACCAGCCTCCGCCCCGAGGGCCCCGGCGGTGGGACCACGGAGACCCCCGGGGCGGGGGGCACCAGCCCGGCGGACCTCCTGAACCGCAGCCAGGAGCTGTCGGCCTACTACCTCCAGCTCCAGGAGAGCATCGGGCAGGAGAACCGGCGCTACACGGCCCTCTCGAACGTGCTCCACGTCCGCCACGAGAGCGCCAAGAACGCGATCTCCAACGTGCGTTGATTGTCGCCTGCGCGGGTGTAGGCTTGAAGCGGTTGGCTTGAGGTGAAGGAGCCTCGCGCATGAAGATCAAGGGCCCGTCCACGCTGGACCCGTCGCCGCGACCCTCGGGGCCCGAGGGGACCTCCCGCGCGTCCTTCAAGGAGGTGGTGGCCCCGCAGGCTCCGGCGTCCTCCGCGCCCGGCTCCGCCGCGCAGGTGGTGGACGAGCTCAAGGCCGGGCGCCTGAGCCCGGACCAGGCCGTGGAGCGCCTGGTCCAGGCCGCGGTGCGCCAGCACGCGGTGCCCCCCGCGGCGCGGGCCAACGTCGAGGCCCGCATCCGGGAGGCCCTCTCCCGGGACCCGGTGCTCGGGGCGCTCCTGCGGGACCTCGGGGCCCAGGTCCCGTCGGAGCCCGAGTGACCGGCGCCCGTGGACGCGCGGCCGCCGTTGGCTAGAGTGCGTCGGCGATGGTCAAGACGCTCGCCCAGCTCCCCCGACGGCCGCTCCTGCCTCGGGTCGTCCGGGCCCTGAAGACCGCGCTCTTCGCCCTGGCGGGCCTGTTCATCACCGGGGCCCTCACCCTGGCGGGGCTCTTCGCGTATTATGACCGCGACCTGCCGCCCGTGGAGGTCCTCCTGCGCGCGCAGCAGCCGCAGACCACGCGCATCGTGGACCGCAACGGGGTGGTGCTCGCGGAGCTCTTCGAGGAGCGGCGCACGGTGGTGCCCGAGGCGCAGATCCCGCGGGACATGGTCATCGCCATCATGGCCGCGGAGGACGCGGATTTCTACCGCCACACGGGCCTGGACTACCTCGGGATGGTGCGGGCGTTCTTCGTGAACGTCCGGCGAGGCACCATCGCCCAGGGCGCCAGCACCATCACCCAGCAGCTCGTCAAGAACCTCCTGCGGCGCCCCGAGCGAACGCTCCGGCGCAAGATGCAGGAGGTGATCCTCGCCCGGAGGCTCGAGGCCGAGCGCTCGGACCGGCGCAAGAACGAGATCATGGTGCTGTACCTGAACACCATCGCCTTCGGGCACGGGCGCAACGGCGTCGAGGAGGCCGCGCGCTTCTACTTCGGCCGCCACGCCTCGGAGCTCACCCTCGGGGAGTGCGTACTCCTCGCGGGCATCCCCAAGTCCCCGGTGCACTACTCGCCCCGGAACAACCTGGAGGCCGCCCTGCGCCGTCGGCGCTGGATCCTCGGGCAGATGGTGTCCAAGGGCTTCGTGACGCGCCAGGCCGCGGACCTGGCCGCGGAGGAGCCCGTGCGCCTCGCGCCCGCCCCCGAGGAGCGAGGGAACCTCTGCCCGGAGGCGGTGGACCTGGTGCGCCACAGGCTCCGGGACCTCGTCGGGGACGATGCCCTGCGCCGCGGCGGGTACACCATCCGGACGACTCTCGATGCGAGCCTCCAGCGCGCCGCGCGGGAGTCCCTCGCACGGGGCCTGCGCCAGCTCGACGGGCGCCACGGATACCTCGGCCCCATCGCGCTCCCGGGGCAGCGGAGGCCGTCTGGCAGCGGTAACGTCCTGCGCGCCGAGGGCGCCCCCGCGGACCGCAGGCTCCTGCCCGGCCACACCTACCTCGGCACGGTGGAGGGCGCCCACGACCCGGACCCGGCCACCCGGACCCCGGGGGAGCTCCTGGTGAGGGTGGCGGAGCTCCACGGGAGGGTGCCGTGGTCGTCCATGCAGCGCTACGCAGGGAGCGCCCAGGGGCCCTCGGGGTTCGCGCCCGTGGGGGCGCCGGTGAGGGTCTCCGTGGAGCAGCCCATCGAGGGCTCCACCGTGGGGGTGATGCACCTGGAGCTGGGCCCTCAGGGCGCGGTGGTGGTGCTCGATCCGCTCCAGCACGAGGTGCTCGCGCTGGTGGGCGGCTACGACGCCACGCCCGGGATGTTCGATCGCGCCACCCGCGCGGTGCGCCAGCCGGGCAGCGCCTTCAAGCCCGTGGTGTACTCCTACGCGCTCACGTCCCGGCGCTTCACGCTGGCGTCCACCATGGACCCGAACCCCGGGTGCTTCGGCGGCGGGCGGCGGCCCTGGTGCCCCCACGAGGCCCACGCCCACGCGGGCGTGGTGGAGCCGCCCATGAGGCTCCGGGAGGCCCTGGCCCAGTCGCGCAACATGATCGCCGCGAGGCTCCTGGAGGCCACCGGGACCGAGCCCGTGATCGATCACGCGAGGCGCCTGGGCATTCAATCGCAGCTCCCGAGGGACCTGTCCCTCGCGCTCGGGAGCGGCTCGGTGACGCCCATGGAGCTCACCAACGCCTACGCCACCTTCGCGGCCCAGGGGAACTACCAGGACTGGGAGCTCCTCCTGGAGGTGCGGGACGGCGCGGGCCACGGGGTGATGCTCCCCCCGAGGGCGTCGCCTCGGAGCGTGCTGTCCCCCGCGGAGGCGTACGTGATGACCAGCGCCCTGGAGTCCGTGGTCCAACGCGGGACGGGCCGCGGGGCGCGGGAGCTCCGGCTCCCCGCCGCGGGCAAGACCGGCACCACGGACCGCGCGCGGGACGCGTGGTTCATCGGGTACACCCAGGAGCTCGTGGCCGGCGTCTGGGTGGGCTTCGATGACCGCACGCCCCTCGGCTCCGGCGAGGAGGGGGCCCGCGCGGCGGTGCCGATCTGGACGATGTTCATGCAGGCCTGGGCGCGCCAGCGGCGCCCGAGGGCCACGGAGTTCCCCAGGCCCGATGGCGTGAGCATCGCCCGGATCGATCCGTCCACGGGGCTCCTGGCCAGACCCGAGGCCCAGGACGCCGTGGACGAGTACTTCCTCGCGGGCACCGAGCCCCACGAGGTCGCCCCCGCCGACGCGGGCGCCGTGGGGGATGTAACACCCTCCAACGCCGACGCGGCGCCCGAGGAGGCGCCCGCGGAGCCTTCGGCCTCCGAAGGGCCCCTGGTGCTGCCCGTGCTCGCCGCGGACGGGGGCTGAGAGGGCCGTGAGCGTACGGGGTAGCGCCGCCAGGGTCGGCCTCGCCGTGCTCGGGCTCTCACTGGCGCCCGGGCCCGCCCTGGCCCAGCCCGCCGACGACCGCGTGGACGAGGTGCTGCGTGGGGTCCTGGCGCCCCTCCTGGAGGGCCTCCGGAGCCGTGGATGCAACGGCTCGGGAGGGGTGCGCGTGGACTCTCCCCTGGGCTCCACCCGGGCCCTCCAGGAGTCCGCCGGGAGGCTCCTGACCGGCGCCTGCGGCGCGCCCTCGGTGGGGCTCCCTTCCGGTCCGACCACGGGCTCCGAGGAGGCCCTGGCGAGGGACCTGGAGGTGCTCCTCGCGCTGCGCTTCGATGGCCAGGGTCGCAGGCTCGCCCTCGCCGCGACCCTCCACCGGTTCCCGAGGGACCCCTGGAGGGACTTCCTGGCCACCCCGGACGGACGCGACAACGCGGAAGCACGCCTCGAACGCACGCTCCCGGTGTCCTCCCAGGTCGCCCGCCGCCTGGGGCTCCGAGGACGTGGGGAAATGTACGTGCCTGTAAGCAATGGCTACCGCGCGATCCCGACGCCCTTTCGGTCGGTGGTGGCCCTCCAGGCGGCGGACCTCGATGGGGACGGGGGCGACGAGCTGGTGCTGGTGAGCACGGACCGGGTGAGGGTGGCGAGGTTCACGGGGACCACGCTGACGTTTCTCCCGGAGGGGCCCCGGGGGGCGGCGTCGCTGGCTGCGCTGGGCTGGGCCCCGGTGCCGCTGCGGCAGCCCCTGGGCTCCGCGGCGCCGGATGCCGACGGGCGCAGGGTGCTCGTGCGGACCAGCGCCCAGGGCTCTCTCGGGGCCGTGAGCCTGAACGAAGGGGCCGTCACCGTCGCCGCCCTCGGGCGGGTGGACGCATGGCCGGCGGAGGGCTTTGGCTGCGTCACCCTCGCGCCGGGGGGTTCTACGGTGCGGGGTGTGCTCCCGGGGTGCCAGGGCGCTCCCTCGCCGTGGCCTCCGGGGGAGGCCACCGCAGCGGTGCCCGTGGCGCGAGAGTTCATCTCCATCGACGGGACCTCGACGAGGTGGGAGCTCCGCACGGACGGAGAGGGCTCCGGGCAGGTGCGCGCCGGGGACCGGACCTTTCCTCTCGCCGACGTGGCCTCGCCCGTGGCCCTGGAAGACCTTGACGACGACGGCGAGCCGGAGCTCGTCACGGCCAGCGCCAGCGCCCCGGGGGCCCCTGATCGCTTGCGGGTGTTCACCCTGACGTCGACGGGGGTGGTCCCTCGCGCGACGCAGAGCATCCCCGCGGCGCTGGAAGCCCTCGCCGTCGGGGACCTCGACGGGGATGGCTTCCGCGAGGTGGTCGCGGCGTTTCGAGACCCCCAGCGGCGTACGATCACCCTGTGGGTGTTCCCTTGAGGTGCTCCCGGAGAGAGGCGCTCACGCTCGCGGGCCTCGGCCTCGCGGCGCGCGCCCAGGCCTCGCTTCGGGTGCCCTCGGGGGGCGCCCTGCGGCTCCCGTCGCTGGCGCCGCGGAGGCCGCTGGAGCCGTCCAGGGCCGTGGACATGGCAGACGCCTGGCCCCTGGCGCTCCTCCATGGCTGCATCGGTTCGATGGTGGAGGGGGCGGTCCAGTGGTCGCTCCTGACCGGTCCCCCCACGGAGGATCGCGGAAACCCTCGGCTGGTCACCGCGTGGCTCCGCCCGGGGATGACCTTCGCCGATGGCTCGCCGTTGGACGCGGACGCCGTGGCGCGGAGCTTCACCCAGGCCTCCAGCGCGGGGCCCCTGGCCCGCTGCGCCATGGCCATGCTGGAGCGCGCGGGCGTCGAGGCCGCGGGCCCCCGGGAGCTGCGCCTGAGGCTCGCCGCGCCGGGCCTCCTGGACGATGTCCTCACGGCCTGGCCGCTCGCGCTGACGCGCGGGACCAGCGGCCTCGGGCCCTTCGCGCCGGCGCCCGGTGCGCCCGAGCGCCTGGTGCCCAACGCGCGCTGCCCCGCCGGGCTACCCTGGCTCGCCAGGGTCGAGCTGGCGCCCGCGATGCCTCGCAACGACGAGCTCCGAGCCTTTACCACCCTGAGCCTGGACGCCTCCTGGAGGGGCCGCGCGCTCCACGGCGTGACGCGCCCCTCGGAGCGTCTCCAGGGAGCGCCCTCGGCGGTGGTGGGGGTGCTCCCGACACCCCACGGCGTACTGGATCAAGACCCCGCCCACGCCCGCGCGCTGGAGGCGCTCCTGAGCCCCCTGCGCGCGGGCTCCGAGCCTACCCTGGCGCCCCCGGGCCTTGTGCCCTCCGGGGCGGCGGCCTCCGAGGCCCAGGCCGTGGGGGCGCTCCGCGCGGCGCTCCAGCGCAGGGACCCGCAGAGGCCGCTCCTGCGCCTCGCGAGGGACCCGGGGGACGCCCTCCTCGACGCGGTGGCCGAGCGCGTGGTGGCGCTCTTCGATGCGGTGCAGGTGCCCGTGGAGCTGGTACCATCCAACGGCGACGGGACCCTCCGGGCGATCGCGCCGCTCGGGGCGAGCCCGGCCCTCGCGGTGGCGTCGTTCCTGGCCGTGGCCGGCGATGAGGCCCACGCCAGCGAGGTGTGCAGGGCCCCGGCCTCGCAGCGCGCGGCCCTCGCCGCGGGCCACTGGGGCCGCGGCACCGCGGTGCTCCTGGGGCGGACGACGCCCTGCCTCTACCTCCGCGCGGGGGTCCAGGGCGCGCGCTTCGATGAGTGCGGCAGGCTCCTCCTGGGAGACGCCTGGCTCGAGCGCCCGAGGCCCCGACCGTGACGCTCCGCAATCGCCTGGCGCTGGCCATGCTCCTTTGCGCGCTGGCGCCGCTCGTCGGGGCCGGGGCCCTGGCGCGGGGGGTGCTCGCGAGGCGCTACGTCGAGGCCGACGCGAGGCGCCGCGAGGCCGCCCTGGGGCGGGTGACCGAGACCCTCTCGCGCCGGGCGGCCGACCAGGACCGCGCCCTGGCGCGCTTCTGCGCGCGGGACCCGCTGATCGACCAGGCGGTGCTGGCCCTGGGCGCCGGGCAATTCGGCCAGGACCAGCGCGAGGAGCTCGGGGCCGTGCTGCCCGACGCCGCCGCCGCCCTCGGGCTGGAGGTGCTCGCCGTGGTGCGGGCCGACGGGGAGGTGCTCGCGAGCGCCCACTACCCCGGCCAGGCCGGGCGCCGGGACCCGGACACCTGGCGCCGCGCCGCCCAGGCCCGAAGCCGCGAGCCCCTGGTGCGCAAGGTCCGCGTGCGCGCCCAGGGAGGCCCCAGGGACCTCCTGGTGCTGGAGAGCGCCTGCGTCCGGCGCCTGGACCGCGTCGCCGTGGCCGTCGCCGGTGGCCGAGCCCTCGAAGCCCTGGTGCGCGAGGTGGTCACCGAAGAGGGCGTGCAGGTGGAGGTAGTAGAAGGTAGGACAACACCTGTGGGTGTAGGTGTATTCGAGCGCGCTCTGCCGCTTCGGGGCATGGACGACCGGACGGCGGCGACGGTGGTGGTGCGCACGACGGACACTGCCCTGCGGAGGGTGCGGGCGGAGCTGGACGCGCTGCTCCTGGCGGCGGCGCTGGTGGCGGGGCTCGCGGCGCTGCTCCTGGCGGTGCTCCTGGCCCCACCGCTGGCGAGGCCGATCCGGGAGGTGGCCGAGGCCGCGGACCGGATCGCGCGCGGGGACCGGGTGGTGCATCTGCGCGAGGGCAGCGGCGGCGAGGTGGGGCGCCTGGTGGCGGCGTTCAACCACATGACCCGCGCGCTCGATGAGGCCGAGGGGAGGCTGCGCCGGGCCGAGCGCATGGCGGCCTGGAGGGACATGGCCCGGCAGATGGCCCATGAGATCAAGAACCCCCTGACGCCCATTCGCATGGCGGTGGAGCTCCTGCGCAAGGCCCGGCAGCGGGGCCTGGAGGACTTTGACGCGCTCTTCGACGAGGAGACGCGGGTGGTGCTGGACGAGGTGGGAAGGCTCCGGAGGCTGGTGGAGGACTTCTCGCGCTTCGCGAGGGCCCCGAGGCCCCGGCCCGAGGCGCTGGACGTGCACGAGCTCCTGGCCCACGTGGTGGAGCTCCATGGCGCCCAGCGCGCGAAGGTGTCGCTCGCGCTGGAGGGCGAGCCGGGGCCTCTCCGGGGCGATCGGGACCAGCTCACGCAGGTGCTGGTGAACCTGGTTTCCAACGGGTGCATCGCCGCGGAGGAGCGCGCGCTGGCGGCGCCCGGCGGGCCGGAGCCCGCAGTCCGGGTGACGTGCTCCTCGGCCGGCGAGGGGGCCCTGCGCTGGACCGTCCGGGACAACGGCGCGGGGATCCCGGAGAGCGTCCGGGCGAGGCTCTTCGAGCCCTATGTGACCTCCCGCAAGGGCGGCACGGGCCTCGGGCTGGCGATCACCTACCGGATCGTGACGGACCACGGCGGGCACATCACCGCCCGGAGCGAGGCCGTCGGGACGACCTTCGTGGTGGAGCTCCCGCGGCAGGGGCCGCCGGAGCCGGGCCCGGAGGCCGAAGGGGAGCCTTGACGCGGAGCGCCCGGTGGCGCCACCTCTGGAGCGATGAGCGAGACCCTCAGGGTGGCCCTGGTGGGCCTCGGCGACGCAGGGGCACACCACGCCCGGGCCCTCAAGGCGCTCCACGGAGAGGGGCGCATGCGTTGGGTGGCGTGCTGCGGACGGGACCCCGCCAGGACCCTGCGCTACTGCGAGGCGCAGGGCGTGGACCTCCAACCGTGGGCCTCGCTGGACGCGATGCTGGACGCAGGGGGCATCGACGCTGTGGTGCTGGCCACGCCCGACGGGCTCCACGGGAGCCAGGCCCTGCGCCTCGCCGAGGGCGGCGTCCACGCGTTGGTGGAGAAGCCCCTGGCGCTCGACGCTGAGAGCGCCTTCCGCGCGGTGGAGGCCTTCCGCGAGAAGGGCCTGCGCCTCGGGGTGGGCTACCAGCTCCGACACCACGCGGGGCACCGCCTAGCGCGGGAGGCCCTGGAGACGCGCGTGGGGCGCCTCCGCCGGGTGGATTTGCGCTGGACCTGGCCGGACCCCGCGGTGGACGGTTGGAGGGCCCGGGGGGAGGGCTCCCGGTGGTGGAGCCTCGCGGCGCTGGGCACCCACGCCCTGGACCTGGCGCTCTGGTTCGCGCGCCGGGGCCCCGAGGACGCCTCCAGCGTCGAGGCCATCATCGACCGCGAGGGCCCCGTGGACCGCCGCGCCGAGGTCTGCCTCGGCTTCGGTGACGGGCTCACGCTCCATGTCGCCGTGAGCGTGGAGTACCGCTCGGTGCCGAGGCTCTCGATCGTCGGAGACCTCGGGGAGCTGGAGGCCCTGGGGACCCTCGGGGCCCGGGGCGAGGGGACCCTCGTGCACCGCCTCCCGAGGGGCGCGACGGAGCTCCTTCCCTTCCAACCGGTGGACCCGTACCAGGCGCAGCTCCAGGCCTTCCTCGCCGCGGTCGAGGGCGGCCAGGAGCCCTCGGCGTCGGGCTCCGTCGGGGCGCGGCAGGTCCGCCTCCTGGAGCGTCTGACGGCGCGTTAGCGTACCATCGCGGCATGTCCGACCTGCCCGACGGCGTCCTGCGCATGGAGAGGCTCTCCTATCGCGGGAAGCACTACCAGGTGCCCGTCTTCGACGTGGAGGGTGCGCGCGTCCTGCGCCCTCGCCCGGAGGCCTCCACGCAGCCCCTCCCCGGGGACTCGCCCGTGCTACGGGGCCTCCACGGCGTGTGGGACCTCGCGCAGTTCCTGGTTCCACGGACGCCGGTCTCCCTCGGGGTGCTGGGCCCCGAGGCGCTGCGGCGCTTCGAGCGCCCGGGGGCCACGCGCATCCTGGACATGCCCATCAAGTTCCCGGACGGGGACGAGTACCGCCTCCCACGGGCCCTCGCGCAGTTCGAGGAGGTGGTCCAGCGCATCGCGGATTTCGAGCACCGGGTGAACCCCCACCCCGAGGACTACTACGCCTACCTCACCGTCGATCAGCGGCCGGTGGTCCCCGGCACGCTCCACCGGGAGGCGCCCTGCCACGTCGATGGCTTCCAGGGCGCGCGCTGGAGCCCAAAGTGTCGCGCGAACCACTCGTACACCGTGTCCGACGTGCTGCCCACGGCGTACTATGTCCAGCCCTTTGACTTCACGGGCCTGGACGAGCGCGTCCATGACTTCTTCTGGGAGATGAACGCCCAGGTGGCGGACACCGACGAGGCCCACCGCTGGCAGGCAGCGCCCGGCGAGCTCACCCTCATGGACTGCTACTGCGTGCACCGCGGCGTCGAGGCCGAGGCCCCCACCGAGCGCACCTGGCTGCGCCTCTCGTTTGAAGAGCGGCGGCGCGTGTTCGATCGCCTCGGCAACGCCCACAACCCCCTCTTTGACTACCGCTGGGAGATGGTCGAGCGGGACATCGAGCAGCTCGGCCTCAAGGCCTTCCGGGAGACCTCGGACCCCTCGCTCCGGGTGTTCCCCTGGCAGGACCTCGCGGGGCGCCCGCTGCCTGCGGGGGCCTCGAAGACCGGCCCGGTGCTCCGCCGCAAGGCGCCTTGAGCGACCAGGATGACCGCAGGGAGCGCACCCGGAGCCTCCTCCAGGTGGCCTCGCTGGTGGTGTCCGAGGCCGAGCGCGCGGGGCACCTCGACGACGACCGCCCCGAGCTCGCCCTGGCGGAGCTGCGGCGCTGGTGCGACGGCGAGGGGAGCCCCGACGCGGTGATCGCCGCCCTGGACCAGGTGGCCGAGGTCTTCTTCGAGCACCGGGCGGCCTCCGCGGCGGCGTGGTGCGTCCTGTGGGCCTGCCGGGTCCAGAGCGCCCACCGCGGGCGCGAGGCCGAGGTCCACGAGGCCGCGCTCGCGCGGGCCCGGGAGGCCCTGATGGCCCTCGGCGCCAACGCCGACGAGGCCCGGGCCCGGGTGGCACTGGCCTACTCCGCGGGGGCCTCGCACACGCTGCGGTGAGCGTCCGGGGCGGAGCTCTCCGGGCCCTTGGCGTTCCACGCCGGCGCCCCCGCGAAGTACCGGGTGCGGCGGCGGGCGCCGTCGAGGCTGAGCTCGACGTGGAGGTGGTCCGTGTGGGGCACCGGGCCCGTGTACGCCCGCAGGCGCTCGCCGGGCCGGCGGCTCGCCTGCCAGACGCTCCGGTCCCAGATCACGAGCTGCACGCCCACCTCCTCGGCGTGGACGAGGAGCCACGCGGCGATGGGGTCGCCGTGGACCCGGTCGGCCTCGCCAGCCACGCGCGGCAGCCCGAGGTCCAGGGCCCGACCGATGCTGTGCACGCTGAGCTCCCCGGGGTCCGCGGTGTTCTGGCGACAACAGTCGAAGCCCCCGGCGGAGCGAAGCTGCGGGAACCTCCGGCGCAGGTCCGCCGCGAGCTCCAGGGTCCCCGGGAGCCCCCGGCTGCACGCCGGGTGCGTGCAGCTACACACAAAGGGGTCCCGGCTGGCGCAGCGCCCGCCGTCGCCCACCCTCGGGGCGCCGGTGTAGGGCACCCGGTGGCGGTCCGCGAGGCGCAGCACGTCCGGCGAGGGGACCCACCGCCCCGAGGCGCTCCTGGCGCGCTGGGCGGAGGGCGGCGCGCTCCGGAGCCGGGCGCCGCGCCCGTGGCCCGCGCATGCCATCACCGCCGCGGCCGCGCAGAGGAGCCCCCGACGACCTTGCCAGCGCCGCGACACCATGGCCGTGAAACGCTGGCATGCGCCCGGAGGGCGCCGCAAGAAATCCGCGCCGGGGCCTACTCGTGCACGAGCGGTTCGCGGTGCTTCATAAAGCGCTGGATGGTGGTCCAGCCGTCGCCCTGTACGTGGGTGATCTCCACGCCGAGCCCCGGCGTGCAGAGCCCGTCCTGGGACTCGCGCTTCCACTGCACCACGCCCTGCACCTCCGCGGTCAGCCCGCCAGGGAAGGTGATGGACACCTCGCAGCGGCTGTGCAGCGCCAGGGCGCTGTATGTCTCAATGAAGATCCCGCCGTGGTCGCGGATGTCCAGGAGGAAGTTCGTGAAGAAATTCGACTCCGAGTGCAGGTCCACCTCGACCTCCAGCCGCGGGAGCCCCGTGGCCCCGAGGGGCACCTGCACCGCCGTCTCCGGGAACACCGTGGGCGACCGTGGCCGCGCAGGCTCCCGGGCCGACGGCATGGCCATGGGACGGGCCACCGCCGCGGGCTGAGAAGCCCCCTGTGGAGCCACCACCACGGAGGGAGGTGTAGGTGGAGGTGGGGCGGGGGGAGGTGCTACCGGGGGAGGTGGGGAAATGTGGGGTTGCACCAGGGGAACGGGCTGAGCGATTTGTTGAACCAGAGGGACGGGCTGGGCGACGGGGGGTTGCTGCACCAGGGGCATGGGCGCGGGCTGTACCAGGGGCCCCGGGGCCGGGCCCAGGGGCTGCACCGCCGTGGGCCCGAGGGACGGAGGCGCCGGGGCGGGGGCAGGGGCCTGCGCGGGCGCGGCCGTCGGCGCCGCGGGGTGCTCCTGGATGTTGTGCTCGCGGATGCAGGTGAAGGTGAGCCCGAGGGCGTGGGCGATGGCGGCGGTGGCCTCGCCGACGCCGGGGTAGGCTTGATCCACCGCCTGCATCTTGCTGAGGGTCTCCTGGAGGGCGGCGCGGGCGGTAAATAGGAGCTGTGGGGCGCCGGTGCCTCGCTCGATCTGGAAGAGGGGTCCCATGGCGCGGGCGAGGCCGGCGACGATGTCCAGCACGTTGGGCGGGACGTTGGGGTCCTGCTGGAGGGCCGCGAGGGAGGAGGCGAGGCGCTGGCGGGCGGAGCCGGCGGAGGCGGCGATGGACTGGCTCATCGTGGGGGGAGAGTACAGCGTCCCGTCGCGGGAGTGCACCCGTAACCGTCAAAGGTCGCGGGTGAAGACAAAGCGGGCCCTGCCGACCCCGGCGTAATCCGGGACCTGCTCCATGGCGTAGCCCAGGGAGCGGTGGAACCCCAGGCTGGCCTGGTTGCCCACGGTGGTGATGGCCTTGAGCCGGGCGGCGCCCAGGCTCCGGGCCCGGCGCTCGAACTCCTGGTAGAGCACCCGGCCGACGCCCCGGCGGCGCCAGGCCGGGTCGATGCCCACCAGGTGGATGTACCCCACGCTGGGCGGCTCGGCGGTGATGAAGCCGAGGAGGAAGCCCACCATTCCGCCGTCCTCCTCGGCGATGAGCGCGTGGGAGCCGAACTCGTAGAAGAAGATCGGGTGCGCCAGGGCCGTGGTGGGGCCGCCCCACCAGTGGTCGATCACGGCGACGATCTGGTCGAAGTCGGCCTTGGTGAGCTGTCGGGTGTGCATCGTCCGCGGGGGGTGATGCACCCCTTCGGCGCGGGCGTCAATGGCGCCGGGAGGCGCTCAGCCGGGGCCGTTGTCGCTGGCGGGCACCAGGATGTACACCTCGCGGGTGTCCAGGGTGGTGACGCCGTCGCCCACCACGTCGATGAACGCGCGGAAGAGCGTGGAGCTCTGGCGCTCGCCGCGGAAGACGTTGTCGTTCTGGAAGAAGATGGTGAAGCGCACGCGGGTGCCGGGCACCACACGGTAGAACGTGGACAGGTCCGTGCGGGCCACCGCGGCGCGGTGCGTCACGCCCATGGGCTCGGTCCAGCACCGGTCGTTCATGGGGGCGATCTGGCAGGACGGGGTGCGGCGCCGGATGAAGCGCGAGGCGTCCACCATGGCGGGGTTGGCCGGGTCGTTTCGGATGGCCGTGTTGATGTCAATGGGCACCCGGGTGGCGAGGGTGTTCACCGCCTCCACCACGGTGTCCACGAAGTCCGACGAGACCGTGCCGCCGCCGGGGAGATCGAACACCAGGGGGTTGCCCTCCAGGTCCACGGAGCTGGTGCCCTCGGCCAGGACGCGGAAGTCGTAGCAGGGCGAGTACCCGGTGTGCGCCGTGGGGCGCATCCCCGCGCAGCGCTGGCCGGAGTTGGCGTTCATGTTCACCACGCGCCCGGAGTTGCGGTTGTACGCGTTGATGAGGTCGTCCATGTTGTGCGGCGCCGGCGAGATCCCCACGTAGGGCTCGTGGTACGTGGAGCTCGGCGGGGACTCGTTGCGGGCGCCGTTGTGGAAGTCCGCGTCGGTGTAATGGATCACGATGGGCAGGGCCCCCGCCCGGAAGCAGGGCATGCCGCGGGTGCCGTCCACGCAGTTCCGGGGCGGCACCCAGCAGGGCCCGCGGCCGTCCGAGGCGCGGCATGCGTCGGGCCGGGAGCGGTCATAGAGGCCCTCGCCGGTGATGATCTGGTAGAGGGCCTCCACCTGGGACTCCGGGCCGTCGGAGCCGCCGTGGAGCTGGATCTGGTTGGCCGTGGCCTGCACGTCCATGGCGCGCATCGGGGGCTGGACGGTGATGCCCCAGTCCCGCTGGCACCCGGTGGTGGTGGTGGGGACGCCCGCGCACAGGGGCCAGAAGGCCCGGTCCGGCGACGACCCATAGCCCCCCTGCGGGAAGTCGTCATAGTGGGACACCCCGAACCAGGTGTCCGGGATCACCCGCAGGAGGCTGTCAATGAGCCCCGTCCTGGGCGTGGCGATGGAGCTCTGCACCGCGCGGAGCTGGCCCCCCATGGAGCCCGTGGTGTCCGAGATGAAGAACACGTCCGCCACGTGGATGTTGGTCCCGAACTCCAGCTCGCGGTTCACCGCGGGCCCGCCGAAGGGCAGGATGAGGTAGTAGTCCGTGTCCGGGATGCGCTGGGACATCTGGGTGGCGCAGCCCATGCGCATACGGTTGCGGCAGTACGCGGCCTCGGCGGAGTCGAGCTGGCCGTCGCCGTCGGAGTCCGGGTTGCACTTGTCCGTGCCGAGCACGGCCTCCTCGCGGTCCGAGAGGCCGTCGTTGTCGCTGTCCGTGTCCTCGAAGTCCCGGATGCCGTCGGGCATCACGTCCATGATGTTCAGCGTGGAGACGTTGAGCTCCCGGGGGCACTGCCGGGGCTCCGTGGCGGGGTCCGCGTCGCCCGCCTCGTTGCGGTCGCTGTTGGCGTCCCCACCGGGGGGGTTGTCCCCGTCGGAGTCCAGGTCACGGTAGTTGGGCGTGCCGTCCGCGTCCCGGTCGATGGCCGTCTCGTGCGCGTCGGTGATGGTGTCCCCGTCGGAGTCCGTGTCCCGCCAGTCCGGCAGGCCGTCCTCGTCGGTGTCCGTCGGCGCGGTCGGGCCCCCGGGGGTGATCTCCTGGCCGTTCTCGATGCGGTCGCCGTCCGCGTCGGCGTCGGCGTAGTCGGGCCTCCCGTCGGTGTCCGTGTCAAACGGGTGGCAGGTCCACCCCGTGACCACCGACGACTGGATGCCCCGCCCGCCCCCCTGGAGGCAGTCCGCCCCCGGGGGTGAGCCCGCCCCCGCCTGGAGAGGGTTGGGCGCCGCCTGGGCGGTGTCCGTGAGCATGTCGTTGTTGGAGTCCGTGTCCTGGAAGTCGTAGGCGCCGTCCCGGTCGCTGTCCACAGGGGTGTCGTCGCAGCTCCGGGCGGCGCCGTAGTTGGCCTCGAAGGCGTCCGGGATGCCGTCGTTGTCCGAGTCCGGGTCATTGGCGTTGGCCACGCCGTCGTGGTCCGCGTCCCCGGGGCCCTCCCAGCGGTTGGCGATGCCGTCCGCGTCGGGGTCCTCCGAGGGGCCGCAGCGCACCACCGGGCCCATCCCGTCCCCGGTGGCGCCCGTGTCCTGGGGGGTGTCCCCATCCCCGGTGGCGCCCCCGTCCGGGTTGTTGAGCGTGCCCGAACAGCCTCCTAGCAGGCCGAGGGCGCTGGCAAGCAAGACGCGCTTCCACACCGATCGCATGGGCAGACCTCTCGAAGTGAGCCCGCGCCCGGAGGGCTCTTGTGCCCCAACGAGCGCGCGAAGAGAAAAATCACCGCAACCCCCGGATGGTGGCACGCCCGCCCCCTTCCTCCAAGGGGGCCCCGGGGGCTATTTCCGTCAGGGCATTGCCATGAAGGGCGGAGGGAGGTACTTCCCGGGCGCCCCATGGAGATCGTACTGGTAAGCCCCGAGGTCGTCCCCTTCAGCAAGGTGGGGGGCCTCGGCGACGTGGCGGGCTCGCTGCCCAAGGCCCTCAAGATCCTCGGCCACAAAGTCACCGTGGTGAGCCTCTTGTATGGCTCCATCAACCCCCAGGCCGGGAGCCTGGCCCGGAGACTGATGAAGGTCCGGGTGCCCCTCGGGGGTGAGACCCTCGGGATGGACATCCACGAGGCCCGGCTGCCCTCCGGGGTCAACGTGGTGCTCCTCGGGGGCCCCGGGGTGAGCGACCGCCAGGGCGTCTACGGCGATGACCAGGGCCCCTACGCGGACAACCACCGGCGCTTCGGGATGCTCTGCCGCGGCGCCGTGGAGTGGCTCCGGGCCCAGCCAAGGCTGCCCGACGTGGTCCACGCCCACGACTGGCCCTCGGCCCTGGTGCCGGTCTACCTGGACCTCCTCCGGGAGGAAGACCCGCGGCTGGCCCAGGTCAAGACCGTGTTCACCATCCACAATCTGTCCCACCAGGGGACCTTCCCCCTGGAGACCCTGGCGGAGCTCGGGCTCCCGGCGCGCTACGGCACCGTCGACGAGTTGGAGTTCTACGGCGCCGCGTCGTGGATCAAGGGCGCCATCCTCCACGCGGACCGCGTCACCACCGTGTCTCCGTCGTATGCCCGGGAGATCCTCTCGCCGGAGGGGGGCCTCGGGATGGACGGAGTTCTTCGGGCCCGCGGGGAACTGCCGGGCATCTTGAACGGCATCGACCACGCCGTGTGGAACCCCTCCACGGACCCCCACCTGGCGTCCCGCTATGACGCCGAGGACCTCGCGGGCAAGGTCCGTTGCAAGAGCGACCTGCAGCAGCGCCTCGGGCTCCCCCAGCGGCCCGAGTGCCCCGTGGTCGGGATGGTCGCCAGGATCGTGGCCCAGAAGGGCGTGGACCTCCTCCTGGCCGTGGCCCCCAGGCTCCTGCGCCAGGAGCTCCAGCTCGTGGTCCAGGGCCACGGGGACCCGGCGCTCCTGGAGGCCCTCACGGAACTCCAGAAGCGCATGCCCGACCGGGTGGCCTTCCGCCGTGAGTGGGACGACGGCCTCGCCCACCGGATCTACGCCGGGAGCGACCTCTTCGTGCTGCCGTCCCATTTCGAGCCCTGCGGGCTCTCGCAGATGTATGCCATGCGCTACGGCGCCGTGCCCGTGGCCCGCGCCACCGGGGGCCTGCGGGACACCATCGTGGACGCCGACGCGGAGCTCACCACGGGCACAGGTTTCGCGTTCGAGCACCCCTCCGAGGAGGGCCTCTACGGCGCCCTCTCGCGGGCCCTGGCGGGCTACGCGAAGCGGGACGCCTTCGGGCGCCTGGTGCGCAGGGTCATGCGCACGGACTTCTCCTGGGAGCGCGGGGCCCGGCGCTACCAGAGCGTCTACCAGGCCCTGTGCCCCGCCGCGGCGGGGACCGGCGCCACGGCCCCGCGGTGATCGCGCCGGTCGGGCGTCGCTGCAAGGGCGCCTGGGCGCTGGCGCTCCTGGTGCAGTTCGGTGTGCTCTCGGTGCCCGTCCGGGACCACCTCCGGGCGGCCTCGCTCCTCCTCCGGATGAACCGCGCCGAGGGGCGCCTGGCGCACCTCTACGACACCCCCATCACCGAGGAGGATTTCGCCCTCCGGGGCCCCGAGGGGACCTTCCGCGCCAGGATGTACCGCCCCGCGGACGGAGCGCCCCGCCGCGCCCTGGTGCTCGCGCACGGCGTCCACTGGCGAGGCATCGACGAGCGGCGCCTGGTGCCCTTCGCCCGGCAGCTCGCGCGAACGGGCCTGGTGGTGGTCACCCCGGAGCTCCAGGCCCTGGCGGATTATCGCATTCAAGCCTCGAGCGTGGAGGAGCTCACGGTCACCGTGAGGCACGTCGCCCGCTCGCCCCGGGTGGCCCCCGGGGGCGTCGGGCTCCTCGGGCTGTCCTTCGCCGGGGGCCTCGCGCTGCGCGCCGCCGCGGAGCCCTCCTGCGCTGGGGAGGTGGCCTTTGTCCTCTCCCTCGGCGGCCACGACGACCTGGAGCGCGTGAGCCATTTCCTGGCCACGGACGAGCTCCAGACCCCGCGGGGCGTGGTGCGCCTCCGGGCCCACGACTACGGCCTCGTGGTGCTGATGTACGCCTACGCCGAGCGCTTCGTGCCCGCCGAGGAGGTCGCCCCCTTCCGCGCGGCGGTGCGGGAGTTCCTGCACGAGAACCGCCCCGAGGCCGAGCGCCTGGGGGCCCGGCTCCAGGGCGTCTCCGGGGCGCTCTTCCAGCGCATCCTGGCCCACGACCGGGCGACCCTCGGGCCCCAGGTGGCCCGGGAGCTCCCGTCGCTTCGTGGGGCCATGGACCAGGCCTCTCCGCGGGGGCACCTCCAGCGCCTCCGGGCGCCGGTGTACCTCCTCCACGGCGACCACGACGACGTGATCCCCCCCTCGGAGTCGGAGTTCGCGAGCCTGGAGCTCCGCGGGCAGGTGCCCACTCACCTCCTGGTCACGTCGGCCATCTCCCACGTCTCCGTGGAGCGCAGGCCCACCGCGGGGCAGCAGTGGGCGATGCTGCACTTCATGGCCGGGGTGCTGGGCGAGTGACCGCGCCGCGAGGACGGCTCTTCATCCTCGCGGGGCCCACGGCCTCGGGCAAGACCGCCGAGGCCGTGCGCCTCGCCCACGCCCTGGGCGGCCCGGAGCGCGTGGAGCTCGTCGGCGCGGACTCCGTGCAGGTGTACAAAGGCCTCTCCCTCGGGAGCGCCGCGCCCCGCCCGGAGGAGCTCCGGGGCCTCACCCACCACCTCGTGGGCGTGGTGGAGCTCACCGAACCCTTCGACGCCTCGCGCTTCGTGGCCCTGGCGGACCCGTGCATCGACGACATCCGAGCCCGGGGGAAGATCCCCCTGGTGGTGGGTGGTACGGGGCTCTACCTCCAGGCCCTGATCCGTGGCCTCGCCCCGGGGATCCCTCGGGACCAGGCGCTTCGCAGCGCCCTGGAGACTCGCGCGGGCACGGACCCCTCGGGCCTCGCGGGGCTCCACGCGGAGCTCGCCACCCTGGACCCGGACTACGCGGCAAAGATCCACCCGACGGACCGCATTCGCATCGTCCGGGCCCTGGAGGTCTGCCGCACCACGGGCGTCCCCTACTCCGAGCATCACCGCCAGCACCGCGCCCAGGGGCCACGGTACGACGCCTGGATCGCCGCCCTCTCGCTCCGTCCGGAGCTCCTGAGGGCACGGATCGAAGCCCGGGCCCGGTCCATGCTGAACCAGGGCTGGCTGAACGAGCTCGAAGCTCTCCTCAAGCAAGGATACTCAAGCGAACTCAAGCCATTTCAGACTGTTGGACAGAAACAGCTCATGGAATACATCAAGGGCTCCATCCCACGTACTGCCCTGGAAGGTATGATTGTAAAAGCAACCTGGACCTATGCGAGACAGCAGCGCACATGGCTCCGAGGTATGGAGGGAGTCACCTGGGAGGCTCCCGGGGCGCTGCTCTCGCCCGAGGGCGTGGAGCGGGTGAGGGCCTTCCTTGCCGAGGGCGCGCCTCGGGAATGGGAAGGGGGGGCCGAAGGTTGACTAGAGACCGGCCGGGCACATTGTGGCGCCCTGCCATTGCGACGGACCGGAAAGTCTCTACACTGCACGGCACTCGTTGATGCGCCTCCTCTTCGCCCTCACCGCCGCGGTGTGCGCCCTCCTTGGGGCGTCGGCGTCGTGGGCCCAGGGGAGGGTGTCCAGCGCGGAGGGCTGGGTGCCCGGACGCTGTGACGCCACGCCCATGCCCGTCTTGAGCCAGAGCCTGCCGCCCTCGGTGCCAGGGGCCGTGGTGACCGTGGTCCCCTCGGGGAGCGGGTCCATGGCGGACGCGGCGTTCCATAAGTCCTCGGCCAAGACCCCGAGGCTGGTGAGCGAACTGGGACCCCGGGAGCCCCAGATTCCCCCTGGGGCGGCGCTGGGTCGGCTGCGCCGACAGGTGCAGTTGGAGCTGCTGCAGTCTCTCCCGCCGAACCGCTGCGTGGACCCCACGCAGCCAGGGTGCTCGGTGGAGGAGCCGGGGCCTGCGCCGGGCAATGGCCCCGGGGTCTGGCAGGCCGAGCTTGTGGTGCCCTTGGTGGGCTTTCAGGGTATCGCCCCGGCGGTGGGGTGCGTGGAGCGCGCGTGGCCACCGGCGGAGGCGTCCCTCGGCCGGGCGGGCGTGCGCGCGCTGCCCTGGCGCCCACCGGCGCCGTAGCGGGCGCCCAGAGGGCGCGCAGAGAGACCAAATACCCCGCAGGCGCTGGAGCGCGCCGCGGACGCTCTTCAAGGAGGGTCCGCCGCAAGGCTCCGACTCCGACGGCGGCCACGGGCGTCACCCCGGCGGAGCCTCGGGGGTGCGCTTCTCAACGGGCGGGGTCTTCCGGGGTGCGACGAGTAGCCCCGCGGCGCGCGAGGCGGCAATGGGGCCGGCGACCGCGCGGCGAGGGCGAGCGAGTGATCGATTCAGGGACGAGACGGAACAAGGAGTACGGAACGTGAGTAGAGGCGCAGCAGCGATTTCGATCGTGATGGCGCTGGTGTTCGGCTTCGTGGTGGGCAACATCACGGGGTCCAGGGCGCCAGCGGAGCCCGGCGGGGAAGTGACCGCCGAGGCCAGCAACAACAACGGCGGGGGCAACGGCCCGCCGCAGCAGGACGCCGAGCGGATCCCTGTCGGGGACTCGCCGGTCCAGGGGCCCAACTCGGCCCTGGTGACCATCGTGGAGTTCTCGGACTTCCAGTGCCCCTTCTGCTCGCGCGTGGAGGACACCCTCCGGCGCCTGCGGCAGGAGTACCCGAACGACGTGCGGATCGTGTGGAAGAACGCGCCGCTGCCCTTCCACAACAACGCGGGCCCGGCGGCGCAGGCCGCGGTGGAGGCCCAGCGCCAGGGCAAGTTCTGGCAGATGCACGACCTGCTCTACCAGCACCAGACCGAGCTCGACCGCCCGCACCTGGAGCAGTTCGCCCAGCAGCTCGGGCTCAACATGCAGCGCTTCCGCGCGGCGCTGGACGGCAACACGCACCAGGCCCGGGTCCAGCAGGACGCGGACCTGGCCCAGCGCCTCGGCGCCCAGGGGACGCCGAACTTCTTCATCAACGGCACGCAGCTCACGGGCGCCCAGCCCTACGAGCGCTTCAAGACCCTGGTGGACCAGGTGCTCGCCCGGGCCCGGACCATCCAGCCGAGGAACCGCGTGTACGCCCAGATGGTGGCCGACCCCGTGCCGGGCTCGGAGCCCACGCCGGAGCGCCCGCAGCAGCGCCCCGCGGAGCCGGACCCCGCCCAGGTGCTCCGCGTGCCGGTGGGCAACTCCCCCTCCCTCGGGCCCGCCACGGCGCTGGTGACCATGGTGGTCTTCTCGGACTTCCAGTGCCCCTTCTGCGGCCGCGTGGAGCCCACCATCCGGGACCTGCGCACGCGCTACGGCGCGGACCTCCGGGTGGTCTGGAAGAACGAGCCGCTGCCCTTCCACGACAAGGCCCGCCCCGCCGCCGAGGCGGCCATGGAGGCCTTCGCCCAGCGCTCGCACGCGGGCTTCTGGGCCATGCACGGCACGCTCTTCCAGCACAACTCGGAGCCCACGGGGCTCGACCGCCCGGCGCTGGAGGGCTACGCCCAGGCCCAGGGGCTCAACATGGCCCGCTTCCGCGCGGCCATGGACGGCCACACCCACGGCGCGTCCATTGACGCCGACCACCAGCTCGCCCAATCGCTCCAGGCGAACGGCACGCCGCACTTCTTCATCAACGGCCGCAGGCTCGTGGGCGCCCAGCCCGCGGAGGCCTTCCAGCGGCTGATCGACGAGACCAAGCGCACCGCCGAGGCGTGGATCACCGCGCACCCGGGCACCACCCGCGCGAACTTCTACGACCGGTACATGGCCACCGCGGACACGCAGGTGCGCATGACCGGCGGCGGCGCCGCCGCGGCCCCGCAGCCCAACCAGCCCGCCGGCGACGACGAGAACCGCGTCTACACCGTGCGCGGCAACCCCCGCGCCCCCGCCTGGGGCCCCGCCAACGCCCGGGTGGTCATCGAGCACTTCTCGGACTACCAGTGCCCCTTCTGCTCCCGCGTCGGCCCGCAGGTGGAGCAGATGCGGCAGCGCTACGGCGACCGCGTGCGCTTCGCCTGGCGCGACTACCCGCTGCCCTTCCACGACCACGCCATGCTCGCCGCCGAGGCCGCCCAGGAGGCCTTCGCCCAGCGCTCCAACGCGGGCTTCTGGCGCTACCACGACACGCTCTTCCAGAACCAGCAGCACCTGGAGCGCGCGGACCTGGAGCGCTACGCCCAGGAGCAGAACCTGGACATGGCCCGCTTCCGCGCGGCCCTCGACAACCACACCCACCAGGCCCGCATCCGGGATGACATGGCCGCGGCGGACGCCACCGGCGCCCAGATCGGCACCCCGGCCTTCTTCATCAACGGCAAGTTCGTCGCCGGCGCCCTCCCCTTCGAGGACTTCGCCCGGCGCATCGACGCCGCCCTGGCCGCCGCCCCGGCGCGCCCCGGCGCGGCCCGCCCGACCCCCTGAGCTCCAACCCGACGGGGCACGGCGGTCCGTGCCCCGCGCAAGGCCATTGACATAACCTGTCAGGCTGCGGTATAGGCCCGCCCGGCGCCGTCCAGAAGGGCGCCTTTGCAGGTCTTTCTCGGGTGAAGGGGATCGTCATGGCAGAGGCACTGAAGGCGGGCCCGCGGCCCGTCATCGAGGAGCTCCATTTCCGCCGCGAGAGTGTGTACGTGAGCCTGGTGGTCAACCGCCGGCACCGCACGGCCAGGGTGGTGGACTTCCTGGCGGGGAATTTCCCGCAGAAGCAGGCGGCCATCGAGGCCATCGCGGCCAAGGAGGGCCTGGAGCGGGTCTACACCCTGGTGGAGAAGGAAGAGTCCTCCGGGTGGCAGCGGGTGGGCTACGCGCGGGAGGGGTCCATCCCGGGGTACTACAAGCGCTCGGACGCGTACGTGATGGGGCACCTCTTCGGGGGCACGCCGCTGGACGAGGAGGGCCGAGGGGTCTCCGCGGCGGACCTCGCGGCGGCGGAGCGCTTGATGGCCGCGGCGCGCAAGCTCTCGCCCACCATGGAGGTGAACCCCAGGACCTTCAAGGTCCAGGTGAGCTCCGACGAGGAGGTGGGGGCGACGCGCACGGGCACCCGGAGCAAGAAGGCCGGGGCCTGGTTCGAGGAGCGCTTCGGCCGCAGCGGCCAGCGGATCCACGCCTTCGTGCGCCCGGTGAGGGCCAACTCCCGGGCGGGCGAGCAGTGGGTCTCGGCGGAGCTCCAGGAGCCCTTTGGCAACGCCTTCGTGCAGCTCGGTACGCTGCCGGCGCGGGTGGAGGACTCGGTGCTCCTCGTGGGCGCGCTCAACGCCCTGGCCGAGCAGCTCCGGCCCCGGGAGGTGTCCTGCTCCTTCGCGGTGGTGCCCGTGGGGGACGCCCACGTGGCCGCGGCGATGCTCCTGGCGGGCTTCCGCAAGACCGGGCTCCTGGCGAGGCATGTCCTCCTGGGGGACCGCCGCACGGACGGGATCCTCTGGACCCGCAAGGCCACCGCGACCGAGGGGCCCGAGGCCGCGTAGCGCCGCGGCAGTTGACGCCAGCGCCCCCCGAGCTTACCGGTTGCCCGATGCCGACCTACAACTACCGCTGCACCGCCTGCGGCCACGAGTTCGAGCGCGTCCAGCGCATCTCCGAGGAGCCCGTGCGGCAGTGCCCGAGCTGCGCCCAGCCCGCCGCCGAGCGGCAGATCCTCTCGGGGAACTTCATCCTCAAGGGCTCCGGCTGGTACGCCGACCACTACGCCGGCGGCTCCAACAAGAAGGCCGAGGCCAAGGCCGA
>JACRDB010000065.1 GCA_016218725.1 Deltaproteobacteria bacterium
CCGACCCGCATCGAGATCGGTCATTCCACGGGGCGGACGCGCATCGAGAACGCCCCTCAGCGCCACAGAAGCGCCACCGACGCGCCGCGTCCCACGCCCCTCTAAGGGGCCTTGGCCCTTAACGCCTATGGGGCAGGGGGGGTGAGGTCGCGTCCGCCGCGCGGTCTAATGTTGGTGGCCCAAAAAAGTGACCGCCACGGTCACAAAATTGTTGACACGCTCCGAGGGCTGCCTCAAGTTCGTTCGAACCTCCTGACCCCCCGCGAGGGTACGATGCTCCGAGGCACGATCCGCTTTGCGACGCTGGGGGTGAACCTCCAACGGGCCCTTGGATCCAGCCCACGACGCGAATGGGTGCTCTTCACCCCTCAGAACGCCCTTGACTACAATGTGGTTCTGCAGGGTGAGGGAACCACCACAAACAGCCTCCTGGTGGCGAGCAACGGGTACCCTCTGGACCTCAGTCGGTATGCCCACGGCGACCTGATCGAGGGTCCGATCGACGGCTTCTGTCCGGGAGGCGCCACGACCATCGGGCTCCTGGAGGTGGTGGACGATGGAGACATGGCCATGAACGAAAAGGTTGAGCAAGGCAATCGGAGCGGTATGGTGCGCAGCGTCGGGGTGAACTGCTCGCAACTTTTCGGGTCGAGCCCGAACCGGGTCACCCTGCTCATCACCCCTCCCATTGCCGCAGGTCCCATCTGCACGATCTCGACGGATCCGGAGCTCACGACCGTGGGCAATGGCCTCACGCTCTCGCCCGGACGCGTTGCACTGGAACTTACACTTGAGAAGCACGCCGATGTGGTGCGGCAACTGCTCTATGTCGTGGCCTCCGGGGCGGGGACTCTGGGGGTCGCGGAGACGATTGAGGTGGTGACTTTCTAGCAGGCAAACCGTACGGGGACATTTCTGAGAGGCCAAATGAAAGGTCACTTGCGGTGGCTACTTGTAATCAACTTACAACTACTTCCATGCAATGATCAGCGAATGGAGGAGAGGTTGATGTGTCACATCTCAATACAAGAGATCATGGATGCACAAATGACTGGATCGAGATCCTTCAATTCGCATCCAGAGTGTAATTCCCTAGAACTGAGTTATGGCTATCGGCCACACTGTGATCCAGGGTATGATTTTCGAGATCCCATGGTTATTCGGTTCATATCATACGATACAGAACACCTGACATGCAAATTTCCATTCTACGCTCCTCCCTCGGGTGTATTAGATATCGAAATTTATTGCGGCGCACAACTTTTCATTGTTGATGACCATGGCCTTAAGGTGGTAGTAAATGATGCAGCACATTTGTGTCGTGGATCTTACTGAACAGCCCTTCCAAGGTGGTCGTCATGAGAGAAAAGGAGCGGACAGTCGTCCCCTGTCACCATGAATATCGTGAATGACATCGGTGTTGGTGGGAATCTGGCGAGGGCAGTTCCTGCTGAAACTCCAGTCAGGGTACGCTGACGGTCATGAAAAAAAGGCCTGTACCGAACCGATCTGGCCACTATTCTAATGAGGACTTTATGATTGTGGTAAGTGTTTCAGGAAAGCAGGAAGGATCTTCCCTTGAGTTCATACCACAACCGGGTGGAGAGGTCTGGTTTGGTGGTCCCACTCCAAAAAATTGGGAGGTTGAGGGTCCTTAGTCAGCGGCTCCTCTACCATGATGGTGACTTTTGGATCGTACGGATCGCCGACTGCCATGCCGCGATGGCGATTCTGAATGACGGCGTGAATGATCGTCCGTTCTTCGGTGTAGAGTTAGAGGAGAGGTGCCTCTTTCGCGATGGATCATGGGAGGTGCGCTTGGAGAAGACGCTTATCCTCCACCTCCCCCACCATACCGTGCACTTCAGCCTCCTCCGACAACACACCGAAGGACCGACGCGGCTGATCCTTCGTCATGACGAACCAGCGCCTTGTGAGATCTCCAGAACTTGAGGGACGGCTCATGACCAACAATGCCAAACTTCCCCGCCGCCCAGCCCGCTCCGACGGGCGCGACGGACATGTCCAAGTCCGCGAGGCCAAGATGGGTGACAAGGGACGTGTGGCAGTCTCCTGTTCCGCGCAGGTCGGGGTGCCCGTACGGGTCATCGCCTGCGGCCGCAGGAGCGGGGGTTGACCATGTGTGGTGAAGGCACCTGCGCCCGCGGGACGCTGCTCGGCACCGGGAGGTTTCGGTGAGCAAGCCCTACGAGATCTTCCCGCCCGGGTGGGCACCCAACGCGAGTGGCACCGAGAAGGCCAAGGACCCGAGCGCGTGGCGCGCGGCCATGGACCTCGGCTCCGTCATGGGCAAGGAGGGGATGGCTGCGCCACCCGCGGCGCCCTTCGTGACCGCGCCATCGCAGCGCAAGCCGTACGAGATCTTCCCCTCCGACGCACCCCAGGCCACCATGGCTCCGTTCGCGAGGGCGAGCGGCGGTGGGTACCCGGAGACGCCCCTCAGGGGGAAGAAGCCGTATGAGATCTTCCCGGACTCCTTCCTTCAGGCTCCTGCCGCAGCGACACCGCCCGCCGCGACGGGCACTCGGTACTTCGCAGGGCGGGCGCTTAAGCCGTATGAGATACTCCCGCCAGAGTGGACCACCGAGCGCCCTCCGTGGGAATTGGACCACCACACGGTTGGAGCGGTGGACTCGTGGCCGCGCAAGGGATCCCCTCGGGTGCGGGTCCACGGAGGATGCGGCTGTGGTGGAGAACTCTGTAGGTGTGGGGGCCGCGGTTCTCTTATGGGAGGGATCCGTGGCGTTCCTCGCTTGGGTCCTCCATGCTGCCACGATTGCGCCAACGCGCCGGTCCTGGCACGCGCGATCGAACAATTCAGGGCTCCTGGTGGAGGGACGCCGTGGGATCTGCCTCTGGTTGGCGAAGCGCTCCTTAGGGCCGAGGGGAGTAGATTGCCTTCAATGATCCCAGAGGGGTACGTCCGCCAACAGGCTCTGTACCCGCCTCTGTATCAGCCAGGAGGGATGCCTTGGAATCGCCCCATCATCCCAGGCCCTCACCCTCCCAACACGTTCCCAATGCCGGGCGCTCTGTCGGGCGAATGCATCGGAAACGTCAGGGTGATACGAGATTCCTACACCTACTGGCAGGGTACGATCAATGCTGGGCACGCCGAACTCACTGGCCTCCGGAATTCACTTTGTCAGTGTAGGCGGTTCAGCGCGGGTTGCTTCTACGCGAATCAGCACAGCCGACCTGACGTGCCTGGAACCTTCTGCTATCTTGCCCAAGGGATGCCTCCTGGAAGCCCCATCGCTCGTCTGTGCAGGATTGCGAGCGATCTGGTATCTCAGTGTTCAAGGCAGGGTGCGGTCGACCTCTTTTCTCGGGGTGCATGTGACAATCTCCTGGGTGAAGCGATAACACTGTATGCGGAGGCGTGGGCGGAGCGGGTCTTTCAATCATATCAGGAGATCATGCGCGTGGCGGACAGGTTAGGTTTCTTTCCACGCGGCACGATCCCTCCGAGATGCGTCCTGCCGGGTGGCCTCGCGCGATGTCTGCTGATGCCCGCGGCGCCAGGATGTGGAATTTCGGGTACCATCTTCAGCGTAAATGTCCTTGATGCCACCGTCCCCCTTGCCATGGATCCGGATACCATCAGCGAATATCTTAGGAGAGAGAGTGAGATGTGCGGATGACTGTTTCTGTGCGATGGGACGACGGTCCTGACCTCGCACGTTGGATGCTCTCCTGCTGCTTCCTGGCGTCTGCCCTGAGTGACTGTGGCGCGCTCCGGATACCCTCTGATCAGCCGGGACGCTCCGCGGCGCCACCCACGTACTCCCCTCCCGACGGAGGGGCCGCGGGTGCTCCGCGACCTCCCACAGAACACACGATCCACGCGGTCGCGGCTGGCTTCGGTCACACCTGCATGGTGGTGGGCCCACGGAGGACCCTGTGGTGCTGGGGCAGTAATGAGTGGGGACAACTCGGTGACAGGACCCTGGAACGCCGCCTGCGCCCTGTGGCCATCGCGGGTCCCGAGGGCGTCGTGGGGGTCTCCCTCGGTCTGCGTTCCTCCTGCGCTCTGGACTCGCAGCGCCGAGTCTGGTGCTGGGGTGTCCTGGCCTGGCCACAGGTTCCCCCGACGGCACCGGAGCCAAGAGTGCTGGGGACGCGGGCCAGGATCGCCTCCATCTCGTTGGGTCTCGGACATGCCTGCCTCCGGGAGGACTCCGGTGAAGTGTGGTGTTGGGGCTACAATGGCTCCGGAGAATTGGGTCTGGGACGATGTCTGCCGGGGCACTTTGCGGACTTCCCCGGGGACCAGGTTCCTGCCTCGGAGAGCCTCCAGGTTCCCAACCTGCCGCCCATGGAGCAGATCTCCCCGAGCACCCTCTACAACGCAGGCTTTGCCTCCGATGATACGCTCTGGACCTGGGGTGGTGGCCGCTGCGCTGATCCTCCCCCCCCAGCGGTTGCCCGACGGCCCCCGGAGGCGATCGGCGCGCGGAGGCGGGCCCATTTGCCAGGCGTCAGCGGCGTGAGCGCCGGTGGAGGTACCCTCTGCGCCCGCACGCTTCAGGGCGCGGTTCATTGCATGGGGGAGAATCTGTTCGGCACGTTGGGTGATGGAGCGACGGCCAGCAGACCGGAGTTTGGACCTGTCGAGGGCCTGGAGGAGGTCACGGCCCTGGAGGGGACCCTGAATTCCTTCTGCGCGGTCCGCCGCGACGGGAGCCTCTGGTGTTGGGGTGACAACGAATTTGGTCAGCTCGGCGTCGGCCTGGAGGGCCACGACGCATGCCACGCTCCTTCGATGAGACATGTCTTGAACAATCTCCCTGTCCCCTGCCGTCGTCGTCCCACGCGGGTCCTCCTCCCGGGACCTGTGAGGCAGGTCGCGGTGGGGGTGTTCCATGTCTGCGCGGTGCTCTTTGACGAGTCCTTGTGGTGCTGGGGACGTAACGAGCACGGCGAAGTCGGAGATGGCTCTTTGCAAGAGAGATGGCTACCGGTCGAGGTCTCCTGGAGTCGGAGTTGAATACCGCTTCTGCGCGCGATTCAGAGGGCGGCGCGGCAGCGCGGGGTGGGGTCGCCGTGCAGCGTCCGCGATCATCTGCCCACCGCAACAGGTTCACCCAGCCGAGGGCACCGTGGCGAGCCTTCGACGAGGGGCGCCCGCCACGCCTGCGGCCTCGAAGGCCCGGCGCCAGTCGGCGAAGCGCCCTCCGGCGCGGACGGCGTCGTGGACGGCGCGGCCTGCGCGGGCGCCGTGCTGGGCCAGGACCCACTCGACCCAGGCCCAGCGGGCGCTGGTGGGGCGTACGTCCGCCCGGCCCTGGAGCCCCCGACGCAGGCGCTCCAGCCGGGCCTCCACGGTTGCGATCCCCGCGAAGGGCTGCCCATCCAGCGGGGTGTTCTTCTTGGCCACGAAGGGCGCCACCCCCAGGGCCACGGGCACCACCTTCGAGAGCCCGGTGATGAAGGTCACGCACTCATCGATGTCGTCGTCGGTCTCCGTGGGGAGGCCCACCATGAGGTAGAGCTTGAGGGTCTGCATCCCGTGGGCGCGGGCGAGCTCGGCGGCCTTCTCCAGGTGCCGCACCTTTGCGTGGCGCTCCAGCGAGGCCCTCAGGCGCTCGCTGGGGCCGTCCATGGCGGTGGTGAGGGTCTTGTAGCCCGCGCGCTTGAGGGCCCCCACGAAGCGGTCCGTCAGCCGGTCCGGGCGCAGGGACGAGAGCCCCACGGAGCGCCCCTGGCCCGCCAGGGTGTCTACGAGGTCCACGATCTTCGGGTGGTCGCTCACGGCGGCGCCGACGAGGCCCACCTTGCGGGCGTCCTCGGGGATGCGCGCCAGGATCGCGTCGAGGGAGGCCAGGCGCATGCCGCCGTTGGTGCTCCGGCGCATGACGCAGTAGGTGCAACCCCTGGAGCAGCCTCGCTCGGTCTCCACGAGGAACATGTCCGACAGCTCCGTGTCGGGGGTCATCACCTGGCCGTAGGCCGGCAGGAGCGCGTTGTCCGCGGCGGCGATGGCGGGGAGGCTCTCCCCGTGGAGCAGCGGGACCCACACGTGCGGGAGCTGGGCCAGGGCGCGGAGCCTCGCGGCATGCTCGCGGTGCTCGGAGAGCGTGTCCAGCACGCGGTGGATGACCTCCTCGGCCTCGCCGAGGACCACCGCGTCGGCGTAGGGCTCCACGGGCAGCGGGTTGGAGAAGGTGAGGGGCCCTCCCACCAGGACGAAGGGGTGGCTCCTGGGGTCTCGCTCCTCCCGGAGCGAGGGCACCTGGGCCAGCTCCAGCGTGGAGATGAGCCCCGCGAGCTCGGTCTCGTAGGCGACGCTGAGGGCGACCACGGGGAAGGCCCCGAGGGGGGTGCCGGTCTCGTAGGTGAGCACCGCCTCGCGGCGCTCGCGGGCCTCGTGGAGGTCCTCCGGGGCGAAGGCCCTCTCGGCGCTGGTGTCCGGGTGGCGGTTGAGCTCGCGGTAGAGCACCTGGTACCCCAGGGAGCTCATGCCCACCCGGTACGGCGACGGGTAGACGAGCGCAACACGCGACGGAGCCGAGCGATAGAGCGTCCCTCGCTCCCGGGCGAGGCGCTGTCGGATGGTGTCACGGAGGGTGGTCACGCGGAGCCCCATGGTGCGTGTTCCTGGCCGGTACGCAAGCTGCGAGGGTCTTGCCTAGGGTCAAGGGTGTGCGCTAAGGACCCCGCCATGGGACCCAAGGCGTGTGTGTGGGTGGGGCTCCTGTCCCTGGGGTGTGCGGGGGCGGGGCCCTACGGGCATGCGCGGACGTACCTGCCCCTCGGGACCGAGGAGCCCTGGCTCGAGCGCAGCCAGGAGTCGGTCTACGACGAGGTGCGGCGCATGCCGGACCTCTACCGGGACCGGGTGGTCAACTGGTTCGGGGTGGTGACCGCGGTGGAGGCCGGGGCGTCCGGGAGCGCGCGGATCGCGTTGCAGGTGCGCACGCACCAGGACCGTCACCTCTGCGAGGACGAGGGGGAGAGCACCTGCAGGGTGACCGTGAGCCAGCGGGACGGGGGGCCCTTTACCGCGGTGGTGACGCTCCGGCCGGAGGACGCCCTGGGGGAGAACCAGGTGCAGCCCAACTCGCTCCTGAGGGTGTTCGGGACCGTGGCCGTGGGCGAGTACGACGCCCAGGGCGGCCCGGTGCTGCGCGTGCAGTACTACCGCCACTGGCCCCGCGGGGAGTACGTCACCACCGCGAGCGCCGGCACCTGGCGGCGGTGAGCCACCACCGGGGCGCCGGGCCCCGAAGCCTCCGTGCGCCGTAAACTGGCGCTGGCTGCGCGCTCGCGGTAACGCCTCCCCTCATGGTGGCAGCGCGCGCGTGTGTGGGAGCCGGCCTCGCGCTGGCGCTAGCGTCGCCCCGGGCCCTCGCCCAGAGCGCCCCGTCCTGCGCGGAGAGCGCGGCCCTGGCGCAGCTCCGGCGCGCAGGCGACGCGCCCGCGGACGCTCCCCCGCGGCCCGCCACCGTGGCCGACGCCGCCCGCGCCCTCGCGGTGGAGCCCCAGAGCGCCGGGCTGGACGCGCGCCTCGCGGCGGAGCTGCAGCTCACCTCGCTCCCGGTGAGGGTGTCCCCGAGGCTCCTGCGGGAGCTCGCGGAGCTGCGCGCCGAGGGCCGCGCCCGCCGGGTGGTCAGCGTCTGGATCCGTCACGGCGGGCGCTACGAACAGCGCATCATGGCCGCCCTGGAGCGCGAAGGGATGCCCGTGGAGCTCCTCTGGGTGGCCGCCGCCGAGAGCGATTTCGACCCCAGGGCCGTCTCCCACGCGGGCGCCGTGGGCCTCTGGCAGCTCATGCCCGACGCCGCACGGACCTACGGCCTCCGCGTGGACGACTGGCTGGACGAGCGCCGTGACGTAGACCGCTCCACCGAGGCCGCCGCCCGCTACCTCCGGGACCTCTACCAGCGCTTCGGCACCTGGGAGCTCGCCCTGTCCGCGTACAACATGGGCTACAACGGCCTTTTGCGCAGCATAAGAAAATACGGCACCACGGACCCCGACGCGCTCTCCAGCCTCGAAGGCGCCCTCCCCTGGGAGACCCAGCAGTACGCCCCGAGGATCCTCGCCGTGGCGCTCGTCGCCAGGAACCTCCCGCGCTTCGGTATCGACCCCTCGCCGGACCCGGAGGTCGCCTGGGACGACGTGGAGGTCACCGGGTCCATCGCCCTCGCGGACCTGGTCAGGGAGGCCCGCGTGCGCGCCGCGGACCTCACCGCCCTCAACCCCGCCCTCCTCCGCGCGCGCACCCCGCCCGGCGCCAGCGCCGAGGCGCCCTTCCGGCTGCACGTCCCCCCGGCGAGCGCAAACGCCGTACGGGCCGCGCTCCCGAGGCTCCAGGCCCAGGCCCTGCGCCCCTACACCCTGCGCTACGGTGAGGCCCTGGACGAGGTCGCCGCCCGCTGGGGCCTTCGCCCCCGCGCCCTTCGCGCGCAGTCGGGCCTCGCGGACAACGCCATCGCGCGCCCCGGGGATACGCTCCTCGTGCCGCCGAGGGACCCGTCCCCGCTCCCGGGCGGTGCCCTGCCCGTGGTGCCCGTGGACCCCTCCACGGTCGCCCCCCCTGGGCACCGCAGGGTCTTTGTCCGCGTGGCCGACAGCGACCCGCTGGAGGTCCCCGCCCGCGCCCTGGGCGTCCCACGGGACACCCTCGCCCGCTGGAACGGCCTGGACCCCAGGGCCCGCGTGCAGCAGGGCCTCTGGCTCCAGGTCTTCCTCCGCGGAGACCCCCCCGAGGGCGTTCGCGTGTACCAGGAGTCCGAGGTCGAGGCCCTCCCGCGCGACAGCGAGGCCTTCGCCGACCGCAGCGCCGCGAGCGAGGGCCTGGCGCGCTTGAGGGTCACCGTCGCCGCGGGGGACACCCTCGCGTCCGTCGCCGCGCGCCACGGGCTCACCGCAGCGCGGCTGGCGCGCATCAACAACCGCTCTCCGAGGGCCGCGCTCGTGGTCGGCGAGACCCTGGTGGTCTATGTACCGCTCTCACGGGTGACAAACCCACCGGACCCTACACCCACCGACAGCACCCCACCTCCCCCGACAAGGCCCGACGATGGTCCGTGAAGCGAGCTTCCTGAAGGCGCTCTTCCTCGGGGTGATCCCCGAGGAGCTGGCGTTCCCGTACCCGGAGCTCTCCGTGGAGGAGCGGGAGAACACCCGGATGATCCTGGAGAGCGTGAGGGACTGGGCCTCGCGCGCCGTGGACGCCGGGGCCATCGACCGCGCGGCGAAGATCCCCCCGGAGGTGCTCCAGGGGCTGCGGGAGCTCGGTCTCTTCGGGACGTCCATCCCGCGGGAGCACGGCGGCGGGGGCTTGTCCGCCACGGCCTCGGCGAGGGTGCTCCAGGAGGTCGCGGGGATCGATGGCTCCCTCGGGCTGACCCTGAGCGCCCACCTGGTGCTGGGCACCCGGGGGCTCTTGCTCTATGGCACCCGCGCGCAGCAGGAGCGGTACCTGCACCGCATGGCCACGGGGGAGTGCATCGCGGCGTACGCGCTGACGGAGCCCGGCGCCGGGAGCGACGCCGCGTCGCTGCAGACCCGGGCGGAGGCCGTGGGGGATGGCTACACGCTCCAGGGGCAGAAGGTGTGGGTGGCCAACGGGGGCCTGGCGGAGCTCTTCACGGTGTTCGCGCGGACCACGCCGCCCGGGGCGAGCCACCGGCCCAAGATCACGGCCTTCCTGGTGGAGCGGGGCCCCGGGGTGCGCGCGGGGCCCGAGCTCCCGCGGCTCGGGCTGCGCGGGGCGAGCGCCACCAGCGTCACGCTGGACGGCGTGAGGGTGCCCGCGGAGGCCATGCTGGGCGAGCACTCCCGGGGCTTCAAGGTGGCCATGGAGGTGCTCAACGCGGGGCGGCTGAACCTCGCGGCATGCGCCCTCGGGAGCGCCCGGAGGCTGGTGCGGCTCGCCGTGGCCAGGCTCCAGGAGCGCAGGGCCTTCGGCCGCCCCATCGGTGAGTTCGGGCTCCTGAAGGACAAGGTCGCCATGATGATGGCCGACACCTTCGCCATGGAGAGCATGACGTACCTCACCACGGGCCTCGTGGACGCCAGGGTGCCGGACACCTCGCTGGAGAGCGCGTGCTGCAAGGTCTTCGCCAGCGAGGCCTGCTGGCGCGTGGCCCACGAGGCGCTCCAGGTGGCGGCCGGGAGCGGGTACCTGCAGGACCAGCCCTTCGAGCGCATGCTCCGGGACGCGCGGGCCAACCACATCTTCGAGGGCACCAACGAGATCCTCCGGGCGTTCATCGCCCTGGCGGGGATGCAGGGCCCGGCGCGCAAGATCACCGCGGTCAGCGGGGCGCTGCGGGAGCCCATCAAGGGCTTCGGGCTCCTGTCCGACGTGGCGCTCCGGCGGGCGCGGTCGGCGCTGGGGAGGGACCGGATGAACCGCGCCCACCCCACCCTGCGCCGCGAGGTGGTGGTGCTGGAGGAGCACGTCGAGCTCCTGGCCCGGAGCGTGGAGAAGGTGCTGCGCAAGCACGGGAAGGACATCGCGGAGATGCAGTATACCCAGCGCCGCGTGGCGGACATCGCCGTGGACCTGTACGCCCTGACGGCGTGCGTGGCGCGCACCACCCGCGCCATCGAGCGCCGGGGCGAGGCCGGCGCCCAGCGCGAGATCGACCTCACCGCGGCCTTCGCCAACAGCGCCAGGCTCCGGCTGGAGGCCAACGCCAGGGCCTTTGACAGCAACGACGACGAGCTGCGCAAGGGCATCGCCTCGCGCGCCTACGCCGACGGGGGCTACACCTTCGACGTGGTGTAGCCCGCTAGAACCGCTCGCCGGTGAGGGTGCGCCACACCTCGCGGCGCAGCTCGTGGTGGCCGGTGTTGTTCAGGTGCACGCAGTCGTTGTCGATCCAGCGGTCCGCGGAGTTCATCCCGTGGCCCTGGAACACCCGGTAGCTGTCCACCAGGTGGCCCCCGTTGGCGCGCACGGCCTCCGCCAGCCGCGCGTTGAAGCGCGCCAGGTTGTCCAGCGCGGTGCGCCGTAGGAAATCCAGGAAGAGCGGGTTCTGGATCGTCCGGCAGAAGCCGTCGCGGTACATCGCCGGCACCCGGCCGGTGTTGTCCGTGGAGTCGTGGACGTTGTTCCAGAGCACCACCAGCACGCGCCCCCGCGCCGGGTCGTGGTAGCGCCCCCGGAGGTTGCGCAGCACCTCGGTGATGTTCATCACCATCCTCGCGGCCGCCGCGTCGGTGCTCCCGGGGTTCAGGATCGTGTCTATGTTGTCGTTGAAATCGTTGCCCCCGGCGCTCACCGTGACCACCGTGTCGTCGCCGTCCACCCCGCGGGGCAGGTCCCCGAGGGCCCCCCGCAGGTCCGAGGCCACGTCCGACGTGGTCCACCCGCTGCGGGCGCGGTTTACGTACCGCACCCCCGGCGAGCCCGTGACCAGGTCGTGCCCCGCCCACGCGGGGTAGGCCCCCTGGTTTCGGTACACCAGCGCCGAGAAGCCCCTCTCGCCCCGCGGCGAGGCGTTGTACCCGTCCCCCACGCTGTCCCCGAGGTTCAGGTGCAGGTGCACCCGGCTCAGCATCGCCGCCGGGAAGGGCCCCGGCGCCGGCCCGTCCGTGGGCGGCGCCGTGTCCGTCGGCGGGGGTGCCGTGTCGGGCGGCTGCGCCGTATCCGTCGGCGGGGGCGCCGTATCGGGCGGCGGCGCCGTGTCCGGTGGGGGCTGCGCCGTGTCCATCACGACGGCGGTGTCCTCCGGCGGGGCCGTATCCAGGGGCGGAGCGCCGCTGTCCCGCGCGGTGTCCAAGGGCACGGTGGTGTCCCGAGGCGCCTGGGCGGTGTCGTTCCTTCCCGCATCCAGCCGCGAGGTGTCCACGGAACCACAACCCAGGGAGGCACCGAGGGTCCCCCAGACGGTCCAGCGAGCAGGGCGCATGGTAGGGAATGGTACTCCAACGCCTCCCTGCGTGCAGAACGGCACCAGTGGAGCTTGACGCGGACCCCGCGCAGGCCATGTACTGTATCTGATGGGCGCCCGCCCCGGCGACCGAGGCGAGTTCGACGCCCTCCTTCGGGGCGCGGGCCTCGAGGATCGCCCGCTGACGGCGGAGGCGGCCACCCAGTCGTTCAAGGCCGACAGCCCCACGGGGCCCTTTCCCCTCGGGCCCCTGGCGGACGACAAGCTGCCGCAGCTCCCGAAGATCTCGGTGTACACGCCCGAGAGGGCCCTCGGGGACCGGCCCAGCGGGATCGCCGCCCGGAGCGAGCTCCTCATCCGTGGCGTGCTTGGCGAGGGCGGCTCCGGGCGCGTGCTGCTGGCCTCGCAGCGGAGCCTGTCGCGCGAGGTGGCGGTCAAGGTGCTCTACCCGAACGCCACGCACCGCGCGAAGCGCAGGCTCCTCAATGACGCCCTGGTGGCCGGGGCCCTGGAGCACCCGAACATCCTGCCCGTCCATGCCCTCGGCCAGGACGCCGACGGCAGGCCCGTGCTGGTGCTCCGAAGGGTCCACGGCGTCAACTGGGAGCACCTCCTGCGCGAGCGCGACCACCCCGACTGGAGCCGCCTGGAGATGCTCCCCAAGGAGCGCCTCCTGGCCCACCTGGAGATCCTCCTCCAGGTGTGCAACGCGGTGCATTTTGCCCACTCCCGGGAGATCGTGCACCGGGACCTGAAGCCCGACAACGTCCTGGTGGGCAACTACGGCGAGGTGTACCTCATCGACTGGGGCCTGGCGTGCAAGCTCCCGGTGGAGCCCGCGACGCTCTCGCCCAGGCCCGAGGGCGCCCCGGCGTACATGGCCCCGGAGATGGTGCACCCGAGCCTGGGCCCCATCGGCCCCCACACCGACGTGTACCTCCTCGGGGCCACGCTGCACCATATCCTGGTGGGCGTGCCGCCGCATGCCGGCAGGGACCTCTATGACGTGCTCTGGAGCGCGGTGCTCTCGGAGCCCCGGAGCTTCCCGCCCTCGGTGCCCGAGGCCCTGGCCAGGCTCTGCGCGGCGGCGCTCTCGCAAGACCCCGCCCAGCGCCCGCCGACGGTGATGGCCTTCCGCCAGGGGATCACCCGGTACCTGGAGGACCGCAAGGCCATCGAGCTGGCGGCGCGCTTGAGCACCGAGAGCTGGGAGCGCCTGAGGGCCCTCACCCCGGACGGCGCCCTGCCTCCCCAGGACGTGCTCACCACCGAGGCCGTGGGCAGGGCCCTGGACCGCTGCCGCTCGGGCTTCGAGCAGGCCATGAGCGTCTGGCCCGACGGCGAGGACGCCCGAAGGGGCCTCGCCCAGGCCCTCCATTGGTCCGTCGAGCGCGCCCTGCACCTGCGCAACACCGTGGACGCCCGCGCGCTCTTGTCGGCCCTCACCGCCCCGGAGGCCTCGCTCCGGGCGCGGGTGGAGGCCCTGGAGGCCACCGTACAGAAAGAGCGCAGGCTCCTGGCGGCGGCGTCCAGCGCGGCCCGCGAGGCGGACCCCAGGCCCACCGCCAGCGCCCGGGCGGTGCTCGCCGCGGGGCTCCTGGCGGGCGTCCTCGGGGCCGTGGGGCTGGTGTGGGAGAGCGCCCCACAGGACCGCTCCGGTGTGCGCCTGCGCACCCTCCTGGAGTTCGACGCGCTGCTGGTGGCGCTGACGCTCACGCTGGTGTTCGCGCTGCGTCGGCGGCTCCTGGTGAACGAGTCCGGGCGGCGCTACGCGCTCTTGACGCTCCTCACCTTTGGCGTGCTGGGGGTGTCCGCGACCACGGTGTTCCTCCGTGGGGGCACCGGGCACGAGGCGTCGGTGCATGCGATGGTGCTGTGCGGGGCCTGCGCGCTCCTCGGGGCAGTGGTGTACCACCGCGGGATGAGCGTGGTGGCGGTGCTGCAGTTCACCGCCGGGGCCCTGGCGGCGTGGCGCCCGACCTGGACGGTGCCCGCGGGCACCACGGCGATGGTGCTCACCCTCATCTGGATGCTCGGGCTCACCAGCCTCCAGGCCCGCCGCCCGGGGTGAGCGTTTTCACAGCTCGATCTGCGTGCCGAGCTCCACCACCCGGTTGGCCGGGATGCCGAAGAACATGCTCGCGGGGCGCGCGTTGCGCGACAGGAACGCGAAGAGCCCCTTCCTCCAGCGCGCCAGCCCCGAGCGCCCGGTGCTGAGCAGGGTCTCCCGGCCCAGGTAGTAGCTCGCGGCCTGGGGATCGAAGGCGAGCCCCTGCGCGGCGCAGAGCTTGAGGCCATTGGGCACGTGAGGCACCTCCATGAAGCCGTAGGTTGCCGTCACGTACCAGAAGCCCTCGCCCAGCTCCTTCACGGTGATGCGCTCGTCGTCGGGCACCTCAGGCTCCCGGCGGGTCTGTACGTACAGAAGCACCACCCGCTCGTGCAGGATCTTGTTGTGCTTGAAATGGTGCATGAGCACCGGCGGCGTGCCGTCCGGGCTGCTGGTCATGAAGACCGCCGTGCCGGCCACCCGGTGGGGCCGGGCCTCCCGCACGTCGTTCAGGAAGAGCTCCATGGGCAGGGTGCTGGCCAGGAGCTGCCGGGCCAGCGCCTGGCGCCCGGCCTTCCAGGTGGCCATGGACGCGTACACCGCCGCGGCGATGGCCAGCGGGAGCCAGCCGCCCTCGGTGATCTTCACCAGGTTGGCGCCCAGGAAGGCCAGGTCAAAGGACAGGAACAGCGCCACGAGCGCCACGCTCTTCCAGAGCGGCCACCTCCACTGCCGGGTGAGCTGGAAGAACAGCACCGAGGTGATGCTCATGGTGCCCGTCACCGCCACGCCGTAGGCCGCCGCCAGCCGCGAGGACTCCTGGAAGGCCAGCACCAGCGCCACGCAAGACACCATCAAGATCCGGTTGACCTCGGGGATGTAGATCTGCCCCTCGGCCTCCCCCGACGTGTGGATGATGGTCACCCGGGGGCTGTACCCGAGCTGCACGGCCTGCTGCGTGAGCGAGAAGGCCCCGGAGATCAGCGCCTGCGAGGCCACCACCGTGGCCACCGTGGCGATGGCCACCATGGGGTACACCAGCCAGCCCGTGAGCTGGCCGAAGAAGGGGTTGGCCCTGACGGCCTCGCCGCGCTCCAGGAGGAGGGCGCCCTGGCCGAGGTAGCTCACCAGGAGCGCCGGGAGCACCACCGCGTACCACGCCCAGCGGATCGGGCGCCGGCCGAAGTGCCCCATGTCCGCGTAGAGGGCCTCGCCGCCGGTGATGCACAGCACCACCGAGCCCAGGAGCAGGAAACCGTGGGCGCGGTGCTCCAGGAAGAAGCGCGCGGCGTGGCGGGGGTCCACGGCCCCGAGGACCTCCGGGCGCCGGAGGATCCACGGCAGCCCCGCCAGGGTGATGCTCACGAACCACAGGAGCGTCGCCGGCCCGAAGACCGCCCCCACCCGCGCGGTGCCACGCTTCTGCGCGAGGAACAGCGCCACCAGGATCACCACGGTGATCGGCACGATGTAGCGGTGCACGCTGTCCGTGGCCACCTCCAGGCCCTCCACCGCGGAGAGCACGGAGATCGCCGGGGTGATGATCCCGTCGCCGTAGAGCAGCGCGGCGCCGAAGAGCCCGAGCGCGATCACCACGGCCTGGCCTGCGTTGGCGCTCGCGCGAGGGGCCACCAGCGCCAGGAGCGCCAGGATCCCCCCCTCGCCGCGGTTGTCCGCCCGCAGGATGAAGGAAACGTACTTCACCACCACCACCATCACCAGCGACCACACGATCAGCGAGAGCACGCCGAGCACGTTGGGCGCCGTCGGGTCCACGCCGTGGGCGGGGGCGAAGCACTCCTTCACGGCGTACAGCGGCGAGGTGCCGATGTCCCCGTAGACCACGCCCAGGGCGCCCAGGGCGAGCTTCGCCAGGCCGCCCTCGTGGGCGTGTCCACGGGCGCTGACGGGAGTGGCGATGGCGGTGTCCTGGGACATGTCCGCGAGGTGTAACCCTGGCGGTGTCAAGAGAGCGTCAAAGTGGAGGCCCCGCGCGTCAAGAATGCGTAAAGCGCCCCTTGGCGCTATCTTGACGGCGTGGGCCACGACCTTGACCCCATCTTGACGCGCGGGGCCCTACGCTCCGGGGCCAGGCCGCGGCCCGGCCGCGCGAGGCGCCGTCGTGAGACCCTACCGGAGACCAGCCCCGCCCCCCCGCCCGGAGCCCCCCGAGGACTCCGACGAGGACGAGGCCCTGGACGACCGCCCGCTCCTGTGGTTCCTGCTGGTAGCCGGGCTCACCCGGGCTGGCGTGGCCGTGGCGCAGCGCCAACCCTGGGGGGCCGAGCCCACGGTGCTCCTGTTCCTGGCGCTCCTGGCGGGGGCGGAGCTGTGGCGCTCCCGGGGGACGCGACGCTAGCGCGTCGGCGCCCGGGGCACCCGAGCGTTGGAGGGTGATGGACACTCAAAGCGAAGCCCGTGAGCGCCGCAGGGCGGGCTACCCCCAGGCGGTGGCGCTGGTGGCGGCGGCCACGGCCCTGGCGGCGCTGGGGAGGCCCTTCCTGGCGCTGCCGGACGTGGTGATGGTCTACCTCCTGGCCATCATGGTGGTGGCCGTGCGCTACGAGCGCGGCGCCTCGGTGCTGGCCTCGGCGCTCTCCGTGGCGGCCTATGACCTGTTCTTCATCCCGCCGTATTTCACCTTCGCGGTCCACGACGCGCACAACGTGCTGTCCTTCGTGATGATGTTCGTGGTGGGGCAGCTCCTGAGCGCGCTGGCGCTGCGGCTCCGGCGGGGCGAGCGCGAGGCCCGCGCGGCGGCGCTCCACGCGCGCACGGAGCAGATGCGGTCGACGCTCCTGAGCGCGGTCTCCCACGACCTGCGCACGCCGCTGGCGGCGATCACCGGCGCGGCCACCACGCTGCGCGAGGACGGCCCGGGGCTCTCGGCCTCGCAGCGCGAGGACATGGTGGACACCATCTGCGAGGAGGCCGAGCGCCTGGAGCGCCTGGTGTCCAACCTCCTGGACATGACGCGGCTGGAGTCCGGCGCCATGACCGTGAAGCGCGAGTGGGTCCCGCTGGAGGAGGTCGTGGGCTCGGCGCTCACCCGGCTGGAGCGCAGGCTCCACGGCCGCGCGGTGACCACGGCGCTGCCCGAGGCGCTGCCGCTGGTGTCCATCGACCCGGTGCTCCTGGAGCAGGTGTTCGTGAACCTCATCGAGAACGCCACGAAGTACACGCCCCCGGGGAGCCCCCTGGAGCTCCGCGCGAGGTGCACCACCGACGGCGTGGAGCTCCTCGTGGCGGACCGGGGTCCCGGGGTCCCCCCGGGGCTCGAAGAGCGCGTCTTCGAGCGCTTCTACCGTGGCATACATGTAGGTGTAGGTGGTGCGGGGCTTGGACTTCCGATCAGCCGTGGGATCGTGGAGGCCCACGGGGGGACCCTCACGGTGCGTGCGAGGGAGGGTGGGGGGGCGGAGTTCCGGGTGCTCCTACCCTTGCCCGGGCCGATGCCCGCGCCGCCGCCGGAGCCGTCGCTGGCGGACGCGGAGGCGCCGTGACGGCCGGGCCGCTGGTGCTATTGGTGGAGGACGAGGTCCCGCTGCGGCGCTTCCTGCGGACGACGTTGGGGGCCCATGGCTTTCGGCTGGTGGAGGCAAGCTCCGTGGCCGAGGCGGAGCTGGCGCTCGGGGCCCAGAGCCCGGAGCTTATTCTCCTGGACCTGGGCCTGCCGGACGGCGATGGGGTGGACCTTACCCGGCGCATCCGGGAGTGGAGCGCGGTGCCGATCCTGGTGCTCTCGGCGCGGGGCCGCGAGGACCACAAGGTGGAGGCCCTGGACGCCGGGGCGGACGATTACCTCACCAAGCCCTTCGGCGTCGAGGAGCTCCTGGCGAGGCTCCGGGTGGCCCTGCGCCACGCGAGCGCCTCCCGGGCGCCGGACGCGGCGGTGCTGGAGCTCGACGGCCTGCGGATTGATGTCGCGCGCCGCCGGGTCACCCTCCGCGGCGCCGAGGTGCACCTGACGCCCATCGAGTACCGGCTCCTGACCACGCTCGCGAAGCACCTCGGGCGTGTGGTGACGCAGCAGCAGCTCCTGACGGAGGTCTGGGGCCACGCCCACGCGCACCACACGCACTACCTCCGGGTGTACATGGCCGCGCTCCGGCGCAAGATCGAGGACGACCCCGCGCGCCCGAAGCTCCTGCGCACCGAGCAGGGCGTGGGCTACCGCCTGCGGGACCCCCGCGAGGGGTGAGCCGCGCCTAACGGAACACCTCCGCGAGCGGCACCACGGTCACGTCCTCGGGGCGCGCGCGCAGGGGCCATGCTTGAATCTCCCGGTCTTCGGCCAGCACCGCCGGGGGCTTCGGGCTGTCGTAGGTGATCGGCGACGGGGCGTCCTGGGCGAGCGCCGCGGCGAGCTCCTGCGCGTTGGGCCCGATGATGGCCACCCACACGTCGCGCGCCGACAGGTGCCTCCCGGCGGCCGCGCGCAGCGTCGCGGGCGTGACGGGCCCCCAGGCCGCGCGCATGCGGTCGGCCCACGCGCCCGACGCCTCGGGCACACCAAGGATCGCGTCGTCCATCGCGAAGCCCAGGCGCCGGGCGCCGGTCTGCGTGTAGAGGCTCACATAACCCCCAAGGAAGGTGCGCACCCGGTCCACGTCCTCCTGCGGGAGCTCCGAGGCCAGGGCGTGCTCCACCGCCCGAAGCGCTGCCCGGAGCGCAAAATGTGCGTTTCGGGGTGGCACCGGCCGGAGCCAGAGGGAGGCGTACTGCTGGCGCCGAAGGAGCCCCGCGCGAGGGAATCGCTCCCAGCCCTCCTGGGCGAAGTGCTCGGCGTAGGCGTAGTCCCCGTAGTTGAGGCCTCGGGCCTCGCGGATCGTCTGGTAGAGAACGCCCACGCTCTGGCGGTGCAGCCCCAGGTGGTTGGTCATGAACTGCACCAGGGCGTGCTCCGGGTCCGCGCGGGTGATGCGCAGGGGGAGCCCCACGGAGATGGCCGTGGAGCTCGCCTGGGCCTTGTCCACCAGCACCACATGGACGCCCGAAGGGGCGCTCACCGCGGGGAGCTCCACCCGCGGGGCGCACGCCGCCGGGAGCCTCCCGAGGTCCTCCCGGAGGGTCTGCACCAGGGTGTCATCCACGGCGCCAGAGAGCCCCGCCCACGCTCGCCCCGCGCAGAAGACCCTGGCGCGGTGGGCGCGCACGACGTCCAGGGTGAGGGCGTCCAGGCCCCGCTCGGTCCCGAGGGTAGGGTGCCCGTAGGGGTGGTTCCGGTAGAGCACGGACTGCAGGACCTCCTTGCCGAGCTCCTCGTCGGAGCTGCCGCGCAGGTCCAGCGTGAGGTCCGCGCGGGTCTGGGTGCGCACGCGGGCGAAGTCCGCCTCGGCCATGCGGGGCGCGAGGAGCATGTCCCGGAACAGCGGGTAGAACGCCGCCAGGTGGTCCCGGTGCACGGTGCCCGTGAAGGCCACGAGGTCCCGGTCCACGGCGTACGTCACCTGGGCGGCCATGGGGAAGAGCCTGCGCGTGAACTGCTCGTAGGTGAGGGCCTCGGTGCCCCCCTCGGCCAGGAGCCTGGCGGTGACGTGGGTGGCGCCCTCCTGGCCCGCCGGGTCGTCCGCGCTGCCCGCCTGGAACACCACCCGGAGCGTCACCAGCGGCGCCGAGGCGCTGCGCTGGACGACCACCCGGGACGAGGGCAGCGCGGGCGGCGGGACGGGCGGCGCGGGCGGCGGGTCCGGGCGCCTCATGACGCGCCCGCCCTGGTTCTGTAGGGTGGGCGCCGGGGCGCTGGAGCAACCCCCAAACGCCGCCCAGAGCGCGAGATACGAGAGCGCTCTCACGGCGTCCTCCGGGGCGCGGCCTGGGCGGGGCGGTTGGGGCCGACGCGCACGGCGCCCTCCGGGGCGTGGTCCGCGGGGCTGAGCGTGACCACCGTGCGGCGCGCGGGCGTGAGCACCGTACGCGCCACCCGGGCCACGTCCTCCGGAGTGACCTCGGCGAGGCCGCGGTGGTAGCGCTCGTAGCCGTCGACCTCGCCGGTGACGGCCAGGAAGCGCGCGATGAGGTTGGCCACGCCGCTCGGGGTCTGGGCCTCCATGGGCATGCGGTACCGCAGGTTGGACGCCACCTCCCGGAGCCGCTCCGGGGGGGTCTCCCCCCGGCCGATGCGGGCCAGCTCCTCGGTGACGGCGCGCTCGACCTCGTCGAAGGTGGCCTCGGGCTTGAGCGTGGCCTCCACGGTGAAGAGCCCGGAGTCCCGGTGGAGCTCTCCGGCCCAGCTCTCGATGCGCAGGAGCCGCTCCTCGCGCACCACCAGGCGCTGGTAGAGGTCCGAGCTCTCGCTGAAGGCCAGCGCGTGGAGGACCTCCAAGGCGGCGCTGTCGCGCGTGGCGAGGTCGAAGGGCGGCACCCGGTACCCGAGGAGCATGCGCGGCGGCGAGGTGCCCTCCCAGGCCAGGGCCCTGCTTCGCGGGGCGGTCTGCTCGGGCTCCGCGGGGGCGTTGGTCGGCGCGCGGCGCCCGCTCCAGGCGCCGTAGTGTTGCCGGGCCAGGTCCAGGACGTGCTGGCGCTGGACATCCCCCACCACGATGAGCGTGCAGTTGTCCGGGCGGTAGAAGCGCTGGAAGAACTGCCGGGAGTAGTCGTACAGGGTGGGCATGGCCTGGATGTCCGCCAGGTAGCCCATGGTGGTGTGGCCGTAGGTGTGGCGGGTGAAGGCCAGCTCGCTCAGGGTCTCCCAGAGCTGGTGGACGGGCGAGGCGCTGTTTTTGTTGTACTCCCCGAGCACCGCGCGAGACTCTGTCTGGAACGCCGGGCGCTGGTAGAACAGGTTCCGGAAGCGGTCGCCCTCGACGGCCGCCAGGGCGTCCAGCGAGCGCGCCGGGATGGTGATGGTGTAGAGCGTGAAATCCTCGGTGGTGTAGGCGTTGTTGTCCGCCCCGAAGGACTGCATCCGGTGCTCGTAGGCCTCGGCGCTGAGCGTGCGCGTGCCCCGGAACATCATATGCTCGAAGAAATGGGCGAAGCCCGACCGGTGGGGCTCGGTCTCGTCCCGGGAGCCCGTGCGCACCAGGGTGAAATACGCCACGATGCCCGGGTGCTCCGTGGGCGCGGTGACCACCGTGAGCCCGTTCGGTAGCCGGTCCACCGCGGGCGCCGTGGCCAGCACCTGGGCGCCCGCCGAGGGCGCCACCAGGGCGCCCGCCACCAACGCTTGCAACAACCTTCGTGTCCTCGCCATGGGGCGGGACCATACCGCCCTCAGCCCTTGAAGGTCACCGCCTCCCAGAGCCCCGGCGCGGGAAAATTCCTCCGGAGGGTGTCCAGCGTGCGCCGCACCCGGAAGCGGTTCTTGAGCGCCCAGCCGTTGACCCAGGCCAGGAAGCGCTGGAGCCCATCCCGGTCCCTGGCCACTTCCAGGTCGCCCCAGCCCACCAGGTCCGCCATGCGCTGCACGAAGGCCTCGTGTTGGAACGCCGGGGGCGTGGCCCTCGCCGGCCCGAAGGTGCCCGCATGCCGCACCCACCGCACGAAGAGCCGGTCCACCGCCCCGCTGCACTTCCCCGACGGCAGGAGCGCCGCAAGAAGGATCACCATGTGGGCCTGCGCCGCGGGGGTGGCCTCGCCCTGGGCCATCACCCGCTCCACCAGCGCCTCGGCCACGGACACCACCGCGTCCACCACCTTGCCGTGGACCCTCCAGTCCGCCAGCTCGTTCAGCTCCGCCAGCGCCGCCGTGGGGTCCTCGGCGTCCCTCAAGGACTCCACCAGGGCCCTCACCGCCTCGGGCGTGATCTCCGCCTCCGTAGGGGTTTCCGGAAGCGCCTCCTGGGGTTGTTCGACGTCACTCATGGCGAAAGGTCGCAACCCTAGCGCACTCAAACGGTCGCGTCTCCGGAGGAAGTGTAGGGCGCTGTAGGGTGAGGTCGCCCTACAGCGCCCTACCGTAGGAGAACCAGCGCCAGCGCTCCCAGGGCCAGCACCACCCCGGCCAGGGGCACCCACACCGGGACACCCTTGGAAGGTTCGGGGGGCGGCTGTTGGGGCCTCGCCGGGGGCGCGAAGGGGTTCTCCCAGGCATTGCCCTGCTGGGGCCCTGGGGGCTCCCTCACCGGCGGCGGGAGCGTCGGCTGGCGGATCATCGGTGTCGAGGGCCTCACCGGCGGCTGCGACACCCTGGCCTGGGGTTGGTCCCGGGCGGGCGCCTGGGGCTGTGAGGCGCGGTGCGGGAGGTTGCCAAAGGTGGCCATGTCCATCTGGACCGTGGCGGCCTCTTCGTCGTAGTCCGAGGGCTGCGAGGAGCCCGCGCCGCCGGCCACCAGGGGCGCCAGGTGGGTCCAGGCTTCCTGGGCGTCGGCGAAGCGCTGGTGGGGGTCCCGGTGGACGCAGCGGGCGAACCATCCATCGAAGCCCGGAGGCAGGGCTCCCGGAGCGCCCAGGGCGCTCGCCCGGGCCCCGGCGGGCTCCAGGGGGTCTATGAGAAGCTCGGTGATCAGCGCGGCCACGGCGCCGGGAGGGGCCTTCCAGTAGCCCTTGCCGGTGAGCATGCGGAAGGTCACCAGGCCCAGGGCCCACACGTCCGTCGACGGCGAGATCTGGGCCCCTCCCTGGGCCTGCTCCGGGGCCATCCAGTCGGGCGTACCGATCAGGGCCGAGTTCTCCGAGGCCCGGGTCTGGTCCGAGACCCACTTGGAAATACCAAAGTCCAGCACCTTCACCGCGGAGCCTCCCTCCGGGGTGTCCGCCAGGAAGACGTTCTCGGGCTTGATGTCCCGGTGGACGTAACCCCTGGTGTGGGCCTGGGCAAGGGCGTCGCAGAGCTGCCCGAGGTAGTGCCCGGACTCCTGGAGCGAGAGGTGCCCCACGCGGCCCAGGCGCGTCTCCAGGTCCTCGCCGCGGAGGAGCTCCATGGCGATCCATGGTGCCCCGGTGGCGTCGTCCACGCCGGAGCCGAAGACCTTGACCACGTGGGGGCTCGGGATCTCCATGGCCGCCCGGGCCTCCTGGGCGAAGCGCGCCACCATGCTCTCGTCCGTGGTGAACTGCGGGTGCATCACCTTGAGGGCGCACACGCTGCGCGAGGCGAGCTCTTCCACTTCGAGGATGGTCCCCAGCCCGCCCCTGGCGAGCTGCCGACGGATCTTGAAACGCCCGGCGAAGACGCTCCCGGGCGCCGCTCGTGGCGGCGAGGCCATTGCCCGCGGAAGCGTAGAGCGTCGATCGGATGAAATCCAGGCCGTCCGCAAGGAGCCGCGAGCCCTGCAAGGCGGAGGTCCGAAGCCGTGCGCCGTCTCGGGCCGTGGACCCGTGCGAAGCACGGAAAGGCCCGAGACGGTGTTCTTGGGGCACGGCGAGGACCGACAACGACGCAGGGCGACGCGGATCCGCGGCGGGCGGCCTGGATTTCATCCGATCGACGCTCCGGACCAGCGCCAGGGAAATGTCCCGGAGAACCCGATACTTCGGCAAAGCTCCGGCGCCTCCGTGGGGTATTCTCCCAACACCCGGAGGCCCTCACCATGCCCAGTCACCTCATCGCCTGCCCTGCCTGCGCTCGCCATGTGCGGGCCCACGAGCCCGTCTGCCCCTTCTGCGCGGGCGCGCTCCCTGTGGAGCGCCCGGAGCCCATGGCGCCCGCCCCGGGGGCGCGGCTGTCCCGCGCGGCGATCTTCGCCTTTGGCGCTGCGGTGAGCCTGGGAGGCTGCACCCGCGAGGCGTCCAACAGCCCCTCGCCACCGACCATGAACCCGACGCCCCCCACCCCCGTGGCGCCTACGCCTCCTCCTGCGCCGCCGGTGGTGGCCCAGCCCACGCCGCCCACACCCCCCACACCCCCCGTGGACCCCGGGGCGATGTCCACCCGCTACGGCGCTCCGCCCGTGTTTCGCCCGACGCCACCCCACAACGTCGGGGCGCCGGTGCCGCGCTACGGCTCCCCGCCGTTGCCCGACTGGGTGTGACCGGGAGGGCCTCTTACTCGGTGGCCTGGTTCACCAGGTGATCGAAGGGGTCGCGCTCTCCGACCAGCTCGCGCAGCGTGGCGCGGCCGTCCACGTGGTCCACGGGCACCGTGACCACACCGCCGATGGAGTGACGGGTGCACACCATCGCCCCGGTCACGAGCCTGCGCCAGTCGGTCCAGGTGGCCTCGATGCCGCCCACCAGGAAGATGCTCACCCACATCCTCCAGGCCCGAGGCTTCCCATCGGGGCCCGGGAAGAACTGATACCGATCCCCCGGGGTCACGCCCCCTCGGGTGAAATGCACCACCAGCGAGCCGTCCGCGGCCAGCGAGCGCTCCACCCCCGGGTCAAAGAACTTCTCCATGGGGTTCAGCCAGAAGGCGTCGTTCACGAAGGTCCCGTACGCGCGCTGCACGGCCTCCTCGCGCTTGTCCCCCTCCTGGAGCTCGCCATGGTACCAGGCCAGGCCCGTCTGACGCTCCAGGTCCAGGAGCACCTCTTCGTTACCTCGGCGCACCCTCGCGAGGTTCCTCGTCCGGTCCCAGAGGACCTCGTCGCGCCCCTGGAAGCTCCACCGCACGGCCCCCGTGCGCGCCCAGGCTTCCATGTCCACCGCGGTTTGCATCCTGCGGGCCAGCGCGTCGGCCTCGGCGCCCGGCTGGGACGCGGGCAGCGGGTGCCGTAGCCACAGCGCGACGCCCCCCCCCACCAGCAGCACCGCCAGCAGCGCCACCCCCGCCAGGAGCCATCGCTTGTTCATCCGCGGGAGCATACCCCCAACCAAAGCCCCCGGGCGCGCCTATCGACTGGCCCGCAGGGCCCTCGGAAAGCGCTCCTTGAGGAGCGCCAGGCCCTTGCCCCTCAGGGCGGGCGTGCCATGAATGTCCAACCTCGCGAGATCACTCAGGTATTTGCTTGCCGCCAGGGCCCTGGCGCCGCGCAGCGTGAGGCCCGTCCCAGAGAGCTCCAGGTGCCTCAGCCCCGAGGCCTCGGGGGCCTCGGCCAGGGCCTCGACGCCCGCGTCGTCCACCTTGGTGCGGGTGAGCGTGAGGAGCCCGAGGCCCTTCATCAACTCGGAGCGACAGAGCGCCTGGAGGCCCGCGTTGGTGAGCCCGGTGTCCGTGAGATAGAGGGTCTGTACCTGGAGCGCGCTCTTGGCGTCCGTGAGGGCTCGGACGCCGTCATCCCCGAGGGCGTTGCCCCCGAGGGCCAGCACCTTGAGCCCTCGGAGGGTCCTGGCCGAGGCCAGGAGGGCAGCCCCTTTGGCGGTCATCCCGACGCGGGTGAGCACCAGGGACTCCAGGCCCGAGACCTCGTCCGAGGACACCAGCGCGCGGACGCCCTCGTCCCCGATGGGCCCGGTGAGCTTCAGGCGCTTGAGCCTGCGCACGAGGCCCGTGGCCAGGAGCTCCTGCACCCCCTTTGCGCCCGCCACCCCGAGGAGCGTCAGGGAGCGCACGGGCTCCTTCGCGAAGATGCCCGGCAGCTCGGGCAGGAGCTTCTTCGTGGTGCCTCCCACGTGCCCGAGGAGCCCGAGGTGGAAGGCCCTCTCGGTGGTGAACTTGCGCAGGGGCGCGGTCCAGGCGCGCTCGTTGGCGTTTCGGAGGTTGGCCTCGCGCAGGCGCAGGCCCTTGCGGCTCTGGGGGTCCTTCACCCCCGCCAGGGCGCACTGCACCCGGAGGAAGTCCCCGAGGGGGTCCTTGCGGTCGCAGAGCCAGTCGGCCAGGGCCAGGCGGGGCCCGAGGTCCTCCGGGGCCGCCAGGATCGCCGCGCGGAGCGACGCCTCGGTGGTCTCTTCGCTCATGGGGTCACCGCCGCGCCGAGGAGCGCCCGGACCTCTTCTTGAAAGCGTCTGCCCTCGGCGGGGTCCACCATGGCCGCCCAGGACGCGAAGCCCCGGAGGTAGTCACGAAAGTCCTCGCGACCGCGAGCTTGCGACTCCACGCCGTGCTTCTGGCAGTTGTGCAGGATGGCCCGGAAGCGCCGACGGACCTCCCGAGGGAGGTGCAGCGTGTGGTTCACCACCACGCCTGTCACGAGCTGCCGCTGGTGGGGGCGAAGCACCCGGCGCTTGCCGGCGTTCTCCGCGAAGCCCTCCTGCTGGAGCACCTGGTCCACCCACCAGAAGAAGCGCCCGAGGGGCACCTCCGGGTCCACGGGCCAGGAGAACGTCAGGTCGTCGGCGTAGCGGGTGTAGCGGGCGCCGACCTTGGCGGCCAGGCCCGTGAGGCGCGCGTCCATGCGGCGACAGAGGAGGTTCGCCAGGGCAGGGGAGGTGGGGGCCCCCTGAGGGAGCTCCCCGGGGAAGACGACATAGCCATCCTCCAGCCGCGTGCGGTGGGTGGTGAGACCCGCCAGGAGCTTCGCCACGGGGCCGAGGTAGTACTGCCGGAAGAAGCCCTCCACCCGGCGGTAGTGAAGGGTAGGGAAGAAGTCTTCGATGTCCATCTTGACCACCAGCGCGGAGCCCTTGTGGGGCGTGGCGTTGGTGACCACGGAGCGCTCGGCGACGAAGCCATGGGCGCTCGGGTGGGCGGGGAGCTTCGCCAGGATCTTGTCGAGAAGGGCGCGCTGCACGCGCTTCAGGGCGGGCCTCGGGGCGGTGATCACGCGCTCTCCGCCGGTGGCCTTCGGGATGGTGAAGCGCACGTAGGGCGAGCCCGGTCCCTCGCCCACGCGCAGGAGCTTCACCAGGTCCTTGTCCGACGCGCACCCGAGGAGCGTGGCCACGTCCGCGGGGTTCTTGAGCTTCGGCAGGTCGGGCTTTGCAGGGCTCTTGCGCCCGCGGCGCAGGGACCGGACCTTGTCGGGGTCAAGGAGGAACCATCCCCGCTGGGCTTCTCCGTCGCGGAGTGCGACCACGGAGATCTTCTTGGTGAAGGGATCCATGCGGGCCTTGGGCTTCGCGCCCCGCCCGAGGCGGTCCGGGAGGGCGACGTCGGTCAGGCCCTCGCTCCGGGTGAGGCTCACGGCGCGATGACGCACCTTGGGGAAGGGGTCCTTGGCGAGGCGCCAGAGCACGCCCGCGAGGTCCCTCGCGGGGAGCGCCCAGCGGGCCGCCTCGACGGCGCGGAGCCGGTCCCTCGGGTCCCGGCTGCGGCTCCGGGCGACCAGCGTGGGCGCGAGGCGCTCGGCCAGCCAGTGCCGGGCGACCTCGCTCTCGGCGAGGCCCGAGTGCTCTTCCATGAGCTCGGCGATGCGTCCCCAGTGGGCGTCGGGGTCCGCGATCAGGGGTTTGAGCTCGACCAGGAGCGACGCCAGATCCATCTATGGCCTCCGGGAAATTCCACGCGCCCGGAGGGTGTACCCGTCACGGTGCAGCACCCTCTCGGCATGATCCATGACGCGTGAGGACGGCACGCAAAGCGGACGCGTCAGGGATCCTACTTCCATGGTCGGTCGCGGACGGCCGCGGCGTAGCGCCGCGGGCGGTTGGCTATTGCTCGGTGGCCGGTGGGGCCCTCCGGGCGCGTGGAGGTCCGTACCCTCGCACACTCCCCCGGAGGGTGTCACCCGCTTTCCACGAGCCCCGGCGGTCCCCGGAAGCGCCTGCGCTCCCGTAGGGCCCACGCCGCCCCGAGGGCCCCGAGGGCCCCGAGGAAGGTGTACCCGGTGCGAAGGTTCGGCGGCAGGACGAAGAGCACGCTCACCACCACCACCCACCCGAGGGCCAGGGCGTTGACCACCCCCCTCCAGCGCCCGAGGTTCCAGGGCCCGAAGGGGGGGTGGCTACCCCGGCGGCGGGCCCTCACGGCCAGCGCCACCGGGAGCGCGTAGGACACATACAGCGCCAGCGTGGAGAGGGCCGTCATCACCGAGTAGGCCCCGCTCCAGAGGGCCACCAGGAAGGCCCCGACCACGCTGGTCCAGACGGCGTTGTGGGGAGTCTTGAAGGTGTCCGACACCGCCGCCAGCGAAGGGGACCAGGGCACGCCCCCGTCCCGCGCAAAGGCCCAGAGCATGCGCGAACACGAGGTCACCGAGCCAAGACCACAGAACCACATCGCACCTACACACACCCACACCACCATACTCCCCAGGCGTGCTCCGAGGGCGTGGGTACTGACGTAGATGAAGGCGTTGGGGGCGCTGGTGGCGAGGCGCAGGTCTTGAATGGAGAGGGTGACGGCGGCGAGGAGGAGGGCTCCGGCGACGGCGCTGACGGCGACGGACAGGACGATGCCCCAGGGGGCGTTGCGCCGGGCGTCGCGGGTCTCTTCGGAGACGTGGGCGCTGGCGTCGTAGCCGGTGAAGGTCCACTGGGCCTGGAGGAGCCCGACGGCGAAGCCATAGGCGTAGGAGGGCACCGGCTGGTGGGAGACGCCCTGGAGGAGGAAGCTCGCGGGCTGCATGGGCGCGAGGGCGGCGAAGGCCAGCACCACCAGGGCCACGCCTGCGAGGTGGTACCAGGCCGACAGGGCGTTGAGCGCGCCCACGACGCGGGTGCCCACGTGGTTCAGGAGCCCGTGGGAGGCGAGCACGAGCGCGGCGAGGAGGAGCACCGTGGCGCGCGAGGGCGCGAGGCCCAGGAGCGGCGCCAGGAACTCCGCGAGGCCGACGTCGATGCTGGCGGTGATGGCGAGCTGCCCGAGGAGGTTCATCCACGCGGTGAGCCAGCCCCAGCCCTTGCCGCCGAGGATGGAGGACCAATGGTAGAGGGCCCCGGCGGTGGGCAGGGCGCTGGCGAGCTCGGCCATGGAGAGGGCTACGCACAGGGTCATGGCGGAGACCAGGAGCCAGCCGAGGGACATGACCCTCGGGCCTCCGTAGCCGAGCCCGTGACCGTAGAGGGTGACGGCGCCGGTGAGAATGGAGATGATGGAGAAGCTCAGGGCGAAGGTGTGGAAGCCACCCATTTCGCGCAGGAGCTGCTGGGTGTACCCGAGGCGGGCGAGCTGGGCGTCGTCGTCGGGGGCGGGGGGCACGAAGGGTGCGCGCGGAGGTTACCGACGGCGCGGCGCGGCGGCAGCGACGGCGGGCGGGTGCGGGTGCGGCACCACCACCACCGGCGCCGCGGCCGCGGCTCCGGGCCTGGGGCGGGCGGCGCCGGGGGTCGCCCCGAGGATGAGCTCCAGGGTGTTGCCGCGCCCCCGGGCGACGAAGGGCGGAGCGGGCTCATGGAAGCGCAGGGTGAGCTCGGCGCCGGTGGTGCGGTTGAACACCCCGGCCCCGGCCATGCGGCCGTCCTGCTGGACCAGCGGCGAGGCCATGTCCAGCGAGCGCCTGCCGGGCACCACCACCACGATGGACGCGCCGCGGGCGCCGACGCCCGAGAGCTGGGTGATGGGCCCGTCCATTCGTAGCCGAAGCACGGTGCCGTTGCGCACCGAGGGGTTGCCGAACACCGCCGTGGCCGCGCCGTTGGCGGGCACCGCCGTGGCCGTGGGGCGCGCCGTCGCGGCGGGCGCCGGGGCCGCGGCGGCTACGCGCTGCGCGGGGGCCGTCGCGCGACCTGCGGGGGCCGCCGTAGGCGCCGCGACGCGCGCAGCGGCAGCCGGGGCCGCGGATCTTGCGGCGGGGCCAGCGCTCCGGACCTGCGGGGCGGACGCCGCAGGGGCGACCGGGGCGGGCCTTGGGGCTCTTGGCGCGCGGGCCACGGTGAGCACGGGGCGCTCCTCGGGGGTGTGTGCGGCGGGCGCGGCGGCGGCCAGGTCGCGGTTCATGGGGGCTCTCCCCGCGGGCACCACCTGCGGCTCCGGCGCGCTGGAGGGCTCGGCGGGGGCGCCTTCTGGAGCGACGGCGGTGGGCTCGGGCTCGGCGCCGGGGGTCACGGCGTTCGGGTCCGTGGCGCCCTCGGTGAGGGCCCCGGCGACGGTGGGGCGAGGGGCCTCCGGCTGCGGGCCTCCGCGGGTGCTGACCACGATGATCACCCCGGCGAGGCACAGGGCCGCGACGCCGCACGCCGCGAGGCGGCGGTTGCGCTTCTTGACCGTGGCCGGGTCCGCGGCGCCCACGTGCTGGGGGCGCAGGCTCCGCCGGGGGGTGACGGAGCCCGCGGCGGTGGTGGCGCCCGAGGCGCTGCGGGTGGAGCCCGGGGTGCTGGCGACGCTCGCCGCGGCGTTCTTCTTGCGGCGGGCCTGGAGGGCCTCGCGGCCGCGGGAGGCCCACCCGGCGACGGTGTCGGCGCCCTTGCGGAGGACGGGCGTGGCCCACTCGGCGGCGCGGGTGTATTGGGTCTTTGCGCTGTCCCAGAGGGACGGGGAGGCCTGACCGAAGTCCTCCTCCTGGGGGCTGTCCTCCAGGAAGGCGGTGGCCTGGGCCTGGCGGTTGCCGGGGGAGGTGGCCGTGGCGTCGTCGGGCCCGTCGTCGCCATCGGGCGCGTCGGGCTGGGACTGCGGCGCGACCTGCCGGGCGTCTTCGAGGGCCGGGGCGGTGACCGCCTGGACGCTGCTCTCGCGGGGAGCGGGCCTCTTCCTGGGCTCGTCGGGGGTGACCACAGGGAGGACGCGCTCGCCGGAGTCACCGAGGTCCATGGTGAGGACGAGCCGTGGGACGCGGGTGCGCGCGTCCACCTCGACATCGATGGCCTCGATGGAGGCCCCGGTGCGCTCGCCGAGGCCGTCGAGCTCGAGGCGCTCGCCGAGCTTGAGGAAGGTGAGGTTGGTGCTGACGACCACGGCGTCGTCGGTGCGGCTCCGGAGGCGGGCCCGCAGGGGGGCGTCCATGCCGGGGATGCACAGGCGCACGTTCTCCTCGGCGGCGCGCTGGCCTCTGGGGGCGTCGTCGTTGGCGGCGACCTTGCGTTCGATGAGGTCGCGCACCTTGGGGTCGAGGTCCATGAAGCGCACGCCGAAGGCGCCGTTGCGCTCCCCGCGGTCCTCGGCCCAGACGACCTCGCCGCTGGCGTCCACGGTGAAGCCGTCGACGGCGAAGCGGCAGGAGATGCGCTCGCCGTGCTCGGGGAGGAAGGCCGTACGGACGGCCATGCCTCCCGTGGAGAGGTCCATGGCGTCGGCCTGGAAGGGGTCACCGTGGGAGCCCGTCGCGAGGTCCACGGTGGCCCGGAAGGGACGCCGGGGCATGGCGGGGTCTCGGCGGTCCATGGCAGCGGTCGTACCCATAACGGAAGAGTCCTCCTGTGCGGTGGTGGAGAGGAGACCGCCCCGCGCACCGACGTTGGCCTCCGCCCTATGCAACAAGGGGGAGACGGCGGTCCAATTTTCTGCGGGGGGAGTGGGCGGGGTGAGAAGCGAGGGCGGCGAGGGCGTTTGGCCACCGCCGCGGCGCTTCGGTGTTTTCTCAGAGGCGTTGAGGACCGTGCTCGATGCGCGTCCGCCCCGGTGGAGCGACGTTCTCGATGCGGTCGGCGGGATGAATCCCGCCGCTAGGATTCCGACGCCCGCCCGAGGCGGGCAAGGAGAGGACCGCCCGGAGCGTTGAGGAGGGTGGCTCGGAAGCGGCGCCGCAGGTGGTCGTGAAGGGATCACGGCCCTGGTGGCGGTCCTGGGCGCTCCACGGAGGTCCCCGTACCCCGCTGCCACGCCGTGAAGGATGCGCGTCCGCCCCGTGACTGCGACCTTGCGACGATGAGCGACGGGGTGACGCAGCACGCGCGCCGATCAGTGGCATGAGCGACGGCCCATCCGCCGGATGGCACCCCCCCTACTGAAGGAACCCCGGTGCGCTGCGATGGAGTCCAACGGCCCCGCCGCGCGTCGCCCGTCGTTGCAAGGTCGCAGTCACGGGGCGGACGCACATCCTTCACGGCGTGGCAGCGGGGTTACGGGGACCTCCGTGGAGCGCCCAGGACCGCCGCCAGGGCCGTGATCCCTTCACGACCACCTGCGGCGCCGCTTCCGAGCCACCCTCCTCAACGCTCCGGGCGGTCCTTTCCTTGCCCGCCTCGGGCGGGCGTCGGAATCCTAGCGGCGGGATTCATCCCGCCGACCCGCATCGAGAACGTCGCTTCACCGGGGCGGACGCGCATCGAGCACGGTCCTCAACGCCTCTGAGAAAACACCGAAGCGCCGCGGCGGTGGCCAAACGCCCTCGCCGTCACTCGTGAAGCGTCTCCCGGGGTGGGGTGGAGTGGGGTGGGGTGAGGCCGCCAGAACCGACCCGTGCTTACGCGCGGGGACGCGCTACCGCCTACTTCGCGATCGCCTTTCGCCACTTCTCGAAGCGCAAGCCAAAGATGGATGAATAGTTCATGGGTTGACGGAATTCGCCGGGGGACGGGCGCAGCGCAAACCGACATCGAAGCTCCCGTCCGACGGCGTGAGCCTGACACGCGCGGAGGCGCGGACCCAGGCGGCAACGGTGAAGAACCAGCCACCACCACGGATCACGCGAGCTTGACAACCTTCAGAATGAGTCAGTGGATCCAATGTAGGTGCGTTTCCATCTGGCACGGAAAATGCTTGGTGGGCAGTGGGACGAACCACCCACTCATCTGCCACCCACTCCGAGACGTTGCCCGCGAGGTCACGCATTCCATTCAAGGTTGGAGGGAAGGAACCCACGGCGCAGGTGTCGCTCTGGCGCCAACACAACCGCTCTGCACTCGGCTCCTCCACGCCCCAAGGGAATCTGCGCTCTTCTGCGCCCCTCGCCGCAAAGTCCCACTCCGCCTCCGTCGGCAAGCGCCCTCCACCCGCCGAGCAGAACGCCTGTGCCGTCCACCAGTCCATGCAAATAACCGGATGATTCTCGCGATCACCAGACTGCGCTGTCCAGTTGCAGGCCGAATCCGAAGAGCGCGCCGTCGGCTCATTCACCCCACCACTCCACGCGATCACCCTCCCATTCGGATACCGGATTCCACCCGTCGGCGCCGGGTGACCCGCCCCCCAGAAGCTCCGGAAGCGCGCCACCGTCACCTCGTGGGTATCCAGGCAGTACGCGCTCAGCCTCACCCTCACCCGAGGATGGCCATCGAACTCTCCAGCGTTCGCGGCACCGATGTCAGTCCCAAGCCAGAACCCCTCCTCGGGCGGCTGAAGCAGCGCCATCCCCGGTGGGCACGACAGCACAGGCGCAGTCGGCACCAGCGCGTAGCGTCCTCGCGCCTGCTCGGGCAGGACGACCCGCCGCGTGCGACCGGGCTGCGTCGAGGCGCATCCCGACACCAGAAGCGCAAGGACGCCGAAGCGGAAGTGTTCGAAGCTGCTTGCCCTCATCTCGCCGCTCCTTCGCGTTCATTCATCAGGCTATCAGGATCCAGCGCGCTCACGCAACCACCGGACCGGACTCCAGCGGTCTCGTCGGCGAGCGCGCGTCTATGGCGGCACCCGCTGAGCCCCGAAACGTACGGGCACCAGCACCGACCGACGTCTGCTATAAGGCGGACCACCCCGGATGGGGCGGAGTGTCGCGGCAGGGTGGTCAACGGGGTGCTCTCCGTGGGCCATGGCCCTACGGCTCCTGACGGAAGGTGAGGGCCCAGGCCGCCACGCCCTCGGGGTCCGCGTCCATGATCAGGTGACGCTGCAGGTTGCGCGTCCCCAGTCCGCGAGGGCGAAAACCCTCCACGGGCTGTGACGCCGGAACCGTCGCGACCTCCGTCGACACAGGCGCCGCGGGCGTCACTGGAGCCGCTGGAGCCGCGGCCTGGGGCCTTGTACGGGGCCGAGCGCGACCGTGCGCCACCGTCGGCCGTTCGGGCGTTGGCGTAGGAGGCGCGGCAGGTGTCACCGCGGGAGGCCGCGCCGCGGACGTCGGCGGGACAAAGACGCCGACGGGCGTGCAGCTCCCGGTGTCAGGCCCCGCGGGCGCGTCGCGCGCGGTGCGCAGCGAGCGGAAGAGCGCCGGGTCCGCCTCGTCCAGGCGATGCTCCGAGGCGATCACCCGGAGGTGCTCGACCCCGACGGGTGGCACCGGCCGGAGGAACCCGCGGGAGGGCACCCGGAGTTGCTGCCCCGCCGCCACCAGAACGCCCTCGGCGAGGTCGCCCTCGCGCGGGTAGAGCAGCTCGTGCTTCCCCTGCGCGTCCACGGTGAGCAGGTACACCCTCGCGGCCCTGTTCACGGTCACCTCGGCTGAGAGCGGGTCGCAGGTGCGGACCTCGGCCCCTTCGGCGAGGGCGACTGCCTCTCCGGAGCGATGGTTCTGAAGGCGCACCGTCACCTGCAACCCACCAGAGGAGGGCGCCGTGGCTGGTGCCGGCGGCGCCGCGGACGCCGAGCCCTGGTCCAGCACAATGGAGCGCGACGTAGACGTCGTCGCACACGCGACGAGCGCGCCCACAACCAACAACCTACGGACCGAGTGAACTCCCATGATCTGCCTCCTGTGTAGTACCATCAATGCACGTTGTATGCGCAGCGGAACCCCACGTCCGGGAGCATGCCGTCCGCGCGGTAGGCGACCCGAGCGGAGCCACGCAGGGCGCTCGCGCCGAGGTGCCAGCTCCCGCCGCGCAGCACCCGGAGGTCGTCCGGCGCGTTGGCGGCGATGTACCGATCCGCGGTCCACTCGGACACCCTCCCGGCGAGGTCCTGCACCCCGTCGGGCGAGCAGTCTTGCAGGTCCGACGCCGCCGTCAGCGGTTGCGTGGAAGCACCACGGAGAAACACCACACCGTCGCTGCGGGGCGGCGCGTCGCCCCAGGGGTAGCGCCTCCCGGCGCTGCCGCGTGCGGCGTACTCCCACTCGGCCTCCGTCGGCAGGCGTCCTCCTCGGGCCGCGCAGTACGTGGCGGCGCCGTCCCAGGTGACCCTCACCACCGGGAGGCGCTCGAAGCCCGGGAGCACGCTCACGGCACCGCTCTGCGCCACCACGCCCCCGTAGCGGGCGAAGGGGCTGGAGGGATCGCGCACCGCGACCATCGCCCGTCCTTGCGCCACCAGCCGCGCCGGGAGTGGCCCGACGGCGGGCTCCAGCACCGGGCCCTGGCCGCGGAGCCAGGCCACGAAGGCCTCGTGGGTGACCTCCCGGAGGTCCAGGCGGAAGTCCGCGACGGTGACCAGGCGCTCCGGCCGCTCGCGGGCGAAGATCTCGTCCGCGCAATTGGCGGCGTCGGGGTCTTGCGCGCGGCACTCGGCCTGGGCCTGGGTCACCTCCGTGGCGCTGCTGCCCATGGTGAAAGTGCCCCCACGGACGAGCGCTGTGGTCGCCGGGAACGCATCGCCGCAGCCCGCGAAATTGATGCCGAGCGCGCACCGATTGGAGCGCAGCACCAGGAGCGCCACCGCGGCGGCGGTCACGGCTCCCAGGCCCATCGCCCACCACCGCCGCGAGGGGCGGGCGATCGGCGCGGTGTACGACGGTGGGGCCTCCGGCGGTGGCTCGGCCGCTGGCGCGGCCTCCAGGAGTACGGGCGGCGGGGCGGCCTCCGTGGGAGGGATAGGCGCTGGAGGGGGCTCTTCACTGCCGCGCTCCAGCGCCTCGCGCAGCTCCCTGGCCGACTGGAAGCGCGCGGCGGGGTCGAGCTGCAGCGCCTTGATGACGCACCTGGCAAACCATGTGGGAACGTCGGAGTTGTATACGCGAGCGTCGCGCTCGATCTGACCGAGGCTCACACGGACCATGACCGCCCCGCGGGCTCCGTCGGCGACGTAGCGGCCCGTGAGGAGTCGGAAGAGGGTCGCGCCCACGCTGTAGAGGTCGCCCCGAGCGTCCACGAGCCCAGCGTCCCGGAGCTGCTCAGGCGGCATGAACTGGGGCGTCCCGAGGACCTCCCCGAGGGCCGTCAGGGGCGGCGCGGCGAGCACCTGGGCGATGCCGAAGTCAATCACCACCACGTGCTCCCGCCCCGCCGCGTCGGTCACGACCAGGAGGTTGTCGGGCTTCAGGTCGCGGTGCACCATCTCGGCGTGGAGGGCCTCCAGGGTCTCCAGGAGGTCCACGGTGTAGCCCCGGAGGCGCTCGATCCAGGCGGCGGCGGGTTCGTCTGGTGCCCGCAGGCCGCGCGTTGTCAGCGGCGCGCCCCTCGCAATTTGCATCACGAAGAAGAGCTCCGGATCATCGTCCTGGCTCTGATCCAGCACGGACAGGGTGCCCGACCCCGTGCGACGGGTGAGGTACTCAGCCTCGCGCCGGAAGCGCGCGACCATGGTGGGCCTTCGGCGGTGCACCCTGTGCAGAACCTTCACGGCACGTCGAGCGTTCTCGAAATGTCGGTCCTCGGCCTCGAAGACGGCGCCCATGCCCCCTGCGCCGAGCAGCCTGACGAGTTTGTACCGCCCGGCGAGGATCGTGTCGAGGTACGACTGCCAGGGTCCCTCGGCGTCCTGGGTGGGTTCTTCGTCGGGCTCCTGCGGTGTGTCCTCCACGCGCAACCTCCCTGAACGGACCTCGGTGACGCTACCGGAGGTCACCCCTCGGGGCAACGGCGAGTGTTCCTGGGCGAGCATGACTCGCGGTGACAGCAACTGCGGTGCCAACGGGCTCCGACGACCTCACCAGAACCGACCCGTACCTACGCGCGGGACCACGCTACTGCCTGCCATCCGCTCCCCTCTCACCACTTCTCAAATCGCAAGCCAAAGAGGGATGAAGAGTTCATGGGTTGACAGAATTCGTCGGGGGACGGGCGCAGCGCAAACCGACAACGAAGTTCCCGCTCGACGGCGCGCGTCCGAAGCGCGCAGCGGCGCGGAGCCCGGCGGCGGCGGAGTTGTACCAGCCACCACCACGGAGCACGCGCGCCTGAAAATCGTCAGAGTAGATCACCGGATCCAAGGTAGGTGCGGCTCCCGCTGGCACGACAAATGCCTGGTATGCCGACTGCCGATCCAACCACCCATCGGCCACCCACTCCCATACGTTGCCAGCGAGGTCATATACACCGTTCAGTGTTGGTGGAAATAAGCCCGAGAGGCAAGTGCCACTGATCCTGCGGTTCCAGCACACTCGTTGGGTACCTGGCGCCTCTTGTCCCCACGGGAAGGACCTCTCGTCACTCCCTCGCGCTGCAAATTCCCACTCCGCCTCGGTCGGAAGTCGTCCACCTCCAGCCGCGCAAAAACCTTGGGCCGTCCACCAGTCCACACAATTGATCGGATGATCCTCACGATCACCAGCCGTCGCTGTCCAGTTGCAGATCGAGTCCGCGGAGCGCGCAACCGGCTCACTCACTGCGCCACTCCACGCGATCACCGCCCCGTTCGGATACCGGATTCCAGCCGTCGGCGCCGGGTGCCCAGCGCTCCAGAAGCCCCGGAAGCGCGCCACCGTAACCTCGTGGGTGTCCAGGCAATACGGGCTCAGCCGCACCCTCACCCGAGGATGTCCATCGTACTCGCCAGCGTTCGCCGCACCGATGTCAGTCCCAAGCAAGAACCCTCCTGCGGGCGGTTGAAGCAACGCCATCCCAGGCGGACACGACGGCGCCACGGCGCCAGCGGGCTGGTTCAGTAAGGTCAAGGGCGCGACCGCGGAGTGCGTCAACACCGCCGTGGACGGCGCCGGTCCGGTCCGCGGCACCTCCGTCGGCACCCTCCCGGTGAGCACCACGCGCCCCCTCAGCCGAGACTCCCGCGTCGGGTCCTGCTGCTCGCCCGTCGCCCGGGACACCTCCCCGGCCACTTCATCGAGGATCTCTCCCACGGACACCGGCTCCGCGAGGTGCGCCAGCAGCGCCGCCGCAAAGGGGCTATGGTCCCCGGTCCCGTCGTCCGCCGTGCTCCCAGGCTGCGCCGCGAACGCCACGAAGCTCCCCGCCCGACGCGTCATGTCCACCGGCGCCAACCCCCTCCCCACTCCGTTGGCCGCGCGAGGGTTCCGAAGCGCCCGGTCTGCCCAGGGGTTGTTGCGACACGCGTCAAACAAGAACACGCTCGCCGTCGCCCGGCGGTTCACCCCAGCGATGAAGTCCTCCAGCAGAACCGCCTCCCGCGTCAGGTGCTCCACCAGCGAATCGCTCGCGCCATAGCTCGTGCGGAAGCTGCTCGGAAGCAGGTAGTTCGTCTGACCAACTCCCACCCCGTGGCCCGAGTAGTACACCACCGCGAGGTCCCCGTCCCGGAGGCTCCCGGTGAACGCCGCGAGCTGGCTCCCGAGCTCCTCCCGGTTCGGGTTCCGGTGCAGCGACACCGCGAACCCCAGCTCCTCCAGCTTCCCGGCGATCGCCTCCGCATCCGCCACCGCGTTCCGGAGCATGTTCACGTTGTCGTACCGGTTGATCCCAACCACCAGCGCCACCCGCCGCTGGAACACAACCCCTTGCGGCGCCGTGCTCCCCGCGCTCTCAGGGTCCATCACGACCCGACGCTCGCCACCGGACGATGTGCTGGCGACCCTCGGAGTTTCGGGCTCCCCGGCGGCCCGGTCACAGCCCACGACGGTCCACGCCGCACCGCTGCCGACCCAAAGGTACCTGGTTGACCTCACGGCGCCGCTCCTTCCCGTGCGCGCGATGGTAGCAAAGCATCCGGAGGCCACACAACCGCGCGCCCGCACCTCCTGCAGGATCGGCGCCAGCGGGCGTCAGACGCTGGGGATGGCCAGGAGCATCTCTGCCGGGTCACCGCGGCGACCATGCCCAGCCCTTCGCTGAGCCTCTCGGGATCCGTGCAATGAGGCAGCGCGCGGGATGCGCGCCCGCTCGGTCCAGTATCCTCGCACCACGGACGGGTTGCGTCGACGCAACGTCGAAGTGCGTGCACGCATCGCAGCGTCCGATGCCTTGGAACGCCCCCGCGGCAGCTCTCACCTATGGAGGCGAGCGCCGCACTCCACCCTGACCCCACCTCACTCCCGCGAGGACCGCAGCCCATGGCGCTGGAGCGTGCGCCAGAGCGTCGAGCGGTTGATCCCCGCCCGCTTCGCCGCGGCGCTCACGCTACCGCCCACACCCTCCAACAATCGCTCAAACCACCCGCGCTCAAAGCGCCTCTGAGCCTCCTCCCAGGTCTCGTCCTCTGGGCCTCCCAACGCTCCCACACTACCCGACATCGGAGGCGTGTCCAGGAGGAGGTAGTGCTCCAGTGCGTTGCGCAGTTCCCTCACGTTTCCGGGCCAGTGCCCCCGGCCGAGCGCGTCGAGGAGCTCTCTCGTCACCCTCGGGACCGTCGGGACGCCCTGGGCGCGCGCGAGCTCCTCCAGGAGCGCGGGCACCAGCAGCTCCAGGTCCCCGAGGCGCTCCCGCAGCGGCGGCATGGTCACCGGGATCACCGCCAGGCGGAAATACAGGTCCTCGCGGAAGCGCTCGCGGTTTACGTCGCTCCGGAGGTCGCGCCTGGTCGCCGCGAGGACGCGCACGTCCACCCTGCGGTACGCGCTCGCGCCCATGCGACGCACCTCCCGCGCCTCCAGCGCGCGCAGGAGCTTTGGCTGTAGCTCCAGGGGGAGCTCGCCCACCTCGTCGAGGAAGAGCGTCCCCCCGTCGGCCAGCTCGAAGCGCCCAGGGCGCGCGTGGTCCGCGCCGGTGAAGGCCCCCTTCTCGTGCCCGAAGAGCTCGCTCTCGGCCAGCGTGAGCGGCAAGGCCGCGCAATCCAGAACCTCGTAGGGCCGCCGCGCGCGAGGGCTCGCCGCGTGGATGGCCCGCGCCGCCAGCTCCTTGCCGGTGCCGCTCTCGCCGAGGAGGAGCACCGAGGCGTTGGTCTTCGCCACGCGCTCCAGCGTCGCGTACAGCCTGCACATGGGCTCGCTCGACCCGAGGAGAGGGCCGAAGCGCTCCCTCGGACGGAGCGTCACCGGCACCGTGGTCGCGCCGGGAGACACCCTCACCGTGGTCCCCCCGAGGGTCACCTCCGTGACGTCCGTCAGCGTCGCCTCTCGAACGAGCAGCGAGCCCACACGCGTCCCGTTGGTGCTGTCCAGGTCCCGCAGGATCACCCCGTCGCGGTGGACCCGGAGCTCACAATGGATGCGGCTCACCGTCGGGTCCGTCAGCCGTAGCCCCGCCGCGGAGCTCGTCCCCAGCGCCAGGCGGTCGGTCTCCGGGGCCGCGGTACGGGCGCCCGCGTCGGGCCCCGAGAGCACCTGCACCTGGAAGCATGTCACCGCGGCCGTCTCCGAGCCGCGCAGCGAGTTCGTTTCCGTCGCCATGGACCTGAGGGTACACTCCTTTTCTTGTGACAGACCCTCGCGCGGCGGGCAGCGCCATGGCCCTCTTCTTCGCGCTGGCCTGCGCGATCACCTGGGCGCTCGACGCGCCCTTTGTGTACTACTGCCTTCGTCACCAGGAGACCCCCGGCGGCCTCCTGGCACTGGTCGGCCTCGGCGCCTTTGGCCCCACCCTCGCCGCGTACCTCCTCGCGCGCCGCCGAGGCACCCTCCGCGAAACCTTCGGCCGCTGGCGCCCCACGAGCTGGGCCTGGGTCCTGGTCGGCCTCGGCACCCCGGCCGCGCTCCACCTCGTGGCGAACGTGCTGGAGGTCGCCCTCGGGGGAGCGCCCTCGCAGTGGTTCTACCCGCCCAACTCACGCGAGGCCATCGCCGCGCTGGTGTTCTTCTCCATCGGTGAGGAGTTCGGCTGGCGGGGCTTCGCGCAGCCTCTGGCCGTCGAGCGCATCGGGCCGGTGGGGGGCTCGCTCCTCGTCGGCGCCGTCTGGGGCTTGTGGCACCTCGGGATGTCCTTCACCCCCGCCGGCGGCCTCCCGGACCCGGCGGTGTTCCTCCCGGGCGTGCTGGAGCTCACCCTCTACGCGGTGGTCTTCGGGCTCCTCTTCGAGCGCTCCGGGCGCAGCATGGCCGTCGCCATCGCGCTCCACGCAGGGGGGCACCTGGACAACACCAGCCACGCACCGATTACCGAGCTGCGCCTCCGGGCGCTGCGCCTCGCGGTGGTGGCGGCCGCCGCCATCGTCGCCGCGGCGCTCCTGAGGCGCGACGCGCGCGGTGGCGCCCCGGCGCCCGATGCAGGCCACAAGCACGAGTAGCTCCAACGCGACGGCGCGCCGAGCGGGTTGTCGAAGGCGTCGCGCAGGCGCCGGTCGCCGCCGGACGCTCCGGCCCGCTCGCCGCAACCCGGCCCCAGGTATATCCTCCCGGTTTCAAAGAGATCCCACCACCATGCACCGCCACCTCGCCCTCTTCGCGCTCACGCTCCTCGCCGGGTGCGCCGACGCCCCCACCCCGAGCCCCACGGACGCTGCCGCAGACGCCACCCTGGACGTCAGCCTGGACGCCACCGCGGAGGGAGGACTCGACGCGCTCTCCGACGCGCCCTCCAACGACCCGGCCCTGCCCTCCGACGGCCCTCCCCCTGGGGACCTCCTCCCGCCGACCGATGGCGCCGCCCTGGATGCTCCCGCGGGAGCCGCCCCGATCGCGCGGGTGCGCGTGACCCCCGCCCGCGCCCGCCGCGGCGTCGCCACGGCGTTCACCCTCGACGCGGCGGGCTCGACCCCCGCGGACGTGGTGTTCCAATGGACCCTCGGCGCCCTCACGCCGAGCGCCGGCGCACTCACGGACCCGCGGATCACCGTGGCGCCCGCGCTCGCCGCCGACGCCCTCGTCGCGGTCACCGTGCGCAATGGCGCCGGCGCCGCCACCGCCACCGCGACGCTCCGCGTGGACGACCCCCCCGTGGCCAACGCCGGTCCCGACCGCGTCACCACCGTCACCGAGCCCGTCACCCTCGACGGCTCGGGCACCCTCGACCCGCAGGGCGATCCGCTCACCTACGCCTGGCGCGTCGCCGACGCCCCTCCCGGCAGCCGCTCCGCGCTCACGGAGGTCGGCACCGCCACCCCGCGGTTCACCGCCGACGCGCCCGGTCGCTACACCCTGGAGCTCGTCGCGTCGGACGCGCTCGGCCCCTCCGCCGCGGCCAACGCGCACGTCCTCGTGCTGGCGCGCTCCGTCGAGGCCCCCACGGTCACCCTCACCGCGGCGCCCACGGCGGTGACCGTGGGCTCTACGGTCACCCTCACGGTCACCGCCGCCGCCGCCACCGACCGCCCCGTCACCGCCCTCACGGTGAACGAGAGCCCCGTCCCCCTCGACGCCTCCGGGCGGGGCACCTTCCGCCCCGAGGCCCCTGGCACCTACGACGCCCGCGCCACCGTCACCGACGCCCACGGGCAGTCCTCCGAGGCCCGCGCGAGCTTCTCCGCGCGCGCTGCGGGCGCCATGGACAACGGCCCGCCGGTGGTAGCTCTCACCTCCCCCGCCGACGGCGCCGTGCTCTCCGCCGCGGTGGATGTCCTGGGCACCGCGCGCGACGCGGACCTCACCCGGTACACCGTCGAGCTGTCACCCGCCGGGGCCAACCGCTTCGCGGTGGTGGCCACGGGCACGAGCTCCGTGTCCGCTGCGCGCCTCGGGAGCCTGGACCCCACGGCCTTCGGTCCGGGCACCTACGACCTGCGCCTGCGCGCCTTCGACGCCTGGGGCCACGTCGCCACCACGCCCTCGCGCGCCGTGGTGCTCGACCTCGTCGGCCGCGCCGGAGACCTTCGGTTCACCGTGACCGACCTGGCGCTCCAGCTCGTGGGCGTGCCCATCTCCGTCACCCGCACCTACGACGCCCTCGACGCCCGCGGCGGGGACTTCGGCGAGCACTGGAGCCTCGCGGTCAATGGCGTCGAGCGCCCCGAGCAGCCCCGCACCGCCGGCGAGGGCTGGACCTTCTCCGGCGACTGCGTCCGAACGCGCACGGTCACCGAGACCCGGGCGCACCCCGTGGTGTTCCGCGTGCATGGGCGCGCGCTGGTGTTCCGCTTCGCCCCGCAGTTCGTCAGCTGCATGGCCGGCGGGCAGAACCTCCGCGCGCGCTTCGACCCCGTCGGCAACGTCTTCGGCGCCACCCTCTCGGGCTACGGTGAGGCCGACCCGCTCTTCCTGCCCGACGGCGACGGCGCCCTGTACCGCGCCGTCGGAGGCCTCGCGGGCGACCTCTACGACCCCACCAGCTTCACCCTCGCCTTCCCCGACGGGCGGGTCTACACGCTCGACCCCGCGCGGGGGCTCACCGCCGAGCGCGACGCCGTCGGCAACCGGGTCACCGTCACCCGCGCCGCGATCACCCACTCGTCGGGCCTCGCCGTCACCATCACCCGCGACGCCCGCGGGCGCGTCACGGCCCTCCAGCGCCCCGGCGGCGCCCGGCGCAGCTACGAATACAACGCCGCCGGCGACCTCGTCGCCGCCACCGACTGGAACAACGGCCGCTGGCGCTACTTCTACGCCTCGAACCACCGCCTGGCGCGGGTCCTGGACCCGGACGGGAACCCGATTGTCTCCAGCGAGTTCGACGCCAGCGGCCGGGTCGTGGCGCAGACCGACGCCCTGGGCGGCCGCACGGTCTACACCCGCGACCTCGCGGCTCGCACGGAGACCTTCACCGACCGCGTGGGGGCCCGGACCGTCACCACCTGGAACCCCCGCGGTCAGGTGCTGTCGCGCACCTATCCGTCAGGGCAGACCGAGCGCTTCGAGTATGACCCCGCGGGCAACCGCACCGCCTGGGTGGACGCCCTGGGCCAGCGCACGACATTCACCTTCGACGCCCGCGGCAACGAGCTCGAGCGACGGCTCCCGACGGGCGCGACGCAGCGAGCGACCTGGGACGCGCGCGGCCACGTCGTGTCCCGCGACGACGGCCTCGGCCACGCCGAGCGCAGCACCTACGACGCCAACGGCGCGCTCGCCACGGTCACCGACCCCGCGGGAGCGGTCACCCGCGTCACCCGAGACCCCCGCGGCCGGGTGAGCTCCGTCACCACCCCCGCGGGCGACACCCTGGGCTTCGAGGCCGAGGCCCACGGGTACCTCACCGCGTACACCGACCCGCTCGGCGCGCGCTCCCCGGTGACCACGGACCTCCTCGGGAGGCCCACCGCCGTGGGCGTCCCCGCGGGGACGGGCGTCGCCATGGCCACGCTCCGCTACGACGGCGCGGGCGCGTTGCTCGCGTACGCGACGCCCGACGGGGCCAGCACCGAGCGCGCCTACGACGCCGGCGGCCGCCCGCGCTCCACCCGCGACGCCTGGGGCGTCACGCGCCTCGTCTGGGACGCCGCCGGGCGCTCCGTCGGCGGCGCCCTCGCCGACGGAGGTGTCGTCACCCGCGCGCTCGACCCCGAGGGGCGCCTCGTGGCCGAGACCAGCCCCGCGGGACGCCGTCGGCGGTGGACCCGCGACCCCGCCGGGCGCCCGACCGCCGTGACCTCCCCGGACGGCGCCGTCACGACCCTCGGCTACGCCCCCTCGGGCTTGCTGGACACTCGCACGGACGCCCTCGGGGGCGTCACCCGCTTCACCTACGACGCCTTCGGCCGCCGCACGGCCACGCAGGACCCCGCGGGCCGCACCGCGCGCCGCGAGTACGACGCCCTCGGGCGCGTGACCGCCGCGGTGGACCCCGCGGGCGTGCGCTCGGAGTTCGACCTCGACGCCCGCGGGGACGTCGTCGCCGTGCGCGTCGGAGGCACCCCCCAGGGCACCACCGCCCGGGACGCCGCGCGGCGGGTCACCTCCGTCGCCACGGCCGACGGGCGCAGCACCCGGTACGCCTACGGCCCCGGCGGCCGCCTCGCGCGCGTCACCGACGCCGACGGCCGCGAGACCGCCCTCGCGTGGACCTCCGAGGGCCTCGGGTCGGTGACCGACCGCAACGGACACACCACCCGCTACGAGCGTGACGCCCAGGGCTCGCTCACCGCGCTCGTGCGCCCCGGCGGCGGGCGCACGACCTACCGCACGGACCTCACCGCGCGCACGGTCACCCGCACCGGACCCGACGGGCGCTCTACCGTCACGGCCTTCGACGCCGCGAGGCGCGCCACGGCCCTCCGCGCCGACGACGGCGCCGAGGCGCTGTACTCCTACGACCCGGACGGCGCCGTGCTCACCCTGGCCGACGCCGCGGGGGTCACGGCGCTGCTACGCGACCCCAGCGGTCGCCTCGTCGCCGAGGTCAGCCCCGACGGGCGCTCGGTGCGCTACGCCCGCGACCGCGCGGGCCGCGTCACCGCGGTGACCACACCGGGCGGCACCACCCGCTACGAGTACGACCCGGCGGGCGCCGTCACGGCCGTCACCGACGCCCGCGACCGGCGGGTTGCCATCGAGCGCGACGCGGGCGGGCGGCCGGCCACCGTCACCTGGCCCGACGGCACCGTCGAGCGCCGCGGCTGGGACGCCCGCGGGCTCCTGGCCTCGGTGATCGTCCGGCGCGGCGCCGCGGTGGTCTTCGAGGAGCGCTACACCTACGACGCCAGCGGCCGCCCCGTGCGCGTCGAGGGCGGCGGCCGCGCGGTGGCGTACACCTACGACGCCCTCGACCGGCTCGTCGGCGAGGGCGTGACCGAGCCCGGGGGCGCCACGCGCGCCACGCGCTACGCCTACGACCCGGCGGACAACCTCACGCGCCTCGACGAGGACGGCCGCGCCCGCGCGCTCACCTACGACGCCGACGACCGGCTCACCGCCGACGGCGAGGGCACCCTGCGCTACGACCCCGAGGGGCGGCTCACCGCGATCGTCGGCGGCCCCCGCGCGATGACCCTGCGCTACGACGGCCTCGGGAGGCTCGTGGCGGTGGACACCACCGGCGACGCCCTCGGGCGCCACGCGGTGACCTACCGCTACGACGCCTCGGGGCTGCTCGTCGAGCGCACCATCGACGGGAGCGTGCGGCGCTTCCTCTGGGACCGCAGCGGGTCGCTGCCGCACATCGTGGAGGAGTCCGACGCCGCGGGCGCGGTGGTCGCGCGCAACGTCGTCCTCGACGGGGTCCTGGGCCGCGACGCCGGCGGCGCCGCGAGCTGGCTGCACCGCGACCGCCTGGGTAGCGTCCGCGCTGTCACCCGCGAGGGCGCCCCGGACGCCCTCCGGGGCTTCACCGGCTACGGAGCCCCCGTCGGGAGCGCCCCGGACGCCTACGGCTTCGCGGGCGAGCTCGTCGATCCGGTGACGGGGATGTACTACCTCCGGGCGCGCTTCTACGCGCCGTGGCTCGCGCGCTTCGTCACGCCGGACCCCGACGGGCGCGACCCGCGGGACCCCGCGGCGGTCAACCTCTACACCTACGCGGGCTCCCGCCCCACGCTGTTCACAGACCCCACCGGGCGCTCGTCCCTCGGGGTGCTGCTCAGCACGGCGATCTCCATGGTCCGCACGCTGGTGACCATGGCCACCACCTGGGAGGTCGCGCTGCACGTGGGTTCGCAGCTCGCCGCGCTCGGGCTCTTCCACCGCGGGCTGCGCGAGGCCCTGAGCGAAGGGCACCCGGGCTTCCTGGCCTTCGACGGGTTCCCGGACGCCTACCTCGTCGGGGCGTCGCTCTCCGTGAGCCCGCTGCTGGGCGTACCTTTCGCCACGGCCACCGCCGGGGCGGAGGCGCTCTTCTGGGCCCCCAGCCTGGGCGAGCACCCCACGCACCGCAGCGCCACCTACGACTACCTCGGGTACACCCTCGGCGGCGCCACGCTCTTCTCGTCCGGGGCCTACGGCGGCGCCACCTGGGACACCCCCACCGCGGGCAGCTACACCGGCTGGTTCACCGCCCTCTCGGCCTTCCCGCCGGTGATCATCGCGTACCTCATGTACCTGCACCCCGAGACCCTCCCGCTCGCGGGAGCCCTCTACGCGCTGCCCTACAGCTCTGGCCAGTTGTCGTTGTTCTTCTCGCCCTCCCCGTCGCCCGTCTCCGACGACCCTCGCCACCCGGACGCGACCGCGCAGTGCTACGGCATCTCGGCCTCCATCGGCGGGATGCCCTCGGTGACCCTCGTGCCGCTCCCCATCGTCGCGTCGTTCTCCTCCACGTACTACTTCCTCGGCGACGCGACCCCGTGGTGAACCGCCCCGCCGTCGCGCCCCTCAGGGTCCCAGGAGGGCGTTCGGTCCGAAGCGCACCATCAGCACCCCGAGCGGGTTGTCGAAGGCGTCGCGCAGGCGCCGGTCGCCGTCGGGCGCTCCGGCCCGCTCCACGATCATGACGAAGCGCTCCCGGCTCGCGGACACGTCCGTGCGCCGGGTGCCGCTCACGCGGTTGGTGTCCATGGCCGACGGGCCCTCGATGTGGATCTGCGTGTTGGACAGCCGACCCCCGAAGCGGTTCGCGAACACCGAGGAGGCCACCCTGCCGGTCAGGCCCCCACGACCGTCCACGCCGCCGCTAAGACCTCGCAGGGTGCCGTCCGCGGCGAGTTGCATCACCCGCACCTGGATCGGATCGTCTCGAAGTGACTGGACGAAATAGAGCCCCCCGTAGGGCCCTCCCTCGCTGCCCGCGCCCATGGGGTTCAGCGTGAGGTTGCCCGCGGCATCGGAGAGCGCCCGGACCTGGATGTTGGCGACCACCGCCGTAAGCCAGATCGGGTTGGTGTAGGCCTCGTAGGTGCCCGGACAGGTCGTGCCGAAGCGCACGTGGGCCACGGCGGCGTGGGGACCGAAGAGCGGGCGAGGGAGGTTGACCGCCTGGACGTGCCAGGCGCCGTCGCACGCCATGGGGGTCAGGGCGATCCGGGTGGTGGGCCCGAGGGTGCCTCCCTCGCCCGTCAGGAGGAGCTCCTGCAGGACCGGCGTGGTCCCGCCGAAGTCACGAATGTTCTGGCAGCGCGTGCGCACCAGCACGCGTTGGTCGATCGGGTCCGTGAGGGAGAGCGGGTACCAGGGCACCGGGACCAGGGCGCTGCCCTCGCCGTCGTAGCGCCCGCCGCCACCGACCCAGCCATCGGGGTCGAAGCGCGCGGGCCCGGACGGGTCCTGCACCCAGGAGACGAGGTCCGAGGCGTTGTCGTGCCAGGCGACATACCCCGTGGTCCGGTCCCAGTCGCCGCGGCCCTCGGCGTCGATCTCGGCCTCGAGCACGGGCCCGTCGGTGACCACCGAGCGCCCCTGGCGCAGGGCCTCCAGGGTGCCACCGAAGGTGTACGTCCGCGGCCGACCCCAGGCGCTGTCCGAGACGGTGTTCGCGCCGAGCGACTGACACAGCGAAGAGGCCACCGAGGCGCACAGGTCGAGGGTGTAGTCAAAGTCCCCGTGGGCGTCGCTCCCGGCGACCATGAACACCTTCCGAACGATGCGCCTGCGCCGCGCCATCGGGTCCGCGGGGTCGTCCGAGAAGGTGAGGTAGAGCCCGTCCCTCACATGCCGCAGGAAATTGTCCATGCCGGTGTCAACGTCCGTGCGGTACCCGCCCTCGCCGGTGCAGGTCGGCAGCCAGTGAGCCCAGGGGTTTACGTCCCGCTGGCGCCAGGCGCCGGAGCTCGACGTCACGGTCTGCGCCGAGCGGCCGTTCCAGAACTGGTAGCCCCGGAAGACGAACTGCCCGTCCGGGTCCATGGGGCTGGTCGCCCGCACGTACAGGTGGGTGTTGTGCCCGGTGCCCGACCAGGCTGGAGCCGGCAGGGACAGTGACTCGCGCAGGAGGTCCTCGCCCCAGACGAAGTGATTGAGGAAGGGGTGCGCCGCGAAGGTGAAGCCCCCGGTGCCCGCGAGGTCCTGCCCGAAGCACCCGGTCGCGCGGCGGCCGGCCAGCCCCTGGAGGAGGTTGCGGGCGGTCGGGGTGCAGCCACCGGACGCCAGGCTGCCCCAGGAGCCCTCGACGTGGCGATCGGCGTCATAGAGCAGCGTGTGGCGCCCGAGGCCCATGGCCCCGAGCACGGACCCTTCTCCGGCCAGGCTCACCTCCTCGCCGGCGGAGCGACCGACCAGCGCGCGGTAGAGGTTCATCTCCGCGCCGCCCGTGTCCCCCGTTGCGCCCGCCCAGCGAGAGGGTCGCGAGGGGCCGGCCAACGGCGCCTCCACGTCACCGAAGTAGGTGTTGTGGTCCGTGGTGATGATCTGCCCCGGCACCGCCGACCACGTCGGCGGGAAGCTCCCGCCCACGAAGCCCAGGGACCACGCGGAGGCCAGAAGCATCTCCAGGGGCCCCCCGTAGGCCTTGGCGGGGCCCGTGAGGTCCGAGCCGGTGTACCACTCGGCGATGGAGTGGAAGTGAGCGTCGAAGTACCGATCTGCGCGGCCGGGGCTCGAAAGGGTCGGCAGCGCCTCACCAATGGCGACGCCGAGCATCTTGCGGGTGCGCTGCGGGAAGGCGAGCGACACGGCGCGGCGCCAGGAGCGGAAGTCCACCTCCAGGAAGGCGCCGAGGGCGGCCCGATCCGGCAGAGCGTTCGCCGTACGATTGGGGAGCCCCTCCACCGGGAACCAGATGATCCGGTGCGCGCCGTCCGGCGGCGTGCCCGTGACCAGGACCTTGCGGGAGGGCACCTCGCGGCCGTCCTCGTCGCGCACGACAAGGGTCGACAGCAGCGTCGGAGCGCCCGGCGTGATGGGCGCCACGGCGCTCACACGGTCCTGGTACACCACGGGGCCGAAGCCGGTCAGCGGTCCGTTCGGGTTGCGCACCCGGACCCCGTCCACATGGACGGAGTACGGCACCCGCCTCGGAATCATGGACGAATCCAGCTCCTCACGCACCCAGCTCAGGCGGGCGAAGAACAGCATGAGGGGGATCCGGTCGCGGGTGGTCCTCCAGGGTGTGTCCGCGATGAGGTTGTCCCCCGGGAGCTGGAAGTAGGCCGTCTCGGCGGGCTCCGTGGCGGGCGGGAGGAGCACCCGGAACGCCGCCACGCTCGACGAGAGGTCCTGCTGGCCTGGCGCGGGACGCAGCCACGCGGCCACCATCTGCCGTTGGACCCGGGCCGCGGGGGTGACATTGGCGGTCACCGTGGTCCGGGCGCCAGGCGCGAGCGCGGGGACTGCGTACATTGTAGGTGCGGCCTCGGTGACGAGGCCCACGCGCAGCTCGGTGGGGCCTTCCGGGACGTTCCCGGCGTTCTCGACGGTGACGCTGGCGACCCAGCTCGTCGCTGCGGCGCGGGGAGGGACCAGCGTCACGCGGCCGAGGCGAAGGGCGTGGACGATCCCGGCGGAGAAGGTCACCGCCGTGGTCGCCGTGTCGTTGGTCGCCTCGGAGTCACCGGGCGCCGAGACCCGGAAGGTGACCATGGCCGTGGTCTGACCGGGCTCGGGGTGCAGGTCGAACTCGACCTCGCGCTCCGCTCCTGGAGGGAGGCCGCTCACCGTGGCGCTCGCGCTGGTCGTTGGAGGAGCCCCACCGGACGCGAGGCGACCGCGGCTCGCGGACGCGGTGACCGTCACCGAAGAGAGGTCCGTCACGCCGCGGTTCTCCACCCTTGCGCGCAGGCGGACGACCTCCCCCGGCAGGGCGTTGGTGCGCGGGCCCGACGCTCCCGCGGCGGCGTCGATGCGTCCGGCGCGGGCGGCCGCCACGGCGCGGGCGGCGTTGACCCTCCGGGCGGAGAACACCCGCTCGAAGTCCGCGAAGGGGACCGGCTCCGCGGTGGCGCGGAGGAGCGCCCGCACCTGTGGCGCTCGCAGGGCGCCATCGGCGCTGCGCACCAGGGCCGCGACGCCGGCCACCAGGGCCGCGGCCGGAGACGATCCTTGCTGGGGCAGCACCTGCCCGCCCACGGAGGCCGTCAGGACCATCTCTCCCGGGGCCAGGAGGAGGGTGTCTGGCGACAGGTCCGAGTCGGCGCTGGGGAGGTCCGTGGTGCTGGACGCCGCGACGCTCACGACGCCGGGCAACCCCGCGGGGAAGCGGTCGTGGTCCGCGCCGTTGGACCCGGAGGGCGCCACCACGAGCGCGTCCATGGCCTGCGCGGCCGCCACCGCGGCCTCGACCTCGGCGGAGGAGCGGGCCACCCCGAGGCCCACAAGGATCACCTGGGCCCCCTGGCTGACGGCCCAACGGATCCCCGCGGCGAGGTTGGCCTCGGTGCCGCGCCCGAGGCTGTCCGCGACGCGGGCGCAGAGGAGGCGCACCCCGGGGGCGACGCCCACCACGCCGACTCCGTCCACGCGTCCCGCGACGATGGAGGCCATCGCGGTGCCGTGACCGGTGGTGTCCTGCGCGGTGTCATCGCCGTCGAGGAGGTCCCGCTGGGCCAGTACCTGCCCGACCAGGTCCGTGGCGGAGACGTCGCAGCCGGTGTCCACGATGGCCACGCGCACCTCCGGGCGCCCGCGGGTGCGCTCCCAGGCGCGGGACAGGTCGATCCGCGCGAGGGCCCAGGACGCGGCGAAGGACGGCTCCGTCGGTGGCGTGCCAGACCACGGCGGAGCCGTTGGCTCCGGCGCCGGCACGGGCTCCTCGGGTGGAGGCGGCGGGTCCGGGAAGGCGCCCCCTGGCGCCAGGCAACGACAGGCCGCGGGCTCTCGTCGGCAGCGCCCGGCGCGGCAGGTCTCGAGGCCGTTGGCGAGGTCGCCGTCGTCGCAGCGGGTGCCGTCGGGGGCGCCCGCGCAGGCGCCGTCCCCGGCGGGGTGGAGCGCGCCGGAGGCGGGGTCGCAGCGGGCGCTGTCGCAGCAGTCCGCCGGGCAGGTCGCGGCGCTCTCGTCCGCGTCGCAGACACCATTGCCGCAGGACCCGCACACGACAGGGTCGGCGCAGGACAGCCCGCACTCACGGCGCGTACAGGGCACGTCCGCGGGCGGTGAGGTGTCCGTGACGACGGAGGTCTCGGGCAGCGTGGAGGTGTCCCCTGGTGCGGTCGTATCCTCCAGGGGCGGGACCTCTGGAGGAGGGATCTCGGCGCCGGGACCATCCAACGCATCGATGGCAACGACCGTATCGATGGCATCCACGGCGTCGCCGCCGGGCGACTCGGGTGCGTTGGTCTCCGCCGTGGGGAGATCCGGTGGAGGAGGCTGCTCCGTCGATGCGTCCATGCGCTCTGGTATCGCGGAGGCGTCGTCGTGATCGTCCGGGGCGGCGGAGTCTGGGGATGGGTCAGGCAGGGAGGCGGGCGGGGGGCTGCATGCGGCCAGGAGGGACCCGAGGAGCCAGGCACGGAAACGCTTGCTGGAGGGGCACATGGGAGGTTCCGTGGGGAGGTGTGGGAGGGGCCTCCAACGCGCGACCAGCATACCGCAACGCGCGGGTCACCACGCCGACGATCGCAGTCCTTCGGGTGGCCTGAGCACCGCGAGGGTGCCCGGGCCCGCGATGGAGAGCAGCCGCTCTCTGCGCGGGTCCCAGGCGAGGGCGTAGGCGTTGCGGGTGTGGGGCACCTCCCTCCCGGCGAGGAGACCTCCCGGCGCGGTGAAGAACGCGACGCCTCCCGCGCGATCGGCCACGGCGACCCAGCGACCCCGAGGATCGAGCGCCACGCTCAGGGCCTCCGAGGGCACGGGCAGTCTCCGCGGGGCCATCCCCTGGGGTTCGAGCCAGGCCTGGCCGGCCTCGACCCAGGCCCGGGCCTGGGCGCTGCGGACGCGCTGGTCGGCGGTCAGGGAGGGCAGCGCCGAGGGGTCCGGAGGCGCCGCCCTCGAGGCCAGGAGGTCACAGGCCCCGAGGCTGCCATCGGCATGCAGGTAGTCCACGACTCGATCGTCCCCTCGGACGCGGAGGGAGCGCGCCTCCAGCGAGTCCCGGCAACCCCCGCGACGACGCAGGGAGCACGGGTCCAGCTCGTCGACGCCGCCGGCCACGGCGATCACGTAGGTCCCTCGCGACGTCACCGCGAGCGCGAAGGCCCGAGGCCCCACCGAGGCCCTGGTGGGAGCGTCCTGCGGGCAGCGCGTCCGGTCCGAGCGAAGGGTCAGGTCCGCGGGGCGCTCACAGGACGCGAGCCCTGCGACGACGAGCGTGAGGAGGGACCCCCTACGAGCTGGAGCGCGGCGGCTACCCATGACACACCGGGAGAGGAGAGGGTCGGGGCTCCTACGGTGTCAAGTCCCTCATCGACGGCGGGGCGGTCCTCAGGCCGCTCAATCGTTGTCGGCGTAGGCGACGGAGGTGTACGCGCCGCAGCCTGGACAGCGCACCTCGAGGTCGTAGTAGAAGTCGCCGCCCATCGAGGACCCGGCATGGAACGCCACGACGAGCACCTCGGCGCTCGCGCAGGCGCCGCAGCGGGCGCGCTGGAGCTCCTCGGCCGCGAAGCCCCCGCGGAGCGCGCGCGGGTGCTCCGCCGGAGCGATCCCCGAGCCGACGAGCCAGGTCTGGAGACCGAAGGGCCGCTCGACGCACGGCGGCTCGTCCGGGGCGCCGTGCGCGCGCGTGACCGCGAGGATCGGGGAGCGCGCGAGGCGCAGGTCACGCAGGCCATCCTTCCACGAGCGGAGGAGCTCCGGACCGAGGTCGAGGCGCAGCGGAGGCGGGGTCGCGGCGACGGCGGGCGCGGCGCGCGGGGGCTCCGGACGCGCGGGGAGCGGCGGCACGCTGGGATCGGCCTGGGGGAGGGCGGTCGGCGCCGCGGACGCACGGACCGGACGCGGGAGCGCCTCGACGCGCGCAGCGCTCAGGTCGCGCAGCACGCAGCGGAATCCGAGGCTCGACCACCCCCTCGCGGGGTCAGCGCCGAGGCGGGAGTAGAGCGCGTACGGCAGGTCGTCGCGCGTGCCACCGCGCAGCGCCCTCCACGCCGGGCCCACGCCGAGCAGCACGTCGCGCCAGGCGCTGTCGAGCTGGTCTGGCCTCTCGCAGTAGAGGTCCTCGCACCACTCCCAGCTAGACCCCAGCATCCCGAGCACGCCGTAGGGGCTCGCGAGCTCGGGGTACGCGTCCGCGGCCCGGTGGTTCGCCGACCCGCCGCGGAGCTCGTGGAGCACGGGCAGCACCGCGTCGCCCCACGGATAGCGCCGACCGTCTCCGCCGCCACCCGCGAGCTCCCACTCGACCTCCGAGGGCAGCGCGAGGCCCACCCACGCGGCGTACCGCGACGCGCCGTGGTAGCTGACGCCGGTCATCGGGTGCTCGGCGTGGGCCTCTGGCATGCGGCCGCCGCGCCACGGCGAAGGGCAGCCGGTGGCCGCGACGAAGGCCGCGTACTGCGCGCAGGTGACCCGGGTGCGATCGATCGCGAACGCGGGGAGCTCCACCTCCCGCCGGGGCCGCAGCGCACGCAGCGCGGTCGCGTGGCGCGCGGGATCGCCGGCCCTCCGCAGCGCCCCGATCGTCGACCGGCCGCGGAGGGGCTGGTCGTCATCGGGGTCGGGCTCCTGCGCCGCCGCGACGTCGTCGTCGACCGTGGCCCAGCGCACGGCGGTGGCGACGTTTGCGTCGAGCACCGCGCGGAACCGGGCGAGGTCGAGGCCCACGGAGCCCTTCGTCGCGGGGATCACCACGAGGACGTGCCCGTTCGCAGCGCGGATGACCCGGAGCTCGCCGGTGTTCGTGTCCATGGACCGCGCCGAGGGTAGCATGCCCCGCGGGGACCATAGATAGACCTCACGATCCGGCGCAGGCGCTCGGGCGGTCAAGACGAACCGCGTGCAGCCCGTCCATCAGGAGCACGCCGCCCCGGGAGGCCCGTGGACGGCGACTTCTCGGACTCCGGCCCTTTGGGGTAGTGTCGCCGGGTCATGGATGGCAGCGTGGTGTTCGCTCCGTTGGTGCTGGCCGCTGTGGGCGGGCTGCTGGTCTGGGTCGTGCAGTATGCCCTGCGCAAGGAGGCCGAGCGGGCCCGGAGCTGGGAGCTCTTCGGGCAGGGGAGGGGCCTCGCGTTCGTCCCGCGCTCGGGCCCATGGTACGCGCAGAAGCCCGCTCGCCTGGAAGGGCGTCTGCGCGACGTGCCGGTCACCGTTGACACCTTCGTGGTGAGCACGGGCAAGAGCTCGACCACCTACACCCGGGTCACGGCGCAGGACCTGGTGCCGCAGGAGCGCTACGCGAGGGTGTACCGCGAGGGGGCGCTCGGCGCGCTCGGCGACCTGCTGGGCTTCCAGGACGTGGCCGTGGGCGACGAGCCCTTCGACCGCGCCTGCGTGGTGAAGGCCGACGACGAGGCCGGCGCGCGAGAGCTGCTCCACAAGCCCCTGCGCGACGCGCTCCTGCGCTGGCTCGACGCGGGCGTCCAGGGCGGGTCCTTCGTGTACGACCGCGGGCAGATCAAGCTGGTGTGGTTCGGCGCCGAGGTCCGCCACGTGGTGCTCGCCGCGGCGGTCGACGCCGCCGTCGAGGCGGGCGCGTTCCGCGGGGTGGAGCCCCGGGTGTTCCGGTAGTGCCGCGCATCCGACAATGGCTGTCCACGGCGCGGTGGGGCGTCCTGCTCGGGGCCCTCGCCCTCGGCGGCTGCCGCCGTCCGAGCGCCCCCGCCACCGACGGGGCGCCCCGCCTCAGCGCCCGCCCGGCGGCGCCCGCGCCGGTGCCAGCGCCGCCCGAGGAGTTCGACTACGGGCGCCTCGCCCGCCGAGCGTTCCGCGCGGCGTCTGCGCCTGCTGGCCTCTCCGCGGCCAAGGTGCTCCTCGGGCGTCGGCTCTTCCACGAGCCGGCGCTCTCGGCCGACGGCACGGTGTCCTGCGCGAGCTGCCACCCCCTCGACCGCGGAGGGGCCGACGGCCGACGGCGCTCCCCTGGCGTTCGCGGCGCCCTCGGGGCGGTGAACACCCCGACGGTGCTCAACGTCGGCACCCACGTCGCGTGGTTCTGGGACGGCCGCGCCGCCTCCCTCGAGGAGCAGGTCTCGGGCCCCGTCACCAACCCCGTGGAGATGGCCAGCACCTGGCCCCGCGTGGTGGCCGCGCTGCGGCGCTCGGAGTCGTACCGCGCTGCCTTCGCGGAGGCCTACCCCGACGGGGTTACCGCGGCCAACGCGCGCGACGCCATCGCCACCTTCGAGCGCACCCTGGTCACGCCATCGCGCCTCGACCAGTACCTCCTTGGCGACGAGGGCGCCCTGGCGCCCGACGAGCTCGCCGGGCTGCGGGTGTTCCTCCGCGCGGGCTGCCAGGAGTGCCACAACGGCGTGGGCGTCGGTGGAGGGAGCTTCCAGCGCATGTCCCGCCACGGGGACTACTTCGCAGCGCGCGGCGACGCCTCGCCCGCGGACCTCGGGCGCTACAACGTCACGCGCCGCGACGAGGACCGCCGGGTGTTTCGCGTACCGACGCTGCGCAACGTGGCCCGCACGGCGCCGTACTTCCACGACGGCCACCCCGCCACCCTCGACGACGCCGTGCGGCTCATGGCCCGGCACCAGGTCGGCCGGGAGTTCACCGACGCCGAGGTGCGCGCCGTGGTGTGCTTCCTCCGGAGCCTCGACGAGGGCGTCGCCCCCTCGGCGGCCGCTTGCGCGACGCCCTCTCCCGCGCGATGATCCCGAGGGGAGCAGTCGGCAGGGCCATGTCACTCATCGAAGGGTTGGAGGGCGAGGGATGGAAGGGGTGTCTCGCTCGCACCTTCGAGGCGACGCTCGACGTTGTCCTTTCCCCTCCGGGTACGGGCCTGAAGCGCAACGGATGAATCCATGCCCAGCCTCGGCGCCGAGGCCGTTGCATCCGACGTGACGCTCTGGGGCTCATCGGGACCTTCTCGGTCGTAGCTGTTGCGCCCCGCGACGAGGTGGACCGGACCCTCGGCGACACACCATGGCGTGGTGTGTACGAGAGTCACGGGTGCGTCGAGGTCGACTGGGGGGCTCTGGGGGGCTCTCGGACCCCCCGGGGACAAGCGCTGGGACAAAACCGCGGGCGGCGCTCGTCGCCCAGTCCCGCTCTCGAGGCGTTGGTCGCCACTGGTGCTCTGGTCGGCGCACAGGTCACGCTCGATGCGATCGAACCCGTTCGCGAGGTGCAGAGGCAGCACGTTCCCACACGCGGGCAGACCGGTTCTCATCCCCACGATGGCCCCCGAACTCAAGCGTCCCTGAGCTGCACCAGGAAGTGCCAGACACGCAGCGGGTTGGCCCCTGCGCGCAAGTGGTTGGTGCAGTACGCCGGGTACAGCAGGGGCGCTGGCGCATCTTGATGGCGGTCGGGCACGGCGTCCCTGAAGCACCGCGAGTCGTACTCCGGCCGGAGCAGTCGCCTGCAACGATCCACCGAGACGATGGCTGCGAAGGAGTCGCCCGGCGCGGCGTACCCGACGACCTGCTTCACGACCTCCTCGTCCTTGCGCCCGAAGATCTTGAACTCAACGCAGGCACGGCGCGTCGTGTCGTGCCGGGACCGGACCTTGATGTCCGTGCGTCCCGCGACCTTCATCGAGAGCGCCTCGGGCTCGGCGGTCAGCTCGCGCTCGTGCTGGAGGAGCGCGACGATCGCGTGCATCTGGAAAAACGCCTCTGGCTGCAGGGCGCTGTTGTCGCTCTTCACGTCCGGCCCGGACCTCACCGCCGCCGCGGGGAACTCCACCATCGCGCGCGCCCAGGCTGCGATCGCCCGCACGACGAGGCGCTCAAACGCATCGACGCCCACCACCGTCAGCCACGCCCCTAGGGCATCATCGGGCGCAACGACGGTCGGCGCCTCGGGGTGGTTGTCCGCGACCCATCGGCGGAAGAGTGCGCCACGCGCGATCACGGTCCCTTCGTCGAGAGCCGCGACTCCGGTTGAAGCGAGCACGTCGAGCCAGGGCCGCGGGTCATCGCCGAAGCGTGCGACCCACGCGGCGCTCGGTACCGGCGCGGGCTCGCGAGCGAGTCGGCGGTAGGCGTCCTGCCCGCGAACGCGAAGGTTGTCCCACCAGATCGGGAACGCGACCGGGTGCAGTACCTGCGACTCCGCCGCCCGCATCGCGGCTGGGAGCTGCGCCACGACCTCGGTGCGCGACAGTGCACGCTCCACTGCGAACTCCATGAAGGCCTGCAGGAGCCACGGGTGTCCGGCGGTCTCGGCCCACACGGCGTCCACGACCTCGTCGGACACGTCGAGGCAGAGCGGCGCTCGGAGTAGCGTCGCGGTCTCATCGCGCGTTAGCCCTGTGAGCGTGTGGACGCCCCCCGCGATGCGCAGGAAGGGGGACGCCTGGTCGACGAGGAGATCGCGAATCTCCGTCCCGCCGAGGACGAGGACCGCGAGTCTGCCCTGCGAGTGCTCGTACGCCTCGCGCAGGTTGTCGAGCAGCGCGAGCCCATCGCCGTCTCGCAGCAGCCGCTCGACCTCGTCGAGCACGAGAGCGACACGGCGCGTGGGTCGCGCCGCAACGCCGCCGACCAACGTCTCGACGGGGTCACCGGTGTCGAGTGACACCCCGAGCGCGCGACCGATCTCTGCGGCCGTCCGCTGCACGCTGCCCGAGGCGATGATCGTCAGCGCGTCGGTGCCGAGGCTCTTCTGGAGCTGGCGTGCGAGCGAGCTCTTGCCCATGCCGCGCCCGCCCATGACGGCGCGGATCGCGTTTCGCCCGGCACGGACCGCGCCCGCGAGCTCCGCGAGCAGCGCCTCGCGCCCGACGAAGAGGGCATCGGCGACGCGGTCACGGCGGTAGGGATTCTCGACGCCCTCAAGCATGCGCGGCCTCCGCCGGGCGCGCGTGGTTCTCGCGGAGCCACGTCGCCAGACGGCCGATGCGAAACCTGTGGGTGTCCGCGTGCAGGATGCCGTAGCGCGCGAGCGCGTCGTCGAGGCGTGCCTCGGACGCGCCGCCGATCCAGGGGACGTCGTAGGCGAGGTGCACGAGGTAGCCGCCCCCGCGCGGGTCGATGTCGTTCGCCGCGTTCACGAGTTCGCGCATGTCCTCGTCGACCTCGCGAGCGAACCGCGACAGCACACGTCGCACGACGATACCGTCGATGCTGGCCGGGGTTCGCTCCGTCGTCGGGACGTGCTGGTCGACGAGGTCGCCGAGCGTGCGTGCAAGCGCGGGATGGCCACCAGTCTCCTGCACGACGAGCTCCAGTGCGTCAGGCTCGAAGCGCAACGCCATGCGGCAGCCGATCTTGCGGACCATGCCGCGGCACTCCTCTGGCGCGAGGCCCGCCAGGGCCATGTCGCGGAGGAAGCGATACATGGGGTTGTCGGTGCCGTCGATCCGCGCAGGCGCGAGCAGCCGCTGGTTGCGGCCGGCGAGCACGAAGCCGAAACGGGTCGGGTGCCCTTGAGCGACGCCTCGCAGCCAGGTCAGCAGGTCGAGGCCATCCTGTCGGGGGATCCGTCCGTTGAGCAGCACCTCGTACTCGTCGAGGATGAGCAGGAGCCGCGCGTCGGTCATCTGCGCGACTGTCTCCTGGAGACGCAGCAGCGGGTCCGCGTCAGGCGACGCGCGGAGCCCGGCGCGTCTTACCTCGCGATCGAGCTGACGGCCGATCAGCTCGGCGACGCCCGCGAGGTTGCGCCGGGGGTAAGGGGTCTCCAGGAGATCGACCTCGACGGGCAAGACGCGCCGCGCGCCCGCGTCGGCTTCGCGAAACTTTTCGGTGACGCGCCGCAGGAGCGATGTCTTGCCGACCTTGCGCAGCCCGAAGACCCCGACGCAGTGTCCCTGGAGTACGTCGCGCTCGAGCGCCTCGAACTCCTTCTCCCGGCCGAAGAACTGTGGCCCTGCGGCGGGCAGTCGGAGGTCGAAGAGCCTGCGGCGGCCGAGGGCCTCGCGCAGCAGCTCGCGCAGCCAGCTCTGGAGGTCGGCGGTCGTCCTGAAGGTCTCGTCCGAGACGAAGAGGTACGCGCGGTTCTCGGGGACGGCCGGACCGAGGCGGTCTCTCGCCTCGGGGTCCCGCGCGATGACGAGCACGAAGCCCGGGTCGATGCGGACCTCCTCCCTGAGGATCCGCTCCACACGCGCGATGTCGTTCGCCTGGACCTCCTGCCATGGCGTGCAGAGCACGAGCACCTCGGGCGCGAGTTCGAAGTGCCGCTGGAGCGCCGCCGCGGGCTTTGCCAGCACCACCCAGGAGCTCCGGGCGGCGCCGGTGCGAAGCTCCCGCAGCGCAGTGGGCTCCAGGTCCGCCTTCCGCAGGCGCTCGCGCAGCCACGACCAACCTGGCCATTGGGTCCCGAACACTTGGAAGTAGGCCCTGAGCTCCTGTTCGCTCTGATGGCCAACCACGCACATGCAGCCGAGCGTAGCAGACGAGCCCGCCTGGCAGCAAGCGGTGCGCGACCCGTGTGGGCCGCTGTTCACGGAGTCGACGCGTCGGTCTGTGGATCAGAGCGCAGGAGCGAGATGCTTGTCGGGTCAAGGCGGCAAGATGCGTCGAGAGGGCGCCCTGGCGCCCGACGGGCTCGCCGGGCTGCGGGTGTTCCTCCGCGCGGGCTGCCAGGAGTGCCATAACGGCGTGGGCGTCGGTGGAGGGAGCTTCCAGCGCATGTCCCGCCACGGGGACTACTTCGCAGCGCGCGGCGACGCCTCGCCCGCGGACCTCGGGCGCTACAACATCACGCGCCGCGACGAGGACCGCCGGGTGTTTCGCGTATTCACCGACGTCGAGGTGCGCGCCGTGGTGTGCTTCCTCCGGAGCCTCGACGAGGGCGCCGCCTCCTCGGCGGCCGCTTGCGCGACGCCCTCTCCCGCGCGATGATCCCGAGGGGAGCAGTTGGCAGAGCCATGTCACTCATCGAAGCGCTGGAGGGCGAGGGATGGAAGGGGTGTCTCGCACGCACCTTCGAGGCATGGCTCCTCGCGAACGGTCGCTCGAATGCTGAGATGGCCGCCCTGTATGAGATCGTCGACGCGTGGCTCGACGTTGTCCTTCCCCCTCCGAGTACGGGCCTGGAGCGCAACGGATGAATCCATGCCCAGCCTCGGCGCCGAGGCCGTTGCATCCGACGTGACGTTCTGGGGCTCGGCGCGCCCTCGGTGACCAGCGCTCCGAGGATTCGCCGTGGCATGATGTAGGCGGAGGTAGGCAGGAGGGCCCTCGGGCGTCCAAAGACTATGGCGCCATAGTCTTTGCGCCCCGGTCCCTTTCCCCCCGCCGGACCCGCGGGGAGCAGGCGCGTCGTATGATCGGAGGACTACGGAGGGAAGGCTTTGGACCCATTCGAGCGGAAGGCCTTGCCAGAGGGAGCGTGGCTCAAGCGCGCCGCGGGCGGCGCCCTGGTGGTGGTCCCGCTGGGGCTCCTGGGGCTCATCGGGACACCCACGGTCGTAGCTGTTGCGCCCCGCGACGAGGTGGACCGGGCCCTCGGCGACACACCATGGCGCGGTGTGCACGAGAGTCACGGGTGCGTCGAGGTCGAGCGTGTGGTGGACGGCCCTCACGGCTCGGGCTCCGGGCGAACGCGCTGCGAGGGCGGGCCGCTGGTGTTCGAACTCGCGTCACGGAGCTACGCCCACGAGGTGTCGAGCTACGGCATCTCGTGGCGGAGCGTGAGCCCCGGGCAGGTCATCTCGTGCGCGGGCGAGGGGGGGACGCGGCTGGACCCCACGAACGGCGCGCTGGTGCCGTATGGCACCGAGGTGCGCTTCGAGCACCGTCAGGACGAGACCGGCACGCTCCACGAGTACCGCTGCAGGACCTACCACCGGAGGCGCGAAGACGCCCGCGACGCCACCCCCAGCGAGGAGCGCCCCGACGAGGAGACCGTCATCGCGCTGCGGCGGTACCGACCGACGGCGCTGTCCCTGCTCGCGGGCGGCAGGGTGGACCTCGTCGCCCAGGCTGCGAGGCAGGGCTGGGCCTCGCGGCTCTGGGTCGGCGCGGCGTTCCTCGTCCTGGCTGCGTGGCTCCACGCCGTCCGCGAGGGGCGCCCGCGCTGGAGCAGCCTCGCGCTCCCCTGGGTGCCCGCGAGGGTGTCGGAGGATGGGACCCTCCGTCTGGATCGCGCAGGCGCCGCGGTGTGCCAGGGTCCAATGCCGCCAGCGGGCACGTCGGTCCTGGTGCTTCTGGACGAGCCGACGGAGGCACCCTACCGGGAGGGCGACCCTCGGCGTGTCACGGAGCTGCGCGTCGGGACCTACGACGATCTTCGAGCGGCCGTCGCGTGGGCTGCGCGGTGGCGCTGGGGCGGCTCCCTCGCGCTGTCGGCGGCCGCGCTCGTGGCGGTGGTGATCGCGCGGTGGGGCTGAGGCGCGCGGGAGGGCAGAATCCTCAACGATTCCGAGATTTTACGGCAGTGCGAGGAGGGGGACTTGCATGCACGCCCCCGGGCACGAATCGTCGCCATGGGCGCTGAATCGTTCGGGTTCCCGGGGACCCACGGACGGTTGGTTTCGGCGCGCGGACGCTCCTCACGGGTTTCTTCGCGGCCGCCCCGCTTCTGACAGAACCCGCCCTAAGGCTGGGGTCCCTTTGGCCGTCCCTTGACCAGGATGTTGGCAAGCCCGCTGCCTCGGCCGCCAGGCCAGGAGGGGGAGTCGTCACCCGAGCCGAAGTACCACCTCCGGGCCGTCGTTGGACCTCTGTTCACGCACGGGAATGAAGCCGTTGCGCGCCAGTGCCTTCACCGACGCGATGTTGCTGACGAGCACCGTCGCGAAGATCGGCCGCGAGGCATCCACCTGCACCATCAGCCGCACCGCCTCGGTGGCGATTCCCTTGCCCCAGTGCTTGTTCGCGACGCGGTAGCCGATGAAGCGCTCGTCGCCCTGGACGAAGGTGTTGATGGTGCCGACCACAGCACCGTCGGCGGTGATCGTCCGTAGCGTCACCGACGGGTCGGCTGTGATCCGCGCGATCCACGCACCGAACTCCGCCCGTGAGCGGGCGGGTACGGTCGTCGCCACCTGCGCCGGGTCGGCCTGCCACGCGAAGTGCAACTCGTCGTCCGAGGGCTCACGAGGGCGGAGCGCGATCTCCATGCGTCGATTACACCAGACCTCGCAGTGAGCGTCCAGACCCGCGTCACGCAGTTGCTCGCGCGGCCTCGTCCTACGACGCGGTCCTGCTCGGGTGGGAGCGTGTAGTGGTCCACGGGCTCGCAGGGACCAGCCGTGTGGAGGCGGCCCGTCATCGCGCACGCTGCGAACCTACCCGAGGTCGTTCGTCGTGAACCCACCTCGCGCGATCACGTCCTGCAGCCGACGGAAGCAGGTGTGCTCGTACGCGACGCCACGCTCGTCGGGCATGTACACGGTGAGCGGCGGCGTGGTGAAGAAGCGAATGAAGCGGTCTTGCGGCTCGTGAAACCAGTCTCGATCGCCCACCGGCAGCCACCGCGGACGTAGCCCCGCGCGGGCCAGCAGCCGACGCAGCCTCCGGGGCCAGGGCCAGTCGGCGATGGAGGCCAGGAGCACCGTCACCAGGCGCCCCTCGGAGACGAGCTCCAGTCGGTCGGGTCGCGCCGTCACTTCGGTGACGCCCGCCAGTCCTTCGACGCGGCTGGGCACGAACCGCAGAGACTCCATCGGCACGCCCCCCGGTCAAGCAGCCGAGCAGAGCACCGCGCCGACGCGGCATCCCTGCGCACCGAGCCTGTTGTCACGACGAATAGCCACGCGAGAGATGTATCACAGGCCTTGGGGGGGGCGCCGTTGGGGTGACCCCCTCATGGCGTTCTTGCCGAACCACCTGGGGATTGCGGTGTGGCGATCCAGCACCGCGGCGGCGTGATTGTGACCCGGGTTGTATCGAGGACGCTCCTCGGAGTCGGGCCCAGGAGGTTCGGGGTCCTCCGGGAGCGGCCATGATCTTCCAGAGGGAGGGCCTCAGCCCCCGTCGGAGGAGTCCTCACAGTCTCGAACCAGGGGGCGGACCCACTTTCGCGAGCGCGGTCGGGTCCATTTTGGTGAGCGCTGACTGGCTTCGTACGTCGACGACCAAGCACACTCCCCCACGGCCGTGCTCGCTGCGTGGCCCGCGGTGCACCGCGTGTTCACGGAGCGCGTCCGTTCCACCACGGCCTCGCGGAGACCGGCGGGCGGTTGAGGCAGCGGTCGCGTCATCCTCCGACGGGGTGCCACCCGTCGGCCGCCCAGCGGTGAAGCACCGGGGCGGGGGCGCCGGGGTTCCAGCGGCGGGGATGTGCCACGAACGCTACGAACAGCTCTCCATGGACGCGGCGCGCGAGGGCCGCGAGCGGGTCGAGGTAGTGGCTCGGCCTGGGCGTCGCGGGCGCGACGACGAGGCTCTGCGGCGTGGCCCGGCACACGAGCTGTCACAAAACGACGAAGCCCCCGAAACCTGTTTGGTTTCGGGGGCTTACAGTGCGAGGAGGGGGACTTGAACCCCCACGGTGTTACCCGCTAGCACCTCAAGCTAGTGCGTCTGCCAATTCCGCCATCCTCGCGACGGGATGGGTAGGGTGCCACGCTCCCTGTCCGCTGTCAACCCCCCGGGCCCCTTTGGGGGCTTGTCGCGGCGCCCCCGCGAGACTACCATCGCTTCCCCTTTTCGGAGGCACCAGGAACCATGAGCGGGCACTCACGCTGGTCGACCATCAAGCACAAGAAGGCTGCTTCGGACGCCAAGAAGGGCAAGGTCTGGACCAAGCTCATCAAGGAGATCGCCGTGGCCGCGCGAATGGGCGGCGGGGACCCGAGCGGCAACCCCCGCCTGCGCAAGGCCATGGACGCCGCCCGCGCGGAGAACATGCCCACGGACAACATCAACCGGGCCGTCAAGCGCGGCACCGGCGAGGACGGCGCCGTCTCCTACGAGGAGGTCATGTACGAGGGCACCGGCCCCGCGGGCACGCTCATCCTGGTGGACGTGCTCACGGACAACCGCAACCGCACCGCCGCGGAGCTGCGCAAGATCTTCGAGAAGGGCGGCGGCTCCATGGGCGCCGCGGGCGCCGCGGCCTGGGGCTTCGAGCGCAAGGGCCACGTGCGCCTGGACCGCAAGGCCGCCACCGAGGAGCAGCTCTTCGACGTGGCCCTCGGCGCCGGCGCCGAGGACATCGCCGAGGACGGCGACGAGTGGCTGGTCACCACCCCCGCGGCGGAGGTGGACGTGGTCCGCGCCGCGCTGGAGAAGGCCAGGGTGGCGGTCAAGAACGCCCAGCTCGTGCGCGTGGCCAAGAACTCCGTCAGCGTCGCCGGCCGCGACGCCGAGGTGCTCCTGCGCCTGGTCGAGACCCTCGACGACCACGACGACGTGCAGAGCGTCTGGGCCAACCTCGAGGTCTCCGACGAGGAGCTCGCCCGCCTCTCCGAGGGCTGAGCCCGGCCCCGCGGTTCAGCCGTCGCGGCCCTTGCGCGGGAGGCAGTACCCCGTGCGCTCGCCGATGCGGTAGGGCTCGCAGCGCGTGTTCCACGGGGCGCAGTCCGCGTCCGTGTCGCAGAGCCTCACGCACTGGCTCTGCGCCGCCAGGCCCGAGAGGTTCAGGCACGCCACCAGCCGCGGGAGGTACCCCGGGCACTGCCTCGCGTCCGTGCAGCCGACCTCCGTGCACGTCGCCGCGCTTCCCCCGAGGAGCACCGCCGCGATGCAGCTGGTGCCGTCCCGGCACGCCGCCCCCACCGGCTCGCAGCGCTGGTACGCCAGCGCGGGAGGGCCGCTTGCCCCGATGGGCACGCAGCGCCCCACGCCCTGCACGCTCGCCCGGTCGCACCAGGTGCCGCTGCGGCACCCCAGGGCGCAGCCCCGGTAGCACAGCCCCTGGGGCTCCCCCGGCGCGCGCACGCACTGGCCGTCCAGGCTCGGGCACTCCTCCGTGGTGTTGCAGGTGCGCGTACACAGGTGCGCCGGCCCCGTCCCCTCGGCGCTGCGCGGCGCCTGGAGGCAGCTCATCCCGAAGGTGCAGCGGTCCCCCGGGTCGCAGCGCTCGTACACCAGCCGGAGGGGCGCCTCGCCGACGCAGCACAAGAGGACGGCGAGGCCGAGGGACAAGGTTCGCGCGCCAGCCATGGGCTGGCGTGGATGCTACACGACCCGGAGACGCTACGGGGCGCAGATCCGGATCTGGGCGCCGCCGCCCGCGGTGACCTGGAGGCACTGGGTCCCGTAGGGCGTGCAGTCCGCGCCGGAGTCGCACAGCCGCACGCACTGGAACATCGTGGGGTTGCCCGTGAGGTTCACGCACTCCACGCTCTGCCGCGCGGCGCCAGGGACATAACCCGGGCACATGGCCGCCTGGCCGCTGGTGCAGGTGATGGTGCAGGTGTTGCCCACGGCCATCCCCGCGCCGCGCGCCAGGGCCTGCACGCAGGTGGTGCCGCCCGCGCAGGGGGCCCCCGGCGGCGAGCACGACTGGTAAGGCTGCGCCACCATGGTCATGGCGCAGGCGCCGCCCTGGCAGGTGAGCCCGGAGCTACACGCGTTGCCCGAGCAGCAGGCCTGGCCCGCGCCGCCGCACGCGCTGCCCGTGGTGCCCGCCACGCAGATGGCCAGCGGCGGCGAGGTGTTGGTCTGACCGCACACCGTGCTCGACGGGCAGATGGACGCCCCCGAGGCGCAGCCCAGGAAGCACTGCCCGAAGCCCGTGGCGCCGTTCACGATGCACGTCCCGCCCGCGGGGCACACGCCCCCGACGGTGCAGGTGGCCGTGCACATGTTCCGGGCCACCCCGCCCACCGCGGTGATCGGGCTGCAGGACAGCCCCGCCGCGCAGAGGTCCCCAGAGTCGCAGCCCTGGTAGGCCCCTCGGGAGGCGCCCACCTCCACCACGCAGCCGGCGCCCAGCGCGCTCAGCAGCCCCACCAGCCCAAGAATGTTCGTCAGTCGCTTCATGTGTGTGCTCCTCGGAGGTCGTTCCCCGGAATGACAGGCCGCCTCTGGCCCTTCGGGTGGTCTCTGGCCTTCAGTGGGGGCGCTCCGCCCTCCTTTGGCCTTCGACGAGGTCCAATGCGGCTTTTATTCCAACCCGCGGCGGAGCCTACGCCACCTCGCGTCGAAAATCTCCCCCAGAGGCCATGTTTCCAGCCCCGGAGGGCCCTCCCAGGACCGATTCCGCCTTCCCCGGGTGCGAACCGGTGGTTACTGTAGTGTATCCGAGCGGTTACGGCACACAGGCCGTCAGGGACTCCCCGGACACCCCCACCAGCGGGCGGCAGACGGTCCCCGGGGTGCAGTCCCAGGGCTCCGCACAGAAGAGCAGGCACACCCCCCCGGAGCTCTGCCCCGGAGGGCGTACACAGACCCTCGCTACCCCACCGGCGGTGGCCATGGGGCAGTCGGCGTCGGTCTGGCACCCGTCGGAGCAGAGGTGCCGCGGGACCATGTCCCGTGGGACGGTCATGCAGCGGGTGGGCTGGGAACATGCCTGGCCCGGGACACACGGCTCGTAGGGGCCCGCATGCTCCGTGGGCGCGCAGGCTACGAGCCATAGAACCCAACACCAGAGCGCGCGGCGAGCCATCGGGGACCTCAGGAGCCCCAACGGCGGCGGAGGCCGATGGGTTTAGAACCGGGCCTGGGCCGTGACCCCGAAGCCGAGCTGGTCCGGCGCCTGGAAGATGCGAACCTGGCGGGTGCCCGAGGCGTCCACCTGGAGGAGCGTGGCGTTCTGGTCCCTCACATACTGGAGCCACACGATCCCGGAGATGATGGTCGACAGGTCCCAGCGCACGCTGGCTCTGGCGGAGACGATGGGCACCGCCCGCTCGCCCGGCGGGAGGATGGAGAAGTTCCCCGCCCGGCGGATCACCAGGGTGCGCTGGGACTGCAAGCTCCCCTCCTGCACCGTGGTCCCGAAGGTGGCCGGGAGCTGGAGCCCCACGATCAGGCTCGGCACCACGTGGGCGCGGGTGAACGCATAGTCCGCCTGGGCCGCGAAGAACAGCTCCGGGTCCACCGTGGCGTCCGGCGGGATCGTGCGGAAGGGCACGAAGCTCGGCACGTTCCGGAGGAGGAACGGCACGTCCCGGTAGAGGGCCGTCAGGCTCGCGGAGAAGTACCCGGCCTTTACCCTGCCCTGGAGCGCCCCGGCCAGGCCCGTCTGCACCTGGGTGCGGCCCGGGACGTCGATGTCCGCGAGGTTCTGCCCGAGGAAGGTGGACTCCAGGGAGAGCGCCCAGAGCACCCTGCCGGGGGTGTAGGTGTCCGGCCGGAAGGCCACGAAGGGCGTGGTCGGGTCGTTGCGGTAGAGCTGCATGTCCAGCGACTGAGCGCTGGTGATCCCCTGGGCGAGCACCACGCGCGCGCTGGCCCCGAAGAGGTACACCTGCTGGCCGCGCACGCCCGGGAAGTCAAAGCGCCCCTGGCCGAACCACCCGCCCGAGAGGTCAAAGCGCAGGAGCTCCCCGGCCCGCAGCCCCAGGCCCGCGAGGCCCGCGTACTGCGTCTCGTCCACGCGCACCACCTCGATGTCCCGGGAGGAGGTGATCACCTCCAGGGGCACCACGATGCCCGCGCTCTTGAAGCCCGCCCAGAGGGACAGGCTCCCCACGTCCAGCGAGAGCTTGAGCCCCGGGGCCGGGCCCACCCGGCGAGGGAACACGTCGTTGCCGCCCCAGGAGAGGTCCCAGAGGTACCCGAGCCGGAACCGGTCGGTGTCAAACGGGAAGAAGGTCGCCGCGAGCTGGTCCTGCGGGCGCGTGGGGTTCACGTTGTACCCCACCCGGAGGTACGTGCCCGCGTCGTAGAGGGCCTGGTTCAGGTTCCCGCTGCCGGTGGAGAGCTGGCCGATGTCAAAGCGCAGGACCAGCGCGGCCTCCGTGGACACCCTCGGGATGAAGCCCGGGGCGCGCGCGTACATCGCAAGGTGCGTGAGGTTCTCGCGGCCCGCGAAGCGAGAGTTCAGCGCGTCGAAGAAGAGCTGATACTGCGGCCGGTCCCCGATGCGCGGCAGCGGGGACACGGGCACCCGCTGGCCCGTGGCCGTCAGCACGTCGTCGTCGCCGAAGGTCCAGGTGATGCGGGTGTCAATGAAATCGTGGGGCGTGGTGGGGCGCTCGCCGCCCGAGGAGCCCGTGGCCGTGGCCCCGGCGGGCTGCGGACCCGCAGGGGTCCCGGGGCTCTGGGCGCCCGTCGCGCCGCCCGGTTGCGAGGGCTGGGCCCACGCAACAGAGCCCGCCAGGAGGGCGCTCACCAACAGGCATGCTCGGGCTTGCGGTCTGGGTCTCATCACGGGTCCATCGGTGGGAGAGTGGGTGGCTATTCCTCGCGCTCGGAGCGCTCGTGGAGGCAGGTGTCCCGCGGGGGGCGCACCGTCTGGCCGTCGCCCTGGAGCACCATGTCCGCCTCGCAGCGGGGCTCGATGATCCAGTTGGGGCCCACCTGCCGGAGCGTGCCCGTCAGCGTGGCCGCGGGCCCCCTCGGGCGCTGCGGGTCAAACGACGGCTGCACGTCCTTCGGCGTGAAGAGCACCCTCGCGGGCGGCGACGCCATCCCCGGGAGCGTGACCATCACCTGCCCGAAGCGCCGCCAGGCGCTCCACTCCGAGCAGGTAGGCTCCGCCGCGCAGGCGTTGGAGCAGCCGGCCTCCGCGAGGTCTTGAAAATTCACCCGGCCGTCGCCGTTCAGGTCGCAGTTGGTGGCGTCCCGCGCGGGCCTCCCCATGGGGGCGAGCCCCGGGCCGATCATCGTGGGCAGGAGCACGTTCTCCACCCGCACCAGGCCCGCCTCGTACCACTCCATCCGGGCCTCGTCCGCGCGGATCTCCGGGGTGATGACCGTGGCGTCGGGGATCAGGCACGCGCCCGCCTGGGGGTCCATGGGGCGCCACAGGAGCCCCACCTGGTAGCCCGGCTGGTTGAGCTCCGTGTAGCCCACGAACTCGCTCACGCTCCCCTGGAACACCGAGAGCAGGTCGCAGGGCCTCAGGCCCTCCGGGGCCCGGAAGTTGAACGCGAAGATGCTGTTGTAGCAAGGCACCGCGCGCCCGGAGTCCGTGCACGACCGGTCGTCCACGTCCGTCACGAAGAAGCCCGAGTTGTTGATCTTGGTGACCACCAGCCGGTGCGTCGGGTCCATCGCCGTGGGCTCCGACGGCGACGACCGGCCCGGGATGGTGATCCGCTCGCCCGTCAACGGCGACACCGCCGAGCGCCCCTGCACGTCGGACAACAGCGGCGAGCCGAAGAAGTACGGCTCCGAGGTGCCCACCGCGTAGGAGCCCCCGCGCTCGCTCCCGTCGTTGGACGCGGCGCAGCCGTGGTCCGCGGGGTAGTCCACGCGGCCGTCCTGGTCGTTGTCCACGCCGTCGGAGCACTGGGGCCTCACGGCCCCCCGCGGGTCCTCCGGGGCGTAGCCCTCGTCCTCGGCCCAGAGGCGCACCTCGCCGTAGCCCCGGGCGATGGTGACCCTCACGCCCTCGGCCACCCCTCGGGTGAGCCTCACGTAGTTGCCGACGGCCCCCCTCGGGTCCGTGACCTCCACCCGCTGGAGGAGCCCCGGGGTCACCGACAGCCCCACGAAGCCCTCGAAGCCCGTGACCACCGCGCCCCTCCCGTCCAGGGCCTCCACCCGGAGGGTGTACGTCACGCCGTTGGTGGAGAAGGGCAAAGGGCTGGCGGGGGTGCCGCGATCGCCCGCGGTGGTGGTGATGCGCACCGCCGCCACGCCGCCGGCGCGGTCCCGCAGGGTCTGGTCCGGGATGTTGCCCCCGCACGAAAGAAGCGTGCAGAGCGCGAGGAAGGGCGCGCGCCTCACCGGGACACCATCTGGAGCCTGCCGTCCACGGCCGCGCCGGTGGCGTCATCCAGGCACGAGAGGATCCGGCAGGAGAGCGCCGCGCGGGCCTGGGCCCCGAGGTTGCAGCGCTCCCGGGCCTGGCCAGGGAGCTGCGGGCAGCTCTGGAGCACCAGCGCGGCCACGTCCTCCTGGCACTGGCGCAGGACGCACCGCCCGGCCCCCGGGCCGCACATGCCCGCGTTGTCCCGGTAGTCCGTGCGGTCCGGGCAGGCGCACACCGAGGGGATGGGCCCCGCGCAGTCCATGTCCACCCGGCAGTCCCGCAGGCCGTCGTCGGGCTGCTGCGGGAGCGAGAGGGCCACCATGTCCGTCACGCCCCGGGCGCGGTTGCGCTGGATGGTGTTGGCCGTGTCATACCCGCAGGGCCTCGCCTGGCGCACGCGGTCGATCACCGCGTCCCGCTGCTCCACCCGGGTGTCCACCTGCGTGGTGTTGCGCTGCAGCACGAAGAAGCCGCTGCCGCCGCCCGCGATGTAGTTGTTCACCGCCGCCGCGTAGGAGGCGTTCAGGTCCAGCGGCACCATGCACCGCCGGGTGCTGGGCTCGCAGAGGCTCCGGCGCTCGACGGGCACCGCGGCGACGTTGCCGTTGTTGCAGTCGTTGTCGCTCATGCACCGGATGTTCTGCGCGGCGGGGTCGCCCCGCACGCCGATGTTCACCGTCTCCGCGCAGCCCTGGGAGGCCATCCCCTGCGTGTCCGCCCGCGCGCAGGAGCCGCAGGCCAGCACCACCCTCGCCCCGGCGATCTGCGCCTGCGAGTTGCACCCGCGGCCCGCCGAGCGCCGCGCCACGAAGTCGAACATCTCCAGCACCTCGCGGCCCGAGAGGTTCATGGTGGTGATGGAGTTGTCGAACGGGAACACGTTGAACACCTGATCAATGGACACGGGCCCCGCGGGGATGTTGTCCCGGATCCCGAGGGTGTTCGTGAGGGAGAAGTCCGTCTGGATCCCGAGGCGCAGCCACATGGACGTGGACACCAGGTTCCCGAGGGGCGAGTCCCCCCCGCCGGCGGCCGTGCGGAGGACGTCGTTGGGGGCGTAGCCCACCAGCGTGTCCAGGTTGGCCAGCGTGTCCAGGGCGCGGGCGTAGGGCTCCAGGAGCCGCTTCATGGTCGGCTCCTCGGGGACCGTGCGGTCCACCGGGAAGAGCGTATACCTGTGCGACACCACCTCGTAGCGGTCACGGCGGTCATGCAGCGCCGCCCTGGCCGGGCTGATCCGTTGCGGGTCCCGGGAGAGCACCAGGTCCAGCCGCCCGAGGTACTTCATGAACGCCCCGGAGTGCTGGAGCACCACCCTCCGAGGCTCGCAGCGGCGCTCGCGGAAGCCCCGGGCCACCTGCCAGTGCGCGCGCTGCCCCGCGGGGCGGCAGACGCCCACCGGGTCGCAGCAGTCCTCCGGGCCGCACTGCGCCGCGGCGGGGGCCCCGCCGGTGCTGGTGCGCGCCGCCTCCAGGATCGGGATGAAGTGCTCCCCGCGCGCGTTGACGGCCTGGCAGTCCACCACCTCCTGCGTGGGGTTGAGCACGATGTGCAGGTGCCCGCCCAGCACCACGTCCAGCCCCGTGGTGGACTGGATCATCCGGATGTCATCCTCCAGGCCCACGTGGGACACGGCCACCGTGATGTCCACGCCCTGCGACCGGAGCTGGTCGATGTAGAACTGCGTGGTCTCCACCATGTTCAGCGGCGTGATCCCCGGGCGGTTGGGCTGATCGAACACCGAGGTGATGGACGACAGGTTCCCCAGGCCGATGACCCCCACGGTGACCCCCCGGAGGTTGTACACCGCGTAGGGCTTGGACAGCCTCCCCAGCTCCGCGGAGCCCGGGTTGGACGGGTCATCCCACTGGTAGTTGGCCGCCAGGATGTCATACGTGGCCCACTGGCGGAACTGCCGGGCGAGGTTCAGGGCCCCGCGGTCGAACTCGTGGTTGCCGATGATCACCGCGTCCACGCCGGTGTGGTCCAGGGCCCGCACCTCCGCTTCACCATTGAAGAAATTGAAGATCGGCGCGCCCTGGAAGCAGTCCCCGGAGTCGAGGTGCAGGATCCGGTCGGCGTGGCGGCGCTCCCGCTGGATGAGGTAGTTCATCCGCGCGGCGCCGCCGAAGGGGGCGTTCTCCGGGCGCAGCCCGAGGGTCTGGTCTGTCTGCGACACCTGCTGGGAGTACGGGAAGAGCCTGGAGTGCCAGTCCGAGGTGTGCAGGAGCGTGAGCCTCACCTCCGACGGGGGCTCCGTGGGGTCCCCGGGCGTGGTGCCGCAGGCCCCGAGGCAGAGCCAAAGGGCCAGGAGGAGCGCCGAGCTCTTGCATGCATACCCAGCCACCGGGTTCCACCCTCTCGCGGAAAGCGCTCCGCGTGCATACCCCCAAAGGGCCGCGCACCGCAAGCACAACACACCACCCGGGGCGAGCGCCCCGCCGTGATTGACACTGTGGGCCCGGGCCCACCATCCTCCCGGGGGTGACGGACTCCCGACCGCCGCGGGCGCCTCGAAAGAACGACCCCCTCGGGGCCGGGCCGCAGGGACCGCAGGGACCGCAGGGGCCGGGCGTCCCGCCGCTGCCGGTCCCCCGGCGGTCCCTGCCGCCGCCCAGGCCCTCGCCCTCGGCGGACGAGGGGGCGGTGGTGGTGACGGGCATCGTCGGGCGCCTGGGCAAGCACGTCTGCCGGGTGCTCCACCGGGAGTTCCCCCTGGTGGGCGTGGACCGCAGGGATTTCCCAGACCGCCCCAGGGACGTGGCCTTCCACCAGATAGACCTCCGGCGCAAGAAGACCCGGGACGTCTTCCGCCTCGGGAACATCCGCGCGGTGGTGCACCTGGGCATCATGCACGACCCTCGGCGCAGCGCCGGGGACCACCACTCGTGGAACGTGGTGGGCTTCGGCAAGCTCCTGGAGTACCTGTCGGCCTACGGGGTGCCGAAGCTGGTGGTGCTCTCCAGCGCCAACGTGTACGGGCCCCGCCCGGACAACCCGCAGTTCCTCACGGAGGAGTCACCGCTCCTCGGGAGCCAGGATTTCAGCGACATCCGGGACCTCATCGAGGTGGACATGCTGGCCCAGAGCTTCTTCTGGCGCCACCCGGAGACCGAGACGGTGATCCTCCGGCCCACGCACATCCTCGGGGACGTGAAGAACGCCCCGAGCAACTACCTCCGCCTCCCGGTGGTGCCCATGCTCCTCGGCTTCGACCCGATGGTGCAGGTGGTCCACCAGGACGACGTGGTGCGCGCCATCCGCTGCGCCCTGCGCCCGGGCGTGCGCGGGATCTTCAACGTGGCCGGCCCGGAGCCCGTGGCCCTCGCCCGGCTCCTACGCATCCTCGGGCGCCCGCCCCTGCCCGTGCCCGAGTTCGCCGCCCGCGCGCTCCTGCAACGGCTCTGGACCTTCCGGCTGTCGAGCTTCCCGATGCCCGAGCTGGATCACATCAAGTACGTGTGCATGGTGGACGACCGCCGCGCCCGCGAGCGCATGGGCTACCAGCACCACCACGACCTGCGCGAGACCGTCCGCGCCGTGGAGTCGTAACATGCGCTGGGGCGCGGCGCTGGCGCTCCTCGGCGCATGCGCCACGGACCTGTCCCCGCGGCCCGTGGCCCGCATCCGAGCGACCCCCTCCACCCTCCCCGAGGGCGACGCCCACCGCACCACGGTCACCCTCGACGCCCGCGGGAGCGAAGACTCCGCCGAGCCCCCACAGGCGCTGTCCTTTCGATGGACCCTGGAGGAGGGTGTGCGTGTGCGCGAAGGTTCGTTGGAGGGCCCCACGCTGCGCGTGACCTTCGAGGGACGGTCACCGTCCGAGGTGTGGTTGCAGGTGCGCACCGCCGATGGCCGCGAGGCCACGGCCCGCGCGAGGGTGGCGCTAACCCTCCGGTGAGGTTCAGCGCCCGAAGGTGGAGAAATTGCTGCCGAAGCCCGAGGGCGCGCCCGGTGCGCCCGGTGCGCCTGGTGCGCCCGGTGCGGCGCCGCCGCCCTGCATGGCCTGGTACTTCTCCCAGAGGAAATCAATCATCAGGGGAGTGATGATGGCGCCCACGACGCCCGCGATGCGCTGGGGCAGGCCGCAGCGGGTGGCGATGACCTCCGCGACATGGCCCCCGACGACGCCCTGGACGCCGTCAATGGCGGCGCCCTTGAGCCCCTCGCCCCGGAGGAGGCCGGTGACCGCCGCCGAGAGGAAGTTCTGGGCGTAGTGCCCGTCGGTGATGTTCAGGAGCCCGAGGCCCTGGCCGCCGCCCTGGAGGTGCTGCTGCATCGCCTGGGCCGCCGCGGGGAAGGCCGTGGTCAGGATCCCCGAGGCCTGCTGCGGGGTGTAACCCTGGGCCTGGAGCTGCGAGTAGGCCTGCTGGCCCTGCTTGGACTGACCGAAGATCGAGAGAAGCTGGTCAAACATCGGTGCTCCTTCTGGCGCGACCCCGCGCCGGACCCAGTACGTCACCCGGGCGGCGAGAGGTTCCACCGCCCCGTCGGCGCAGCACCGTCCGCCCGATGGCACCCGTTGTCAAGGCCGGGAAGGCACCGCCTCCAGCGCCACCGGGACGTCATGCACCGCCCCCGCGCGCAGGATGCGCAGGAGCACCCGCTCCCCCGGGCGGCGCCCCTCCAGCACGGCCCCCAGGTCCGTGAGGGTGTTCACCTCCCGGCCCTCCACCTGGAGGATCACGTCGGCGTGCTCGCCGCCCCTCAGGCCCACCCGCTGGGCGGGGCTCCCGGGCTGCACCTCCAGCACCCGGAGCCCGCTGGAGGCGCTCACCACGCTCTCCTGGCCCGCCACCAGCTCCCGGGCCACCACCCCGAGCCACGGCAGCCCGCTCTGCCCGGCCCTCTCGCGCAAGGCACGAAGCACCGCCAACGGCACCCCGACCCCCGGTGGAGCGCTCCCCGCCAGCACCGCCGACGGCGCAGGCACCAGCAGCGACACCACGGTCCCGTCCCGCGCATGCATCACCGGCGCGCCAAACACCGCCCCCGCGGGCGAGGGCGTGAGCTCCCACGCCTCCCGCAGGAGCCCCGTGGCCGTGGGCAGCGAGCGCCTCCTCCGGGCCACCCCGCGCACCGCGCTGGCCGCTGTGCCCAGGGCCCCGGGCCACAGGACCTCCGTGCCCACCCTCACGTCCCTTTCGGCCAGCGAGACCCCCTCAGGCCAGCGCACCGCGCTGCACTCCAGGAGACACACCCCCCAAGCGGGATCCGTGGCCACCACCCTCGCTCGGTCCGTTCGTCCGTCGGGGTAGCGCACCCTCACCTCGGGAGCGCCCTCCACCGCCGCCATGGTGGTGAGCACCCGCCCGTCCCCGGAGAGAATCACCCCCCTCGTGCGCGTGGTGGCCCTCCCGAGCACCGTCACCGTCGCCCGGTGGAGCGTCCCCGGCGCCGTGGACGGCGTCTGGGCCCGGGCCTCCAGGGTCCCCAGGAGCACCGCTGCCACCCACCACTGGCGCCCGCTCATCCTGGGTAGCATGCGACCGCCCGAGGCCCCCCGCAACGGCCTCGTTGGCCCGGGAACGGCCAGAACGGTACACTCCCTACATGAAGGTCGAGGTGCGCAGGGACGGTACGCGCTCGCGGGTGGTGACCCACCGAGAGGTGGAGCGCGCGGCGGAGGCGTGTCTTCGGGCCAGCGGGCGCCCTCGGGCGGAGCTCTCGGTGCTCCTTTGCGGCGACCGGCAGATCCACCGGCTCAACCGTGTGTACCGCCACAAGAACCGCCCCACGGACGTCCTGGCATTTGCCCTGGCCGAGGGGCCCTCGCCGGAGCTCTCCGGCGAACACCTCGGCGATGTGGTGCTCTCCCTGGAGACCGCCACGCGCCAGGCGAGGGAGCACGGCGTCAGGGCCCGGGACGAGGTGCTTCACCTCCTGGCCCATGGGGTCTTGCACCTCCTCGGGTGGGACCACCGCACGGACGCCGAGGACCGACGGATGCGCGCCGAGACCGAGAGGCTCCTCGGGCGCGTGCGCCGCGCGTTGGGGGAGCCTACAGCGCCCCCGCGTCGAGGAGCCCGAGGAGCCCCGCGGCGAGGTCCGGGCGCCCGAAGGCCCTGAGCCACGCGGCGGTCTCGGGCCTGTCCCGCGCCCCGACGCGCCCCGAGAGCCCGGTGGCGCCGTGGACCGCGGCCGCGGCCAGCACCAGAGGGTCCCGGGCGCTCCCCAGGAGCCTCCTGGCGGAGGCGAGACGCACGTCCTCGGGGACCCCCTCGGCGCAGAGGGCGTAGGCGTCGTCGGTCCAGGGGGCCCTGGCGTCGCGCAGGCCCTGGCAACCGTCGGAGACGCCCGCGTCCAGGTGCGCGAGCACGGGCCCCAGGGCCAGCACCGCGAGGGCCGCGGAGCCCCACCCGGGCGCCAGGCGCCGCGCCCGAGAGGCCTCCAGGGCGGCCTCTCCCAGGCGGTCATCGCGCAGCGCCAGCCGCGCGCGGGCGAGGTGGTAGCTCGCGTCGTCGCGCAGGGCGACGGCCGCCCGGAGGTCCCCGTCGGCCAGGGAGAGGCCCCCGGAGCCGCCCACCTCGAGCCACACCCGCGCCCGCGCCGCCAACGGCGTGGGAGAGGTGGGCCACGCCTCCACCGCGGAGGACGCGTGGGCCACGGCCTCCTGGCGGTCGCCCCGGGCGCTCGCCGCCAGCGCCGCCTGGACGCGCACCGCCGCGGAGAGGGCCCGCGCCGTGAGGGCCTCGCCAGGCGCCTCGGAGCGCGCCACCAGCGTAGCCAGGGCCACGTCCGTGGCGTGGTCCCCGAGGGCCACCAGGAAGCTCCCGCGGGCCCCCGAGGGGTCCACCGGCTCGCCCCGGCGCGAGGGCGCCTGGCGCTCGACCACCTGGGCCTCGGCGCTCCCGGCCTCGCGAAGGAGCGTCACCGCCAGGCGGCACAGGTCCAGCTCGGTCACCGCCGCGGAGGGCTCTTGCAAGGCGCGCCACAGCTCCGTCGGGCTCCGGGGCGCCGGGGTCGGCTCGTCGGGCTCCGCCAGCCGGGCCCTCTGGCGCGCCCGGAGCGCGTCGGTCACCTGCCGGAGCCTCGCCGAGGGGTTGCTTTCAGCGCGCAGGCGCTCGGCCAGCGGCCGGAGCTCCGGGCCGGACTGCAACGGATCGTCCGCTGAGGCGAGCGCCGGACCCTCCACGGGCGGCGCCTCTGGCGCGCGAGGGTGGGTCTTCAGGTATAGCCCCACGGCCCCCGCGGCGAGCACCACCACGGCCCCCATCGCCCACCCGCGGCGACTCCGGGGGCGCGTGGGGCCCGTCGGGACCTCGACGAAATGGGTCGATCGCAGGCACTTGGGGCACCGGGTGGTGCCCTCGGGGCTCAGGGTCCCGCAGTGAGCGCATTCCAGGGCCATGGTGACGGGAGCCGTCATAGCCATTGGGGTCTGCTTGTGCAAAGGGGAGGGTGGCCCCGAAGTCCCGGGCCATGGTACCGCTCTCCAGGTGCCCCTCCCGGCGCTCTCTCCGGCCACGGCCCAGCGCTGGCTGCGCTACTCGGTGGCCTTCGTGTGGTTCTGGACCATCCTCTCCACGGGGGTGTTCTCCCTGGACGAGGGAAAGGCCCTCCTGGACCAGGCGGGCATCCACGGGAGCCTCAACACCGCGCTCGTCTGGACCTCCCTGGGCTGGGAGCTGCTCCTCGGGACCCTGGTCCTCTGGGGGCGACGCTGGACGAGGCTCCTGTGTCTCGTCCAGGGGGCCACCATTGTCTTCTTCACGGGCTACATCACCCTGAGCCCGGGGCTCCGTGCGCTCTGGGTGCACCCCTTTGCCCCGGTCGCCAAGAACATCCCCATCCTGGGCGCCCTGGCCATGCTCTACGCCCTGGGAGACCCGGAAAAGAAGTAGCGGCGACACCATTGGCGTCCCTTTGGGGGGAGGAGGACGCCGGTGCCGCCGCTACCTGGGCAGTGTAAGCACCTTTCGGGCCACCGCAAGGGGTCCGCGGTGTTGACCCCGGCCAGGGGTTTCGGTAGTGCGAGGCCCATGGCCCACGATTCCCACGAAACGCCCTCTTCCCATGAGCACCAGGACCCGCCGGAGGACCCCCTCCGGTCGCCCGAGTGGTTGCCTCTCCTGGGCCTGGGGCTCGGCCTGGCCGGGGCCCTGGCGGTGTACCTCTTTGTCGCCCCGGGGGTGCTCCGACCCTCGAACACCGACCCGGAGAGCGCCACGGACGGAGGCGCCGCCGCCCAGGAGCCCGCGGCCCCGGCGAACCCCGCGCCGGAGGGCGCGCACTGAGTCGACAAGGCTTCGGCTCTTGCGGTAGAAGGGCGGCCCGCCATGACAGCCATCCCTAGCGACCTTCGGTATACCAGAGACCACGAGTGGGCCCGCTCCGAGGCGGACGGGACCGTGAGGGTGGGCATCACCCGCCACGCCGTCGAGGCCCTCGGGGACGTGACCCTGGTGAGCTTCAGCGTGAAGCCCGGCGACGCCCTCACCGCGGGCAAGGCCTTCGGCGTGGTGGAGAGCGTCAAGGCCGTGAGCGATTTGTACGCGCCCGTGACGGGCACCGTGGTGGCCGTGAACAACGCCCTCCTGGACCGGCCGGAGGCCGTGAACGAGGGGCCCTACGCCGACGGCTGGATGCTCTCCCTGCGGCCCGAGGCCGCGGACAACGCCCTCGGGGCACTCCTGGACGCGGGGGCCTACGAGGCCTTCCTCGGCACGCTGTAACCCACCGCGTACCATGCGCTACCTCCCGCAGACCGACGACGAACTCCGCGCGATGCTCGGCGCCATCGGCGTGCCCTCGGTGGACGCCCTCTTCGCCACGATCCCCCCGGAGGGGCGTCTGGGGCGTGCCCTGGACATCGCCCCGGGCGAGGACGAGGTCACGCTCATGGGCCGCCTGGAGGCCCTGGCCGCGCGCAACGACGGCGCCACCATGCTCTCCTTCCAGGGGGCCGGGTGCTACCACCACCACACGCCCCCGGTGGCCGACCAGCTCCTCCTGCGGGGCGAGTTCCTGACGGCGTACACGCCGTACCAGCCCGAGGTGGCCCAGGGGACGCTCCAGTCGGTGTTCGAGTTCCAGACCATCGTGTCCGAGGTGCTCGGGCTCCCGGTGGCCAACGCGTCCATGTACGACGGCGCCAGCGCCCTGGCCGAGGGGGCGCTCATGGCCCGGAGGCTCACCGGGCGCGGCGCCGTGGTGGCCTCCCGGGCGCTGCACCCGGAGTACCGCGAGGTGGTGCGCACCTACCTCGCGGGCATCCCCGGCGCCCGCTACGAAGAGGTGCCCTTTGACGGCGCGGGCGTCACGGACCTCGCGGCGTTGGAGGGCGCCCTCGGGAGTGACACCGCCGCGGTGCTGGTGGGCTACCCCAATTTCTTCGGGCGCGTGGAGGACGTGGCCCGCTGCGCGGCCCTGGCCCACGCGCGCGGCGCGCACCTGGTGACCGCGACCTGGGAGACCAACGCCCTGAGCGTGCTGGAGCCCCCCGGGGCCCTCGGGGCGGACGTGGCCACGGGGGAGGCCCAGCCCCTCGGGATCCCTCCGCAGTTTGGGGGACCGGGGTGTGGGATCATCGCGTGCGGCGCAGGCCGCGAGGTGCTCCAGCAGCTCCCCGGGAGGCTCGTGGGGGAGACCGTGGACGCCGCGGGGAGGCGGGGCTACGTGCTCACGCTCTCTACGCGCGAGCAGCACATCCGCCGGGAGCGCGCCACGAGCAACATCTGCACGAACCAGGGGCTCATGGCGCTGCTGGTGACCATCTGCATGGCCCTGCGGGGCAGGAGCGGGTGGCAGACCCTGGGGAGGCTGTGCCTCTCCCGCGCGGAGTACCTGAAGAAGGCTCTAGGGGCGGCGGGGTTGCCGGTGCTCTTCGAGGGGGCGACCTTCAACGAGTTCGCGGTGAAGCTGCCGGTGCCCGCGCGGGAGGCCATTTCCCGCTGCGCGGCGTCGGGGCTCCTGCCCGGGGTGGACCTTGGGCGGTGGTACCCGGAGCTCTCCCACGGGCTCCTGGTGGCGGTGACCGAGCGCCACGGCCGCGCGGACCTGGACCGGCTCGTCGCGGCGCTCCAGGCGCTACGCTAGCAGCGACGGGGGCGCGGGCGCCCCCACACGAGGGATAAGCTCCATGCACAAGGTGATCATCATCGGCAGCGGGCCCGCGGGGCTGACGGCGGCCATCTACGCGGCGCGGGCGAACATGAAGCCGGTGGTCATCGAGGGCCTGGCGGCCAGCCACCAGCCCGGCGGGCAGTTGATGATCACCACGGAGGTGGAGAACTACCCGGGCTTCCCGGAGGGGATCACGGGGCCGAAGCTCATGGAGCTCTTCCGCGCGCAGGCCGAGCGCTTCGGCACGGTGTTCTACACGGAAGACTGTACGAAGGTAGAGCTCACCGGGGCCGTGAAGAGGGTCTGGATCGAGAGCCAGGCGGAGCCCCTGGAGGCCCTGTCGGTGGTGGTGGCCACGGGGGCCGTGGCCCGCTGGCTGGACGTGCCGGGCGAGAAGGAGCTGCAGAACCGCGGGGTGAGCGCCTGCGCCACGTGTGACGGGAGCTTCTTCAAGGACCAGGACGTGGTGGTGGTGGGCGGCGGGGACACGGCCCTGGAGGAGGCCCTGTACCTCGCGGGGCTCTGCCGCACGGTGACCCTGGTGCACCGCCGGGACGCGCTTCGGGCCAGCAAGATCATGCAGGACCGCGCCAGGAAGCACGAGCGCATGCGCTTCCTGTGGAACAAGGTCGTGGAGGAGGTGCGGGACGTCACCAGGAGGAGGGTGAGCTCCGTGGTGCTGCGGGACACGGTCACCGGCGAGCGCCTTGAGCACCCGACGAGCGCGGTCTTCGTGGCCATCGGGCACGTGCCCTCGTCGGAGCTCTTCCGGGGCGTGCTGGACGCCCACGACACGGGGTACCTGAAGGTGCAGGGCGGCTCGACCCGCACCAACCTCCCGGGGGTCTTCGCCTGCGGGGACGTGGCCGACCACGTGTACCGCCAGGCCGTCAGCGCCGCGGGCACGGGCTGCATGGCCGCCCTGGACGCCGAGCGCTACGTCTCCGCCCTGGAGGCATGAGTGGCCGAGGACTCGCAGCCCCCGGACGGCGCCCACCCCCTGGCGAGGGTGGACGTCTTCGCGGGCCTGACCCCTCGGGCGCTGGAGCTCGTGTCGTCCATCGCGGTGGAGAAGACCTTCAAGCGGGGCACCGTGCTCTTCCGCGCAGGAGAGCCCGGGGACCGGCTCTTTGTCATCGTCGAGGGCAAGGTGCGCATCTCCCGCGAGGTGCCCGGCATGGGAGAAGAGGCCCTGGCGATCTTCGGCCCGGGTGAGTCCTTCGGGGAGTTGTCCCTGATCGACGACGCCCCCAGGAACGCCGACGCCCACGCCCACGAGAATTGCGTGCTCCTGGAGCTGCGCAAGGACGCCCTGGAGCACCTGCTCTACCTGGACAAGGACCTCGCCTACGAGGTCCTCTGGAACATGATCCGCACGCTGGCCTCGCGCCTCCGGGAGACCACCGACAAGGTCACCTTCCTCGCCGTCACCGGGAAGTTCTCGTGAGGTAGCGAGGTGAGGGACGCGCTGGAGGCCTGGCTGCGACCGCTGCGGGAGGTCCCCCTGGCGTTGTGCCCGGTCACCCTCCGCGCGACCGCCGAGGCGCGCTGGGCGGAGCCCCTGAACACGCTCCTGCGCGGGGTCCTGGGCAGTCGCCTGCGCGCGTTGCGATGCCTGACCGGCGCGCCGGACTGTGGGGGCTGCCCACACACCATGACGTGCGACTATGCCGGGCTGTTCGAGACGCCAGGGGCGCGCACCCCCGGGGCCCATGGCGCGCGCGGGGTGCATCCCTTCTGGCTGCGGGGCGTCCCCGCGGTGCAGTCACTGGCTGCGGGCTCCGTCGTGAACGCCGAGCTCTGGGCCGTGGGCTTTGGCGTACCCCTGCTCCCATACCTGGAGGTGAGCCTCCGGGAGGCCGCGGCGAGGCTCCAGCCGACGCCCCTGGTGGGCCTGCCGGGTCAGGGCGGGCCCCGGGCATGGCCCCACGCATCCTACAGCTCCGACACCTGGAAGATCGAAACCCTGACGCCTTGCGTCGTGGATCCCGACCTGGAGCGCGGACGGCGGTCCTGCCCGGGAGCGCCCTGGCTGCCGGTGCTGGTACGCGCGATGGTCCGGCGCGCGGCGACCTTGATGGGAGCCTTTGCGCCGGAGATAGAAAGGGAGCCGGCGCCCCTGCTGGACCTCTCGCGCGTAGAGATCCTCGGCGGGGGCCTCACCCGTTGGAGCGCCTCCCGCTTCAGCGCGAGGCAGGGGCAGTGGGTGCCCCTGCGCGGTTGGACGGGGAGTCTGACGGTGCGCGGAGACGTCCTGTGGGATATCGGTCCGCTCTTCCAGGTCGCCGCGCGGACGGGCATCGGGAAGAATACCGCGCTCGGCTTCGGAGGGCTGCGCATCTCGATGATTCTTTGATCGGGGTGCCTTCGTATGGTGGTAGCCTCCACCTGGCACCAACGGGCGCTGGAGGCGATGATGAAGAGATTGGTTTCCTTTCTGGGTCTCGGTCCGGAGCGGGCGCCTGAGCCGTTCTATACGGAGACGAGGTACCAGTGGGAAGGTGGGGCGCCATCGCGGAAGACACCGCTCCTGGAGGCCGCGCTGTGTGAGCTCGTCGGCGACGTGGGCGCGCTCCTCGTCCTGGGCACCCGGGAAGTCTACGGCCGCTGGATCGCGGGCGCCGGGGAGAGTCCCGGCGAGGGTTGGAGACCGAGCCACCCGGCCAGCCTGTTCCAGAAGTACGTCGGCCGGGAGTGCTGGTTTCATCTGGTGCCTCACGGGATCGACGAGGCCCAGCGCCGAAGCATCTTCGACACGACGCTGTCCGCCCTCGCACCGCAGCGCCTGGACGCGGCGGGCGAGACCGAGGTGCCAACGGAGATTGTGCTGGATATCACCCACGGGTTTCGATCGCAGCCGATCCTGGGCACTGCTGCGGTCGCCTTCTCACTCGCCGAACAGACGCGCACGGGGCGCCCCATCCCGATCAGGGTGGTCTATGGCGCCTTCGAGATGCGCGACCGTGAAACGGAGGTCGCGCCGGTGTGGGACCTCACGGATTTCGTCACGCTCTCACGCTGGAACGCAGCCATCGACGCACTGACCCGTTACGGTCGCGCGGACGACCTGGAGGACCTCGGAAGGGAGACCGCCCGACGTCAAGTCGCGAGGGCGACCACCCCGGACGAGAGGGCGACGCTCGGAGTCCCGGGGCGCTTTGGGGCACTCGCCAGGGCGCTCGCGGACGACCTCGCCCTCAATCGCTGGCGGGACCTGTTCACGAAATCTGCGCCGGCCATGAAGAAGTTCCTCGACAGCGAGGACGCCAACGGGCTCCTTCGTGGCCTCCCACAGCTCCGAGGCGCTGTGTCTGAACTGCGCGGGTGGGTCGCACCCCTGTGCGCGGAGGAGGTGCTGGGGCCCTCGGGGCTTCGGGCCTCGGCGGCGCTGGCGGAGCGGTACGAGCAACTCCAGCGCTTCGCGGAGCTGGCGGCGGTCCTGCGGGAGGGCCTGGTGACGCACCACGGACTCCTCACCGGTCGCCGCGGTCCTGACCCCGGTCCTGGGTGCAAGGTCGCCCGCGATGGAATCGAACGCGCGTGGAACGAGGAGGGTCAGCGTCCTCCGGAGAGCCAACGGGAGGTCGTGAGGGAGAACCTAAACCTGGCGCGGGGAATCGTGGATCCAAGGAATGACATTGAGCACGGAGGGATCAACGAACAGCCCGTGGCTTCAGGGCGGCTGCGGACGACCCTCGAAGACAAGGCGAAGGCATATCGAGCGCTCATCCAGGACTTCGCTCCAGCGGCTCCCAGGTCGTTGCTGTCGGTGTTCGTGAACCTCTCGAACCACCCGATCTCGACCTGGTCCGAGGAGCAACTCCGCGCCGCGAGGGACCTTGGTTGTGGCGAGCCCGTCGAGCTCGAGGGCGGCATGCCGGAGGTGAAGCCTCAGGACAAGACCGAGAAGGTGCGCAGGCAGGCCGAAGATCTCGCGGACCGCGCGAAGGCGCAGGGCGCGGTGGGCGCACATGTCGCGGGGGAGCCTACCCTCAGCTTCGCCCTCGTCCAGGCGCTGCGCGACCGCGGGCTTCGCTGCTTCGCAGCGACCACCGACCGCGACGCCGAGGTCACGGCCCGCGGGGGCGAGACCGAGAAGCGTAGCACCTTCCGCTTCAAGCGATGGAGAGAGTATCCCTGAGGTCGAACTCCAACCTTCAAGGTTGGAATCGTACCTTGACGATCTTCTTCGGGGCGTCAACGTTCTGGACCCAACCCTCGATGCGCTGATCGCGGGTCGGCTTCGAGAGCGCGTTGGAGTTGTTGATGACCCCGGTCCAACCCGGGTACTCCGGTAGGGTCGCCTGCCAGAAGTTGTTCTTGAACTCCGTGAGGACGAGGGTGACCTTCCCCTGTGGGCCCGTGGAAGGCTGTTTCATGGGTTGGGGAGGTCCTTTCGGAGCGCTTCGAGCCTCGCGCTCGACCTCACTTCGCAGGAGTTCCAGGTACTCTCTGAGAACGTCGCCACTCCTTGTTGCATCGAGCTTGTCGGCGACGAAGGCGAGCGCGCGAACCTTCATCCTGCCCCCAGAGTCATCCAGGGAGACGTGCACTGGCGAAGCGTGGCGATCTTGCGCTGGGGGCAGACCCCGGAGGTTCTGTGGAGGTTCGTAATCCGCGATATTCTGGTGCCTCATCGGTCTATCACCCGGGCCATGGATCTTGCGAGGAAGACCCAGGACGACCTTTCGTCCAAGGTGTTTCCACTCGCTCGCGACGCCCTGAAGCGCTGCCCCCACCACGTTCATCACCTGCCATGGATTCGTCCACGGAAGGTCGAGTTCGAAGCTCCCGGCGACGGCGCCGAGGGAGGGCGCCCCGCCTGCGTCACCGGGTGAAAACTCTCTCCCAAGGTGCAGCGTCTCGCGCAGCGAAGCGCCGCGTCCACGGACCTTGTCGAGGGTGAGACCCGAGAACTCCGCGGGGACCCGGAGACTTCCGAAGCCCTTGCGTCCCTTGGCGCCGACCGCGCCGTGGTTGCACAGCAGCCACAGCGCCGCCTCGGCCTGTGCTCTCACAGCGTCGAGGGTGAGCCCCGGGCGTGTGCCATGGGATCGAACCCGGAGCGTCAACCGCCAGGCATGGCCAGCCTCGGCCACATACCGATGGTTCCTTCCATCGGCCATCCCGTAGCCCGCATAGGCCAGGGGGAGCAGTCCGGTCTTCCCCCTCTTCAGGTCATGCCTCGTCACAAAAGAGTCGTTCAGCTCGAGTTTTCCGCCCTGCCCCTCTTTCTTGTAAGGGGCCTTCTCGGGTCTGGTGCCTCCAGGCAAAGCGACGATCCCGACCTCGATCAGCCCCAAGCCCGCAACCGTGTCCCCGAAGAGCACGCCCTCCAGCTCCAGGAGTTCGGAACTGGACAGCCACCCGACATGCATCGTCCGCCACCACCAACGCAGGAGCCCCTTCACCGTCGCGCCGTGGAGCGTGCAGTCGCGTTGCTGCTGGGCCCTGCCAGCCAGGAAGGCCGGCGTCACCAGGGTCAGTTGGTACTCCAGGGTCTCCCGAGGAGACCTCGGCGTCAGCTCGTCTGGCGCGAACCACCCGTAGCCGGTGCCCGTCTTGGCCCCTGCCCCGAGGTGACAGAGACCCCCGCGGAGCCACCCGGCGGCGAGGTCCAGGTCCGACGACGGCACCCCAGGATGCCTCGCATGAACCCCGAAACCGAAGCGCACCCCGGCCTCCACCGCCAGGAAGGTCAACGGGACCGGGTCCTCCCAGTCTCCTGGAGCCCCCCTCCCATCGTAGTAGCTACGGTGATGGTTCGTCGCGACCTCGGTGACGAGCTCCGGGAGTTCCTCTGGCCAGCCTTCATGGAAGACCACGGCGCCGGCCTCGCCGTCCTCCGCCGAGGTGCCGAAGACCCTCTCCAGCGCGTCCGCCTCCGCCCCGCTCAAGATCGCGAAGGCGCGCGCCACCCCCTTGACCCCGGTCGCAGGGAGGTAGGGAAAGCCGTACACACGATGGAGCGCGATGCCCACGTTCTCGAGGGAGGAGGCGCGCGCCAGGTGCATCGTCAGGGGTGTTCGCAGCGCGAGCCCGAAGGCGCGCGCGCCTCGCTGCTTCAACATCTCCCCCCGGCGCACCCGAAGTCCCTCGAACTCCGCGCGATAGGAAGCGTCTCCGCGCGTGCGCTTCCAGACCGCGCAGACGCTGTCCAACTCGTTGGATTGCTGCTGCTGGTCCGTAGGAATGGCATGCTTGTCGAGCCGCAGACCAGGGTGGCTTCCTTCCTTCTCTGCCGCGATCGCGGCACGGACCAACGAGGGGAGCGTGTCCACGATCAGTCCTCCTTGCCGACCAGGTTCTCGGCTTCGGCGAAGCGCACGAACCACTGGAGCCACGCCAGGGCCTCGCCCGTGGCGAGTTTCAGGAAGGTCCCGTCACCCTTCACGATCCGCTCCAGGAGCTCCACCGGCTGCCCCCCCGCCGGAGGAAAACGACGGCTCATCCATTCTCCGAGCGCCTTGGCGAGGATCCCCGTCTCGTCCTTGTTCGTGACGTAGAGGAGGGCCGGACCGAGCCCCGCGGTCAGGATACGCACCGGGAGCTTGCGTGCCTCGCGACCACACTTGCCGGCCTTGTCGGCGTTCCTCTCCTTCTCACCCTTGAGAACCTCGATGCGCTCCCAGGCGTGCCTCGCTCTCTCCTGGTCCGTGGTCCGGCCGCTCATCTCGCACTCCCCGAGGTTACGAAGCGCGTCGCGCAGAAGCCGCGCCCCGTGGTCTCGTCGGCCCCTACCTGGAGGACACCATCGAGCGCCAGGTGGCGGAAGCGCTCCAGGACCTCCTTCGGGGTCGCGGCCTGGCGGTCCTCGGGCTGAGACCGCTCTCCCTCGGCGAGCACGACGCTGTAGAAGATCGTCTCGGGAGGCAGGAGTTCCTGATAGAAGAGGGCCTTCCCCTTCACCGTCTTGGTGCCAGGGTCCAGGCCGATCCTCGCCACCACCTCCGTCGCGTGGAGGATGAAATGCCGGAAATCATCGTCGGAGAGCACCACCAGCGCGCGCAGAAACCGAGCCCTGGTCGATGAGAACGCAGGGTCCTCAGGCAGGAGCCCCTCCGCGAGCACCCTCGCCCACGCCTCCGTGGCCTTCTGCGCCTTTGCGTCCACCGTGAAGTCCAGCTCCTCCAGGATGACCCGGGGAGTCTTCGCGACCTCGACCACCGCGAACTTCGGGTCGCTGACCCCTGCCCTCGCCTCGTCCAGGGTGAAGGCGTCCGAGGGCATCGGTACACCCACGAGCCTCGCGTCCCGGGCGAGGCGCTCGAGCGCCATGGGGCAGGTGATCCAGACAAAGACTCCCTTGAGGGACCGCACCGGGAAGGCCAGGAGCCTCGCGTCGGTGACGGTCAGAGCCCCGGCGGTCGGCGTGTCGCTCCCGGGCACGCCGCCGAAGAGCCCCACCAGGAGCGGGTCCCTCTGAGCCGCCTGGGCGTCGCCCCCGAGGCGCCGACGGTGCGAATCCCTCAACACACCCTTGAGCGCCGTCCCGGGGATCGTCGGGAAGCCCGTGTGGCGCTCTCGCTGGATCGGGAGATCCACGACGCCCATCGCGGTCCCCGCGCCAGGGTGGAGCGGCGTCTCTGCATGGAGGACCAGCAGGCCCCCGGTTCGGATGGTCATGACCACGCCCCCGTCACGAAAAGTCCTTCACCCACGGCACGTTCCTCCTCCGTCGAAGCCAGGGAGACACCCTCGGGCAGCGCTCCCTCGATCCAGAATACGCTCCCCGCCGGGGCGAACCATCGGTTCCTCCGTGGTCCCCCGAGCGCCACATCAAAGCCCGAATGTCCCTGCGCCTTCCCCACCGTCGCGGCAAGCAACGAGGTGCCCAGGGTTGAGGGGAGCCCTCCAGGCCCAAAGGCCCATGGGCTCACGGTCACCAGCATCCTCCGCGGACCCGCGGAGGCGACGCTCCAGCCCTCCAATCCGCCGCGAGGGCGCTCCACCCGCTCCACCCTCACGCCGTGGCCCTCGCCGCCGAGCTTCACCACGCCCCCGTCCAGAAGCGACGCGCAGGAAGGGTCACCCTCCAGCTCAACATAGAGCTTCACCCCGGGGGCAAGACAGAGCTTCGTCGTGGCGTACAGGAGGCCCTCCTCCACGGTGTTGCGCCCGGAGGTCATCCCGATCCCGATCCGACGATCAAAGCGAAAGAGTGCCCCGGGCTCCACCAGGCTCCCTCGCCTCGGTACGCCTCCCTGAAGAAACTCCCGGAGACCGTCAAGAGTGACATATCCTGTCACGGGTGTGAGGTCTCGGGGAGAGGCCGCCCAGAGGGGCCGACGCAGCCCCTCCGGCAGAGGCACCGAGCGGTGAAGGAAGGCCCAGGCCCGGCTGGTCTCGTCCACCACGGCCACCCGAAGGAGGCGCTCACCGTCCGTTCGGAGCGCTCGCGGAGCGGGGAGGAGGAGCTCGATCCCATCCCCGGCCTTTCGGCAGAACCATGGACCACGCACCCTCGCGGTGAGCACCGTCGCAGGGACGCCGCAGCGGGCCAGGAGGTCTTTCACCGGGACGCCGGGGGACTCCCTGCGCAGGCGAGACAGCCGGGAGAGGTCCGCACCGGCAGCCTTGACCATCGCCGTGCGGAGCGCCCCCGCCAGGGTCTGGGGGAAGGGCGGGGACCCCTCCGCGGGGCTCTGCGGTCCCAGGGCCCGGGATCCGCGGAAGAACAATACATCCAGGGGATCCAACAGGAGTCCCGCCACGGCGCTCATGGTCATACCTCCCGACCTCGGGCCAGGAAGCTCATGGACTGTAGCAGGACACAGAACTCCTCCTGGCTTCCAGGGTGAGACTTCCAGAGCGCCAACACCGGCGCCGTGAGTCTCTCACGCAGCGTCGCGGAGAGCTCGGCCCGACCGAGGTGGCGCCGGAGCTCTGCGCAGAAGGCCTCCCTGGGAAGCGTCCCCAGGGACGGGACCTCCCGCCGCAGGGCGTAGACCCAGCGGTCCGTGGCGCCCTCGCGGAAGGCCGTCTGGACCGCCTCCAGGAGCTTGCATCGGGCGCTCTCCTCACCCCAGGCGGTCACCACCGTGGTGTGCTCGCCCGAGCGCCGCGCCACCGCAAGCGCGAGGGCGTTGCGGCCGGCGTCCTTGGCCCGACGCTCGGCCCTGCGGGCGGCCTCCAGGGCGCCCCGGAGCGAGCTGCGCGCGTGAAACACCGCCACTCCAGCGCTCACCGTCGCCTTGCTTCCCATACGCTCCTCGGCTCGATAAGCCTCACGCAAGGCCCGCGCACAAGGCAGTACATCGTCCAACGAGAGGAGCGCCAGGACGTCGTCACCGCCAGCGTACACCAGCTCCCCGCGGTGGCGCTCCACGATCGCCGGGACGTCCTCCGTGGCGAAGCGCAGGAGCGCGTCGGAGAGCGCGGCGTGCAGCGAAGGGCTCATCGGGCGCCGCGCGTTCAGGGCCTCTCCCACGCGCGGGTCCGAGGGCGCGAGCGACTCCAGCCACGACAGGGCTCGCGGGTGAAGAGCCTCGCGGACGTACGGTCCCAGTTCGCCCCGGAGCCATCGCCCGAGGTGGTCACCGTCCATCAGGAGCGCCGCGAGGTAGCGCGGGGCAGGGCCCTGGACCTCGCGCTTCCTGCGCAGCACCGCGGCGATGGCCTCCGGGCAACGGTCGTCGTCCAGAGGGTCCTCGGGGTCCACTGCGGAGAGCTCCTCGTCGTCCAGGAGCCACTGCCCGTTCCACGTGCCGTGGTTGCGTCGGGTCTGGTCGGGCTTCAGCGCGGGCGCGGCCTCAAGCCATCGCACGGCAGCGACCGTCGCCGTGTCCGCGAGGCGGGTCTCCTCCGATGAGAACCCCCACTTCCTAGCCAGGTACAAGGGTATCCAGAAGCGGCGGAGGAGCCCCACGGCGCTCAGCCGCTCCCCGGGACGGAGGCGGAACCCGCCAAAGGATACATCCCTCACGGCGGACTCCCAGAACGATCGGCTATGGTCCAGCATCGCGGGGCCCACCTGCTCCAGGTCCCCGAGGAGGGTACACTTGGGCGGCACCGGTCCCTCCGGGGCCTCGCTGCGCGGCGGGGACACCTCCCGGGCCGAGGCATGGAGCCTGGCGCTCACCGCCAGATCCATGGGCCAGGTGCCAGCACCTTGAGCCTGGTAGTAGGAGGGCCTCCAGGCGGGGGGGAAGGCATCGACAAGCGCCCACACCCGCGCGGCATCGGCGTCGGCGCCGACGCCAAGCAGCGCTTCATACAGCCCGCGATCCTGCTGGAGTTCCTTGCGATGCAGGACCGTGGCCTTCACCTCCCAGAAGGAGCGTACCTGGTCATCCCAGCGCTGATCCCAACCCGGGTGGCGCGTGCCCCAGCGCCCTCCCCGTTCGGCCAGGCCATCGTAGACCGCTCCCGCGATACGCTCCCAGGCGTTCGAGAGGGCGCTCTTGCATCGGTCCGCGAGGCCCGTGGCCAGCTCGTCCGGGACCAGCGCGAGGAAGCGGTTGGGCAGCGCCGGGATCCTCAGGCGTTCCTGCGAGCGTTCATCGTGGGAGAAGAGGCCCTTCGGGACCCTCCCGGTCTCGTGGAGCCAGCGGTCCACCACGGGGACGCCGCGGAGGCTCGGATACACCAGCGCCTGAGGGCCCACGTCCTCCAGGACCGGGACGAGGGACTCAAAGAGCAGCGTGGAGAGGAGCAGGCTCCCGCTCCAGAGGTCCCTCAGCGTTCGAGAAGCTTCAATGAAACTCTGGACAGGACCCAGAGAGAGCGACAGGAGCGCGGGTTGCATCCCGGCGGCTTGCCATGCGGCGGCCATGTCGGCGTGGTGCCAGAGGGTATGATCCGGTTGTCGGGTGTCGGCGGGCATGCGGCGCCAGCGGAGATCCTCGGCGGCGAGGAGGCCCGGGAGGTGCCTCCAGACCGTCAGGAAGGTCGCTCGGGCGCTGGCCCCGGACCCGAGGGCGCTGCGCAGTCTCTGGGCGATCGTGACCTCCGCATCGAGGTCCATCCCAGTGAGGTCAAGCGGCTGCTGTCTACCAGAGAGGGGGTGGATGGTCACGAGTCCGTGCTCCGGCCCCACCACCCGTTCGGCGCCTGCGCCCGCCGAGGGCATCGGGAGGCGCTCCAGCCTCGCGGCGATCACGTCGGCGTCGTGGGAGGTGGCGTGCACGCTCTGCGCTTCATCGCCGAGGAAGAGTTCGAGGATCCTGCGGGCCCGGGACTCATGGCCCGGGATGTCCACGGCCTTGGAGGGCGGATCGTGAAGAAATGCCAGGAGGACGCTGTTCCAGTCTGTGGTCATGCGTGACTCCCACCCGAGACGCCGGAGAAAGCGAGGATCTGACAGCCCCCAGGCACGAGCTCCCGGGTGCCACCCAGCGGCTGGAGGCGTAGCCCAGGAGCGAAGGGACTGTCTACGGAATTCGTCGGCCATGGCAGAATGGGACGCAAGAGAGGGCCTGGGAGGACAAATGGGGAGCGAAGACGATCACGCTGCGCAACGGGTGCTGGAACTGGCCGCCGAGGGCTCTGCCGAGGTCGGCTCGGCGCTCTCCTCGCTGGACTCGCGTTCGCTTCGGAGCGCCGCGGTCCACGCCTCGCTGGGAGGGGTCGCCGAGGCCCTGGGCGACGTCGCGCGGGCGGTGCTGGAGTACAACCTCTCGTTGCGTGAGGAGCCCGGGCAGCCGGCGGTGCTCCGGCGGCTGGCGGCCCTGCGGCTGGACCAGGGCGAGACGGTCAGGGCCCTGCGCTGTCTGGAGCGCCTGGTGACCCTGTGCCCGAAGGATGACGAGGCCCGGGAGCTGTTCATCCTGACGCTGGCCGACGGCGGTTCCCTGGGCCCTGCGCGGGAGCAGCTCGCCCGGTGTCCCGACACGCCACGTTGGAGGCGGGTCCATGCGGCGCTCGAAGGGGAGCCGGACGCGGGTGACGCCGAGGCACCTCTGGCCCAGGAGGGCGAGGCGGCGTTGGAGCCATCGGACGGCGACTGCATCGCGTTTTCGAGCGCCTTCGCCGGTCGGGAGGGGGTCTATGCGAGGCAGTGGGCGTCGCCCACCGGCAAGGGCGGGTATACTCCCATCGCCGAGCCCTTCACCCCCGCGGTGGCGAGGCGGCACCTCCTGGGCGATGTCACCGTCGGGATCTACCCCCACCGCCGTGACGAGACGGTGCGCTGGCTGTGCCTCGACGTCGACGTCCGGGGTAGCGAGCTCCAGCGCACCGGGCGATCCAGGCCGTCGAGGGACCTCCTGGCCGCAGCCCATGCCGTGGCACTATCGCTGGTGGATGCGTGCGCTCGGGAGGACCTGCCGACGTTGCTGGAGGACTCGGGCAACAAGGGTCGCCACGTCTGGGTGCTCTTCGCGGTTCCCATCCCTGGCGCGGCGGCGAAGCGGGTGGGGACCTGGCTGGCCGCCGTGGCTGGCTCTGGTGAGCCTTCGATCCAGGTCGAGGTCTTCCCCAAACAAGGGAGGGTCGGCGCCGAGGGTCATGGAAACCTCGTGAAGCTCCCCCTGGGGGTGCACCGGGTCACGGGGCGCCGCTGCTGGTTTCTGGACGCTCAGGGGGTGCCGACGGCGAGGCCCCTGAAGCTCCTGGCCCAGGCGCCTCGCGCATCGATCGCGGCGCTCCGGGCGGCGCACGGCAAGGCCACCGCGGTGATGGCCCCTGGCGCGGCGGCTCCGCCGTCGAGGCCCACGCAGGAGGCTCCACCGGAGGGTGTCACGGCGCTCCCGGAGGCGGTCCCCTACCGCCTGGAGGACGACGCCGAGGCTCGGTGGCTCCGGTCCCGCTGCGCGGTGCTGGACGCGGTGTTGCGCAAAGCCGAGGGGACGCGTCTTCTCTCGGAGGAGGAGCGGACGGTGGTCACCTACACGCTGGGGCACCTGGAGCGCGGGGCTGACGCGGTGAACGCGGCCCTGGCTCCGGTGCTGAACCTGGACCGGGGCCTGCTGCTCAAGAGCCCTCTGCGGGGAAACCCGATGTCGTGCCCGAAGATCCGGGCGAAGCTCCAGGAGCTATGCGCGGTCGTCGGCTGTGACTGTCATTTCGACGCCGTGGCGACCTATCCCCACCCGCTGGTGCATCTGGAGGGCCTGAGGGCTCGCGCGCGGCTGACGAAGGCCGCGCAGGCCCTGTCGCCGATGGACATCGAGCGGCTGGTCCGGGACTGGCGGAAGGTCCGTGACGACCTGGCGCGGTTGACGACAATCCTGGAGGACGCGGAGCGACAGCTCGGGGCCCTCGTGGACGCCGCCGGGACGCTCTCCGTCGCGGGGGGGGTCGTCCGGCGCCAGGATGGCCGTCTGTGTTTCGATCCCTCGGTCGCGGTCCCAACCGGGGGGACGGTGCTCGCCGAGGTGGAGGAGAAGCCGTGAGCGTGGTGTACGTCACCGAGCAGGGCGCGATGGTCACCATCTCCGGGGGGTGCGTGGCGGTCCGTCGCGGTGACGCGCTGCTGCGGGAGGTGCGGCTCCACGAGCTGCGGCAGCTCGTGCTGCTGGGGCATGTGGGTCTGAGCGGGAAGGCGGTGCGGGTGCTGCTGAAGGAGTCGGTGGACACGGTCTTTTTGACGCGTGGGGGGAGCTATGTGGGCCGCCTCGCGGCGGGCCTCGCGGGGGACGTGGCGCGGAGGGTGGAGCAGCATCGGCGCTTCGGCGATCCAGCCTTTGCGGTGCCGGTGGCCCGGGCGTGTATCACGGCCAAGCTGGCGAACCAGCGGAGGCTGCTCCTCCGGGCCCAGCGCAGGCTCCACGACGAGGCGGTGGCGAGGGCGTTGACGCAACTCCGAGCGGCCCAGGAGGCCGCGTCGCGCTGTGAGGATGTGGACCTCCTGCGAGGGATCGAGGGCCGCGCTGCGGCGCTGTACTTCGGCGTCTTCGGGAGGCTCTTGACGGCGCCCGGGATGGCCTTCACGGTGCGCCGCCGGAGACCGCCTCCCGACGCTGTGAACGTGCTGCTCTCCTTCGGGTACACGGTGTTGGCGAACGCGCTGACGGGGCTGTGCGAGCTGGCCTCGCTGGACCCGGGGCTGGGGGTTCTCCACGCGGTGGCCAGGGGGAGGCCCTCGCTGGCGCTGGACCTGATGGAGGAGTTTCGCCCCCTGCTGGTGGACACCGCGGTGGTCGCGGCGGTCAACCGCCGGGAGCTGGGCCCGGGACACTTCATGCGGGTAGGCGAGGAGGACGAGGCGCCGGAGGAGGATGCCTGGGCACAAGAGGAGGCGAGGGGGGAGGGCGACGAGGGGAGCAGGCGCAAGGTCGCCCCGGACGGCGCAGAGGAGGGCTGTCCATCGCAGGTGATCTTTCGGCGGGAGGGGGTGCTGACCTGGGCCTCGGCGCTGGAGCGGAGGTTCCGGGAGGAGACCTGGTACGCACCCCGCGGGGAGCGGATGACCTACCGCCAGGTGCTCCGGGAGCAGGTGTATCGTCTGGTCCGTGCGATCGAGGGGGGAGAGGTGTACGAGGGTTTCGAAGGGGTGCAGTGATGAAGCGAGACGACGGTCGGTGGTACACGGTGGTGAGCTACGACGTGGTGGACGACAAGCGTCGGCGCCGGATGGCCAAGGTGCTCAAGGGCTTCGGCGACCGAGTGCAGAAGAGCGTCTTCGACTGTCGGCTGGAGGAGCGCAGGCTCCTGGACCTGCAGGGCATCCTGAAGAACGAGATGAACGAGGGCGAGGACAGCGTGCGCTACTACCGCCTCTGCGCGCGCTGTGTCGGCCTGGTCGAGGTGGTGGGCAGGGGCACGGTGATGGAGGACGAGGAGCTGATCATCATCTGACCGGTGCGGGGCGTCGGCTCGCGGAGGTGGCGTCCGGGGGGCTGAGGCGGCTCTCGGAGCGCGGACACGAGGGCCACAGCGGGCGGCCCGACGAAGTCCGCGCGCCGGGCCCTGGCCGCTCACCGCCGACATGGATGGGGAGGGTCGAGCTCACGATGGCTTGCGAAAAGGCCGGAAAGGACCGAACCTCGGTCGTTCAAACGGCCAGGCGCCGACGGACCCCACGGGTTGTCGGTGTCGGAGAGCCCTCAAGAGGGCCCAGGTCTTTGAAATCACAAGAGAAGTGCAGCGTCCGACGGGCCTGCTGACACAAGGGGGGTGCGTCGTCCCGCTGAAATCCTCGGCAATACCCGGATCTTTCGGCGCCGCGACCCCGTCCCGGCACGACCGGCCTCCGTTGGCCTCCCCCATCCCTGGGGATGGGTCCGTCCAAGGGACAGCAAATTTCGGGCTTGCTTCGGGGAATTTGTCGGGGTAGGTTACCGAGAAGGCCCCGTACTGAAGGGGATTGAGACGGGGCGAGCGTCTCTGTGGAGTACCCGGTGCGCTGGAGTTACCGAGAAGGCCCCGTACTGAAGGGGATTGAGACTCCTCGTCCCACCTCCAACAGGGCCCCGCATGGCCCTCGGTGGTTACCGAGAAGGCCCCGTACTGAAGGGGATTGAGACTTTTCGCACACCGCGTTCAGGTAGCCGTCGCGGAACGAGGTCAGTTACCGAGAAGGCCCCGTACTGAAGGGGATTGAGACTCGGGCTGTCCCCGTGACGCTGGGGCTGTCCACGTCCTGTTACCGAGAAGGCCCCGTACTGAAGGGGATTGAGACCACGCGACGGGCCGCGTGCCACGCGGCCGCGAGGGCGTCGAGGGTTACCGAGAAGGCCCCGTACTGAAGGGGATTGAGACAACTCCAGATCAGCCACGTTCGCCCGGAAGATCGCCGTTACCGAGAAGGCCCCGTACTGAAGGGGATTGAGACGTCCCGCAGTGTTGCCGCGTGCGGCACCGCACCATATAGTTACCGAGAAGGCCCCGTACTGAAGGGGATTGAGACTCCACGAACTTGCCAGTCTCCCAGCCGTCGCGGCCGCTGATTGGTTACCGAGAAGGCCCCGTACTGAAGGGGATTGAGACTGGTCCCGGGGCGCTGGACGCGCGCGCCACCGGGGGGAGGTTACCGAGAAGGCCCCGTACTGAAGGGGATTGAGACGCGAGTCTAGCTCGCTGAGGTCGCGGGCCACGCCCGGGTCCGTTACCGAGAAGGCCCCGTACTGAAGGGGATTGAGACGGGCGCCATCGCGTCGCGGGCGATGATCGCCGCCGCGTTCGTTACCGAGAAGGCCCCGTACTGAAGGGGATTGAGACCCCCGGCGCCTCGCCTGGGCCGCGCTCGACACCTGGAGTTACCGAGAAGGCCCCGTACTGAAGGGGATTGAGACTCCTGCGGCCCTTGGGCGTGGTGGCGGGCGGCGGGTCCTCGTTACCGAGAAGGCCCCGTACTGAAGGGGATTGAGACATGGCGCGCTCCCAGGCGGCGGGCCTGACAGCCAGTTACCGAGAAGGCCCCGTACTGAAGGGGATTGAGTTCCTCACCGGCCGGTTGGCCGTCCCCACCCGGATGAAACGGTGGTACCCCGCCGGGCGGCTTGCCACGGCGCGCTGGTCGCGCGTTCGCCCCGTTGCCACGACGTGAGGGATGCGCGTGCGCCCCGGGACTGGAACGAGCGTGTACGCCGCCCTCGCGGGGCTCGGGCGTTCCATGTGGGGAGGTCACCGTGCCAGATGCGCGTCCGCCCCGTGACCGCGCCGTGCGGGATGCGCGTCCGCCCCGGTGGATGCCCGTCGCAGACGGCGGCCTGAAGGCGCGCCGCTATGGATGCGATGCCCGCTGGAGGCGGGC
>JACRDB010000067.1 GCA_016218725.1 Deltaproteobacteria bacterium
AAAATCGGGGGCAAGGGGAGCCAGACGAGAGCCCTGACTGCGCGGCCTTGCGAGCAGGGTCAGGCCCCCCTTGCCCCCGATTTTCGGGGGAAAGGGGCATTGGGGTTAGGGGGCCACCGCCCACGGCCTCGGCGAAGTGCGGCTGTAGTAATAAGCCCGCGCGCCGGTGCCCCCTACCGCAGGTCCGAGGCCGCCAGGAGCCGCACCGTGTCCTGCGGAGGCAGGTCGCTCGCGATGGCGTAGCCCACCCCGCGCTGCTGCGTGAAGGTCACCGTGTACCCCCGCGACGACGCCACGTAGAAGCTCCGACCCCCCACCACCTCCCGCACCATCCCGTCGTGAGACACACGGCTGCCGTCAAAGACAAACACGGTCATCCTACGTCCGCCTACATCGTAGTACAGCGCGGCGGCCACGCGGTCATGGACGTTGGAGATGCGGGCGCCGATGAGCCTGGCGGGCTGGCCCCGGAAGGCCACGGGTTGCACGGGGATGTCCATCTTGCCCCGGAACCACGCGGACACCGTGGCCGGGTCGCTGGCCTGGACCTCACACGGCAGCTCCCGGGCGTGGCGCTGGACCACGTCTTCCAGCATCGGGACCATCCCCGCGGAGAGCGTGGGGTCCGTGGTGTTGGCGCCGTCCCGGGTGAAGCGGTGCCCCGCCGTGAGCACCACGCCCGCCAGCGCCGCCCCCGTGAGGACGAAATTGCGCGCGTGGGTCTTGCGCTTCGCGGAGGCCTCCTCCTGGGCGCGGGCGTCCTCCTCCTGGTCGAGGGCGGCCAGCACCCGGAAGCGCAGCGCCGTGGGGGCGCAGTCCTCCCGGAGGCCCGCCAGCGAGCGCTTGACCGCCCGGGTGGAGTCCGCCTCGGCCCTGCAGAGAGGGCAGCGCGCCACGTGGGCGTCCACGCTCATCGCCGCGCTCGGGTCGAGCTCGCCATCCACCCACGGGTCGATCCAGCGCTGGGCCTCGTCGCAATCCAGCCTCATCCCGTCCGCTCCCTGCCCTTGCGGAGCTTGTACGCGTCCAGCGACGTCACGGCGTCCATGGTACCCCTCGGGGCCACCGGTTCCGTGGAAACCTCTCCCGAGGGCACCACCCCCAGCCGCGAGGCCACCGCCCGGCGCGCCCGGTGCAGCCGGGACATCACCGTGCCCATGGGGCACCCCATGGCGTCGGCCACCTCCCGGTAGGTGAGCCCCTCGATGTCCGCCAGGACCAGCACCACCCGGAAGTCCTCCGGGAGCTCGTCCAGGATCTTTGCCACGGCGCCCTCCAGGAGGTGCCGCTGGGCCACGCGCTCAGGCTCCCGGTGGGCGCTCATGGACGCCGCGCTCACCCAGCCGTCGGCTACCGGGTCCGTGGCCCCCAGGGCGTGGACGTTCTCCTCCAGCCCCTGGCGGCGGTACCGCGTGAAGAACAGGTTGGTGAGGATCTTCAGGAGCCACGCCCGGACGTTGGTCCCGGGCTCGTAGCCGTCAAAGAAGCGCCAGGCCTTGATCACCGCGTCCTGGACCAGGTCGTCCGCGTCGCTCCCGTTGCGGGTCAGCCTCAGGGCCGAGCGGTGCAGCGCGTCCAGGTGGGGGAGCACCTCGGCTTCGAAGCGCTGACGGCGGGGGTTGGCAGACTCTCTCATGGGTTCTCCAGGGCCTCGCCTGGACAGGGAAGCACTCCCGGAACCTCGCGCAAGGGGGGGCTATTCCCTTTTACATACAGTTGAAGCTGGCGGAGATGGTCCGCACCGTGCCCGAGACCAGCCGGGCGCAGGAGGCCCCCCAGAACCGGATCTCCCGGCCGGTCATGTCCGTGTAGTCCCAGCCGTCCGTGCGGTTCCTGGGGACCACCGCCCCGTCCAGGGACAGCGTCACCCGCAGCGGGTCCGGGGGCGTGGACGAGAACCGGTAGGTGCAGCTCCCCGCGGAGGCCGTGATGGCCCTCAGGGCCCCCTCCAGCTCCGCGGTGGAGCCCGCCTCGTAGAAGCGCGAGGCACCAGCCCTGGGCCTCCCACCGGCGTCCGCCATGGTGTTCAGGGGCCCCACCAGGCTCCGGTCCCCCCCGGGGATCCCCAAGACAAAGGTGTCCACCGCGAGCCCCGTACGAATGCCCCGGAGCTGCACCGCCACGTCGTCCACGTCGGTCCCGCAGTTGGGCGCCCCGTCCGTGGCCAGCACGATGAACCGCCGACGGGAGGACGGCGTCGCCCGGAGGTAGCGCTCCGCGGTCTGCAGGGCCACCAGCGTGGGCGTGGTCCCGTTGGGCGCCCCGGCCGCCAGGCGCGCCGCGATGGCCGCCGCCGACGGCGCCATGATCGGCAGCTGCGGCGTGGCCGGCACCGAGCACCCACCGGGGTCCGGGTACACCAAAAGCCCCATGAAGAGCGTCACCTCCAGGCTCGGGAGCACCGCCCTCACCGCCGTCACCAGCGCGTTCCAGCGCGTGGTCCCGTCCGTGGTCCGGTCGTTCATGCTCCCCGAGCGGTCCACCACGAAGAGCACCTCCGCGGGCGTCACCGACAGCATGAACCGCTGCCCCCCCGGCATGCACGGCCGGCACTCCGCCCGGCCCGCGCACAGCGGGTCCGTACAGTCCACCCGGCGGTCGCAGTTGTTGTCCATCCCGTCCGTGCAGTCCTCCGCGCCGGGGAGCACCTGCATCTCGCAGCCGCCGAAGCGCGAGCCCGTGGTCAGCCCCGGCACGCAGCGCTGCATGCCACTGCGGCACACCCCCACCCCCGCGGTCCCCGTGGGGCCCTCGTAGCAGGGACGGGTCTCCCCGGGGCGGCACTCGCAGCCCTCGTCCACGCGGCCGTCGCAGTTGTTGTCCAGGTCGTCGCACTGCTCCGCCGTCGGGAGCTGGGCCCCCATGCACGGCCCCCAGGAGGCCTGACCCCCCACCCCCGGCACGCACTGCTGCTCGCCCGGGCGGCAGAGCCCCAGCATGCGCGTCGCCGGAGGCCCCGGGTAGCACGCCCGGCGCGCCCCGAGGTCGCACACGCAGCCCTCGTCCAGCATCCCGTCGCAGTCGTTGTCCACCATGTCGCACTGCTCCAGCGAGGGCATCCCGTGCCCCGCGCAGCGCGACCACTGCCCGAACTCCCCCGTGCCCTCGCACCGCTGCGAGCCCCACCCGCACGCCCCCACCCCCGCCAGGCGACGGTCCCCCGGAAAACACCGCTGGGCCTCCCCGGGCGGGCACGCGCACCCCTCGTCCGCCAGCCCGTCCCCGTCGTCGTCCAGGCCGTTGTCACACTGCTCCCTAGGCCCCAAGGGCCCGCCCCCGCCGTCGTCCGGCGGGAGCTCCTCGGCGTCCCGCGCGTCCACCCCCGGAGGGCCCCGGTCCGAGACCCCCGTGTCCCGCGCGAGCCCCGGGTCCGGCTCCGTCACGTCCGCGTTCCCCGCCTCGCACCCCAGCGCCAGGAGCACCCCCAGCGCCCCCAGCAAGCGCCCCGCCGCCGGTCCCTTGGAGCTCACCCGCCCAGTGTGCCACACCCGGGACCACACCCACACACCCCCGCCCGCCAGGGCGTTTGCTTCACGGTTTTTTGTTTTTGTCAACACAATTCGGAAAGCGTGCCGGGAAATGGATACCTACATCGGATCCGTGCCATAGGTTCAGGTACGATATGGGATACGCGGATCGAGAGCGCCGAGGGCCGAGGGACGCGCGGGAGGCGCTGCTGGCGGCGGCGACGCAGCTACAGTCCGCGGCGTCGGCGCCGGGGCGGGTGCCGCCCCACGACCTGGACGCCGAGCGGGCGGTGCTGGGCGGGATCCTGCTGGACAACGGCGGCCTGGCCACGGTGGAGAGCATCCTGGTGGCGGGGGACTTCTATCACCCGGCCCACGCGGTGATCTTCGAGGCGATGCACGCCCTGGCGGCGCGGCGCGAGCCGGTGGACGTGGTCACGCTGGCCTCGGAGCTCCGGGCCCGGGAGCGGCTGAACACCATCGGCGGGGCGCAGTACCTGGGCGAGCTCACGGACACGATCCCCACGATCGCCCACATCGAGGTGCACGCGCGGATCGTGGCGGACCTGGCGGGCGTCCGGAAGATGATCGAGGTGGCCCACGAGATCGTCGCCCGGGGCTACGGCGACCGGGGCTCCGCCGAGGAGTTCCTGGACTTCGCCGCGGCGCGGGTCTTCGAGGTGGCCCAGAAGCGCTCCAAGAGCACGCTGGTCTCCCTGGAGCAGGCCATCACCGAGGCCTTCGAGCGGCTGGAGAAATCCATGGCCCAGGGCGTGGCCATCAGCGGCACGCCCACGGGCTTCCAGGACCTGGACCGGCTGATCGCAGGCATGAGCGGCGGGCAGCTCATCGTCCTGGCGGCGAGGCCGGCCATGGGGAAATGTCTCACCGCCGACGCCGAGGTGGTGCTCGAGGACGGCCGGGTGGCCACCATGGAGGCGCTCGTCCGGGAGGGCGAGGCCAGGGTGGTCACCCTCCGGGACGACTGGACCCTCGGCCACGCCGCGGTGAGCGCCTTCGTGGACGACGGCGTCAAGCCCGTGTTCCGCGTGACCACGCGCCTGGGGCGGCAGGTCACCGCCACGGCGCCGCACCCGTTCCGTACGTTGGACGGCTGGCGACCGCTGCACACCCTGCGGGTGGGCGACCGGGTGGCGGTGCCTCGGGTGCTCCCGGTGGAGGGCCGGCGCCCGCTCAGGGCCTGCGAGGTCACGCTCCTGGCGTACCTCCTTGGCGACGGCTGCCTGACGCGCGGGACGCCCTCGTTCACCAACACCGACCCGCGCGTACAGGCGGATTTCGCGGCCGCCGTGGGGTCCTTCGGCGGGCTGCTCGTGCGCCCACGCAGCAGCCTGGGCAGAGCCCCCTCGGTGGCGGTCGCGGCGAACCGCCCGGCCCGGAGCGCGCGCCGGGCGGTCTTCGGCCAGAACCTCCGAGCCGTGGCGCGCGCCCGAGGTGTTACCGGGCGGTCCCTGGCCGCGGCGGCGGGCGCGTCCCCTCCCCTCGTGACCGCCTGGATGCGAGGCGTGACCGCGCCGTCCCCGTCGCGCCTCGCGCGGATTTGTGAGGCCCTCGACGTGGCCCCCGAGGCGCTCGCGCCGGGCGGGTCGCCGTGCGGTCGCGCCGGGTCGAATCCGCTCACTGCGTGGCTGGAGAGCCTCGGGGTTTGGGGCCTCGACGCACACGCAAAGCACGTACCCGCCGCGGTTTTTACGCTTCCAAGGGCGCAGCTGGCGCTGTTCTTGAATCGCTTGTTCGCCACCGACGGCTGGGCCTCGGTGCTGGCCACGGGACAGGCCGTCGCGGGGTATTGCTCGGTGAGCGAGCGCCTGGCGCGGCAGGTCCAGCATCTCCTCCTGCGCTTCGGGGTCCTGGCGCAGCTCCGGCGCCGCCTCGTGCTGTACCAGGGCGACCGGCGCGTGGCCTGGCAACTCGACGTCACCGACGCGCCTTCCTTGCGGGCCTTCTGCGCCGAGATCGGGATCTTCGGCAAGGAGGTCGCCGTCGCGCGCGTCCAGGACGCGCTGCGGGCGCGTCGGCCCCACACCAACCGCGACCTCGTCGAGGCGGCGGTCTGGGCGGCGCTCGATGGGGCGCGGGGGGGGCGCTCCTGGGCGGCGGTCGCTCGGGCGGCGGGGCTCCCAGCGTCCAACCTGCATGTCGGGCGGCGGGGGCTCTCCCGGGAGCGACTCGCGGCCCTCGCGGACGCCGTGGGACACGCGGAGCTCTCGCTTCTGGCGCGCAGCGATGTCTACTGGGACGAGATCGTCGCGATCGAGGCCCTGGGCGACCAGCAGGTGTACGACCTGACGGTCCCGGAGACGCACAATTTCGTCGCGAATGATGTCTGCGTGCACAACACCTCGCTGGTGATGAACCTCACGGAGAACGCGGCGATGGCGACCAGCAAGCCCGTGCTGTTCTTCTCCCTGGAGATGCCGCGGGTGGAGCTCGCCAACCGCATGCTCTGCGGCCAGGCCCGCGTGGACCAGTCGCGGCTGCGCGCCAACCTCCTGACCGGCGACGACCTCACGGCGCTCACCCAGGCCGCCAGCCGGATCTTCAGCCTGCCGATCTACATCGACGACTCCGGCGACCTCACGCTCATGGACCTGCGCTCCAAGGCCCGGAAGATGAAGGCCGAGCGCGACCTCTCATTGATCATCATTGACTACTTGCAGCTCATGAAGGCCAGCCGCGAGAAGAGCGAGTCCCGGGAGCGGGAAATCTCCGAGATCTCCCGCGGGCTCAAGGCCCTGGCCAAGGAGCTCGACGTGCCCATCGTGGCGCTGTCGCAGCTCAACCGCGCCTGCGAGACGCGCCCCGGCAAGGACAAGCGCCCCATGCTCGCGGACCTGCGGGAGTGCGTCACCGGCGACACCCCGGTGCTCCTCGCGGACGGGCGGAGGGTGCCCATCAAGAGCCTGGTCGGTGAGACTCCGGAGGTCCTCGCGATGAGCCCCGAGGGGCGCATCGCCCCGGCCGTGAGCGACCAGGTCTGGCGGGTGGGGGTTCGCCCGGTGCTCCGGGTCACGCTCGCCAGCGGTCGCTCCGTGCGCGCCACGGCGAAGCACCGGCTCTACGGTGCGAGCGGGTGGGTGCGCGTCGGCGAGCTCGTCGCGGGCGATCGAATCGCCATCGCGAGAGGGCTCCCGGCGCCCGCGGAGCCTGTGGTTGGTCCGGCAGCGAAAGTGCCTTCCTCGGTGGCGGCGACCTCACCCCGCGCTTCCGCGCCGCCCCTCTCCCTGGCAGGAGAGGGGCTCCAGCTCACGGTCAACGCAGCACCATGCACAGCCCCCTCTCCTGCCAGGGAGAGGGGGCGCGCGGAAGCGCGGGGTGAGGTCGCCGTAGCCGACAGCGATCTCTTCTGGGACCGGGTGGCGGCCATCGAGCCCGCAGGCGAGGAGGAGGTCTTCGATCTCACGGTCCCCGGACCGGCCTCGTGGCTCGCAGACGGCGTCGTCTCGCACAACTCCGGTGCCATCGAGCAGGACGCGGACGTGGTGATGTTCATCTACCGCGACGAGGTCTACAACCGCGACTCCGAGGACAAGGGCATCGCCGAGATCATCGTCGCCAAGCAGCGCAACGGCCCCACGGACACCATTCGCCTGCGCTTCGTCCGCGAGCTCACCCGCTTCGAGAACCTCGCCACCGACGAGCACGGCTACGCCGACGCCAACGTCTCCGTGGACGATGTCCTCCCGGACGAACACCCCGATGGGTAGCGTGTGGGTGGGTGTGCGTGCGTGTAGGTGAGTGCAAGGTACTTCCCGCGGCGGGGTGACCGGGCGTAGCCTCCGCGGTCCATACGGAGGCGAAGCGGGATGAAGCGTTCGACCAGGATCGCGGGCGTGGCGGCGGCGTGGGTGGTGCTCGCGGGGGGCGGGGAGGCGCTCGCCGGGGGCTTCGAGTTCGTGGACAACGGCACCGTGTCCAACGGCCGCGGCGGGGCGTTCACCGCCCGGGCCAGCGACGCCACGGCGCTGATGCTCAACGTGGCGGGCATCGGGACCGGCAGCGGTCGCAGGCTCCAGCTCTACGTCGGCGCCAACCTGTCGTTCTACAACAACTGCTTCGAGCGCGCCGGGCGCTACGACGGCATGGACGGCATGCCGGACATCAACCCCGTGGGCACGGTGTTCACCGACGGGTACATCAACCAGCCGTACCCGCGGGTGTGCAACGCCGGGGCGCCCTTCCCCGCCCCGCAGCTCATGGCCACCTACGCGGTCACCCCGCGCTTCGCCCTGGGCCTCGGGCTCTATGGCCCCAACTCCGTGGGCCGCACGGAGTACCCCGACCGGGTCACCACCGCCAACGGCGTGCTCGCCCCGGGGCCCGCGCGCTACATCCTCAACAAGGAAGACCTGCTGATCATCCACCCCACCCTGGCGGCCTCCTACGAGGTCATCCCCGGGATGCTCCGCCTCGGGGTGGCGCTCCAGCCGTCCATCGCGCACTTCCAGTTCACCACCTACGCCAACGCCCTGGGCGGCCAGGACCCGCGCTATGACCTCCGCACCGAGGTCAACGCCACGGGCTTCTTCCTCGCGGGCAACCTCGGCGTGCTCTTCACCCCCACCAGCTTCCTCCAGGTCGGGGCCCAGGCCCACCTGTCGTCCAACGTGGAATTGTCCGGCACCGGCCGCGCCACGGCCAACGCCTTCGCCAGCAACGCCTCCAGCCAGATCGTCACGGAGAACCTCCGGGTGGACAGCATGCGCACGGGCCTGCCCCACCAGTTCCGCCTCGGGGTGCGCTTCGTGATCCCCCGCGCTGGGCAGCAGCGCCTGAACGACCCCAACCCCGCCAGGCCCTACGACCCCATGCTCGACGAGCGCGCCGACATCGAGCTCGATGGCATGTACGAGACCAGCTCCGCCTTCAAGGACCTGACCATCCAGTTCAACACCATGGACCGCGTCCGCGTCGGGCCGAGCACCTCCAGCGCGCTCCCCACGGTGGCCATCCCCCACTCCTGGCGGGACGTCCTCGGCGTGCGCCTCGGCGGGGACGTGAACCTCCTGCCCGGGCGCCTCGCCGTCCGCGCGGGCGTCGCCTACGAGACCGCCGGCGCCCTCCCGAGGCTCCAGAACCTGGACCTGGCCGCGCCCCAGACCCTGTCGTTCCACCTCGGCGGCACCTGGCGCTTCGCCAACCGCTTCGCCATCAATATCGCCTACGCCCACCACCTCGTCGGGACCGTGGACAACACCTCGGTCATCCCCGCCACCGGCCCCTACAACGACGGCAACGCCGGCCTGAGGCTCATCGGCACCAGCGGCCTGGTGAACTACTCCGCATGCAACGACAACAACATGGCCGGCGCGGGCGCCTGCGCCAACAACCGCGGCACCTTCACCTCGTCGCTCAACGTCGTGTCCCTCGGGTTCAACCTCGCGTTCTGACAGATTCATCAGTGATTTCAAGAGGTTCCACATCATGAAGCGCGCCCTGCTGCCACTCCTCGCGCTCGCCCTCGGGTGCTCCTCCACGGGCACCCCGGCGACGCAGACGCCCGCCGCCACGGGCCCCCTCACGGACGCGGGGATGTTGTCCAACGCCCCGGACGCCACGCCGCCGACGCCGACGCCGCCGCCGCCGCCCCCGACGCCCCCGAGCGTCACCGCGGGGGAGCGCCGGGCGGTGCCCGCGCCCACGCCCACGGTGGCCATCACCGCCCCGAGGGACAACGCCACGCTCCGGGAGAACCGCCTGGAGGTGCGCTTGAACGTGCGCAACTGGCGCAACGTCACCGACGCCGCGGACCGGCGCCACGTCCACCTCATCCTCGACAACAACGAGTACATCCGTGTGGATGACCCCACCAGGCCGTACGCCCTGGAGAACCTCAGCGAGGGCACCCACGTCCTGCGGGCCTTCCCGGGCTGGGAGACCCACGAGTCGGTCAAGACCGACGGGGCCTTCGCCATGGTGGTGTTCCATGTGGGGCGCCCGTCGCAGGGCTGGACCTTCAACCGCCGGGCGCCGCTGCTCACGTACTCGCGCCCCAAGGGGACCATGAACGGCGCCGACGCCGACCGGATCCTCTTGGACTACTACCTCACCAACGTGCCCGCGGCGGACCTCGGTCCCCAGGGGGTGCGCGTGCGCCCCACGCTGGACGGCCAGGCCCTGAGCGACCTCACCCAGTGGGTGCCCTACTACCTGGAGCACCTCACGGACGGCGAGCACACCCTGGTGCTGGACCTCCTCGGGCGCGACGGGCAGCCCCTGCCAGGGCCCTTCAACCACGTCGAGCGCCGGATCACCGTGAACCACAACCCGCCCCCGGCTGCTCCCCCGGCCGCGGGCGCCCCGGCGCCCGACCCCCACGCGGGGCACTGAAATGAGCGCCCCCGGGGAACCCGCGGACAGCGCCGCGAGCGAGGCCGCCGAGGAGGCCTCGTGGGAGCTCACCACCGCCGAGGCCCTCCAGCGCCGCGGGGAGCTCGCCGAGGCCGCGAGCTGGTACCGCCGCGCCGCCGAGCACCTCATGGACGCCGGCGACGACGACCGCGCCCTGGAGATCGCTCGCCTCGCCGCGGAGCTCGTGGAGCTGGCCCGCGCAAAGAGCGCCGCGCAGGCCGCGTCGGCGCCGGTCCCCGCGCCCGCGGTCCCTGAAGAAGAACCCGCCGTGGAGGACGTGTCCGCCGATGCGGTCACCGAGGCCTTCGCGGTGGAGGCCCCGAGGGGGCCCTACGTGCCCCACCCCTTCGAGGCGTCCACGGACCCGGAGCTCGCGCAGGTCGTTGCTGCGCCGCACGTCGCGACGCTGGAGGGCCCCGCCCTCGCGCTCCAGGACCCGCCCCTGGTGGCGGTGGAGGCCCCGGCGCCCGAGGCCCCCGAGCCCGTGCAGGAGCCCCGGGCCCACGCCCCGGAGCCTCCCTCGCAGCCGGCGGCCAGGCCATCGCAGAAGCCGTCGTTCAAGGTGCCGCTGCCGCCCACCATGGCGGTGCCCCCGGGGCTTACCACGCCCGGCTTCACCCCGGTGGTGCCCCTGGCGGCCCACGTGACCGCGGCGCCGCCCATGATCGACCCGGCCCTGCGGCCAGGGCCGTCGTTTACGTCCACGCTGCGCCCGGCGGCGACGATGCCCGCGTCGGAGCCCCCGGCGCGTGGGAGGCTCCACTCGTACATGCCCTCGCGGGGGCCCGAGAGCGACCAGCTCGCCCACCGCCTCCCGGCCCTGCCGGTCTTCGCCGAGCTGCCCCTGGAGACCCTCCGGGCGCTGGCCCGTCAGGCCACGGTGGTGCAGTTCCACCCGGGCGGCACCATGATCGACGGGAGCGCCCTGGGCGGGCCCATGCTGGTGCTCACGGGCGGCACCGCGCTCGTGTGGTTCAGCCGCAACGCGCGGCGGGGCATCGCCGTCGGGGCCACCGCCGGGGACCTCGTGGGCGAGCTCGGGGCGTACTTCGGCGGGCTCCAGGTCACCACCGTCACCGCCGAGACCGACGTCGAGGCCGTGGCCTTCGCGCCGTCCATGGTGCGGGCCCTCGCCAAGGACTTCTCGGCCTTCCGCACGATGCTCCACGAGGTCGCCTGGGAGCGCGCCTTCGAGGCCCTCCACGTGGACGCCCCGCTCCTGCAACGGGTGGACGCCACCAGCCGCTCGGCGGTGCTGGAGGTGGGCGAGTTCGTGCGCCTCCAGGAGGGCGACGCGATGATGGTCGAGGGCACGCCCTCCAGCGCCGTGTGGCTCCTGGCCGCGGGCGAGGTGGAGCTCTACGGCGGCGACCTCGGCCTCGGGAGGCTGCGCGTGGGCCGCGCCGGGGACGCCTTCGGCCTCGTGGGGGTGCTCGGCCACGAGCCCTGCGGGGTGAGCGTGAGGGCCGTGCGCGAGGTGCTCGCCGCGCGCATCGAGGCCCGCGCCTTCCGCGCCCTGGCCAACGCCCACCCGGAGCTCGCCCGCGCCCTGGACGTGGTGGGCATCGAGGGCAGCGGGATCCTCTGTTGACCCCCTCCGGGCGCTACGTGGCCGTCGCCGGGAACATGGGCTCCGGCAAGAGCTCCCTGGTCCAGTGGCTCTGCCAGCACTTCGACCTCACGCCCTTCTTCGAGCCCCACGACGAGAACCCGTACCTCGCGGATTTCTACGGCGACATGGCCCGCTGGGCCTTCTCGTCGCAGCTCTTCTTCCTGGTGCGGCGCTTCAAGATCCACCGTGCCCTGGAGTCCCTCGGGCGCCCGGTCGTGCAAGACCGCACCCTCTACGAAGACGCCGAGGTCTTCGCCGCGCACCTGCACCAGCAGGGCCACATCGACGACCGCGACTGGGCCACCTACACCGACCTCTACGAGACCCTCCGCAGGGACCTGCGCCCCCCGGACCTGATGATCTACCTTCGCTGCGGCCCGAAGACCCTGCGGCAGCGAATCCGCACCCGCGGGAGGAGCTACGAGCAGGCCATCCCCGGGGCGTACCTGCGCGCGCTGGAGGGCCTCTACAAGCGCTGGTTCGCGGGCTACGACCGCTCGCCGACGCTGGTGATTGACACCGACCGGATGGACTACGTGACGGAGCTCTTTGACCGCCGGGCGCTACTCGACGCCCTGGCGCGGCACCTGGGGTGAGGTGGTGGGCTCGCGCCGGGCGGCCGCTTCCAGGAGGAGCATCCCGAGCGCCAGGGTGGTGATCCGCAGCGGGTCCACGACGGCCACCACCGTGGCGTGGCCGAAGCCCGCCATCATGATGGACGCCCAGCCGAAGGCCCGGAGCGCCGCGGAGGGGTCCCCGGCGGGCGCGGGCGGCGAGGACTCCCCCGGGGCGGGGTCGGGCCTGCGGGGCGTGTCCTGGGCCGCGAGGGAGAGCGTGAGGCACGCCAGGAGCCCCGACAGGAGCAGGGAATAGAGCGCGAGCTCCCAGGCCGGGGGGTGCCCCACGCGCCCCGTGGGCAGGAGCGCGAAGCGCACCCCGAAGGACGCCCGGGCGATGCCCTCGGAGGTCCTCGGGACGTTCCATGGGAGCGCGGCGAGGAGCGTCGCGAGGGTCAGGGGCATCACCGCGAAGACCGCCGTGCGAGGCCCCCCCACGGCGCGCACGCTGCACCGGGCGCACCACACGACGGCCAGGGCCACGCCCCCGAAGGCCAGGAGCTCCCCGAAGGGCGAGAGCGCCAGGGCGACCCTGCGCCAGGGAGACGTGGGCGACAGCGCCAGGCGCCCGAGGGGCACCAGCAGCTCGGCGAGCTCGCCCGCGGTGAGGAGCGCGAGGAGCACCCTCGGGAGCCAGCGCCCGGTGGCGCCCACCACCGCGGAGGCGCCGGCCAGGAGCACGGTGACGGCGGTGCCCGCCAGGGCCGCGCCCTGGAGGTCCTGCGGGGCGCGCCCGAGCATGGCGGCGCCGAGGAGCGCCGAGGGGGGCACCAGGGCCAGGAGGCGCAGGGTGGTGCCGAGGCCGCCGAGGAAGCCCGGGACATGGCGGTCCACGGTGAGGCGCACCAGGGCGACGGGGGCCAGGAGGAGCCCCGCGATGGTGGTGAAGACTCCCACCTGGGCGAGCCAGGGGGTGCGCGCGGCGAGGCCCAGGAACACATGGGTGACCACGAAGCCCACGGCCAGGAGGTGCACCGCCCAGAGCGACGGAAAGGGCACCAGGGCCAGCGCGGAGCGCCGCGCAGGGAGGGCCGTGATGGTCAGGGGCGCCGCCTCCGAGGGGTCCGTCACCGGGCCTCCGGGCGACGCATGCGCCGAAGGTAGGAGCGCACCACGAGCTCCGGGTCCAGCCGCAGGAGCTTGGCCACCTCGGTCACGAAGCCACGGGTGTACACCGTCGCGGGCAGGGTGTTGAAGTCTTCTTCTTCGATGGCCCGGAGGTACACCGGTGAGATCCGGGTGCGGGCGGCCACGTCCCGGAGGTCGATCCCTCGGGCCTCGCGCACCGCCCGCAGGAGCGGGCCCGTGTAGTCCGTGTCGGGCGTGAGCACCGGCATGGGGACCTCCACCGACGGGCTGCCTTCACCGCCCGGCTCCGGCGGGAGCGACAGCGCCCGGAGCTCGCTGGCCGGGGTGATCGAGAGGTCATAGGGCCTGCGCCGGGACGGATCCAAAAGGACATCCCGCGCCTCCTCGATGCGCGCCACCATGGCCGAGACCTCCGCCTCGGTCACCAGGCCCGCCAGGCTCAGGGACTCCGACGACCACACCTCCCGGGTCTTGCGGTACGCCCGGCGAAGCTCCTCGTCGCTGGCCCCTCGGTCCAGGGCGAGGATGTCGTAGTGTGTAGGTGAAGGTGGGGGTATACCAGGTAATGTAGGCGTGAGCCTGGAGGGTTCGACGGTGAGGAGCCTCCGGGCGATGCGTTCGAGGTTTCGGCTGGCCTTGGCGGCGGGGGCGTCGAGGAGGAGGGGCTTGCGGCGCCGGGCGGCGAGGGGGACGGCGTCATCGAACTCGACGGGGCCGAGGTTCTCCAGGTGGACGCCGAGGACGCGCTGGGCGACCCTGGCGATGGCGTCACCGAGCTCCAGGTCGGCGCGGGAGCGGGACTGGTTGACCACGAGCCTGGGGCGGAGGCGGTGGAGCTCGGCCCAGGCGAGGGCTCCGGGGTCTTCTCCCTGGGCGGCGAGGATCTCGGCGAGCTTGAGGGGCGCCGGGGGCCCGAGGCGGTTGCGCACGGTGGCCTGGAGGAGGCCGAGCGCCGGGGCGTCGTCCTTCAGGCGCTGGGCGAGCCTGCGGGCGTAGGCGTGGCGCAGGAGGCGGTAGAGGGCCTCGATGGCGGACGGCTCCGGGGTGGTGACCAGCACCATGGCGTCGCTGTCGAGGAGGGCGTCCAGGGAGCGGCCCGAGAGGCTCGCGCCGAGGTCCAGGACGCACACCTCGGCGTTGCTGGCGCGGGAGAGCTCGCGCGGGGACCGCAGGGCCACGTCGGGCCTGGGGCCGAGCTCGCTGGAGGCCTCCAGGAGGCGCAGCTTGGGCACGCTGGTCTCGGCGCCGCGGGGGTCGTAGGGGGCGGGGGCCCAGAGGTCCCGAGGGGTGTCCTGGGCGACCACGCCGAGGGAGCGCCCGAGGCAGGTGGCCTGCGTGGCGGCGTCCACCAGGAGCGCGCGCTTGCCGAGCTGGGCGACGAAGATGGCGATGCCGGTGGCCAGCAGGGACCGGCCCACGCCGCCCTTGGCGCCCCCCACGGCGATGATCCTCGGGCCCGGGCCCAGGCTCTCCGGCATGGCGGGTACATAGCACGCCGCGAGGGGCTGCCGAGAGAGGTCCCGCTGCGCTACACCCGGAGGGCGCCATGCGATCTCTGGAGCTGTTCATTGATTACACCTGCCCCTACGCGTACCTGGCCAGCGTGCAGGCGGAGGCCGCCGCGAGGCGGGCGGGCGCGGCGCTCTCCTGGCGGCCCTTCCTGCTGGGTGGGGTCTTCAAGGCCGTGGGCACGCCGCAGCGGCTCTTCGAGGCCCTGTCTCCGGCGAAGGCGCGGCACAACGGCCTGGACATGGCCCGCTGGGCCGCGCGCCACGGGGTCCCGCTGCGCATGCCCGAGGGGCACCCGTACCGCTCGGTGGAGGCGCTCCGGGCGACGCTGGCGGCGGGCTGCGACCCGGCGGTGATCCACGGGTTCTACCGCGCGTACTGGGCGCAGGGCCGCCCCGTGTCGGACCCGGAGACCCTGCGCGCGGTGCTCACCGACGCCGGTCACGACGCCGCGGAGGTGCTCGCGCGCGCGGACGCTCCGGCCACGCGCGAGGCGCTGCGCGAGGCCACGGACCGGGCCATCGCCCTCGGGGTCTTCGGCGCTCCGGCCCTGCTGGTGGACGGCGCCGAGCTCTACTGGGGCCAGGACCGCCTGGCCATGGCCCTGGGCGAGCCGCCGGTCACGGACGCCACCCCGAGGCCCCGCACCGGGCGCGTGTTGGAGCTCTACTGGGACTTCTCCTCGCCCTTCGCGTACCTGGCGAGCGCCCAGGCCGAGGCCCTGGCGGCCCGCACCGGCGCGGCGCTGGTGCACCGCCCGATGCTCCTGGGCGGGCTCTTCAAGGCCCTGGGCCAGGACGACGTGCCGCTGTTGTCCTTTGGTGAAGCGCGCCAGCGGTACTACCACCGGGACCTGGAGCGCCTGGCGGCCTGGTGGGGCGTGCCGTTCCGTTTTCCGTCGCGCTTCCCCCTGCGCACGGTGCTGCCCCTGAGGGTGTACCTCGCGCTCCCGGAGGCGCGCAGGGGCGCCTTCCGCCACGGCGTCTTTCGCGCGGCCTGGGCCGAGGACCGGGACGTCTCCGACCCCGCGGTGCTGACCGAGCTCCTGGGCGACGGCGCCGCCGAGGTGCTGCTCCGGGCGTCCACGGACGAGGTGAAGAGCGCGCTCCGGAGCGCCACGGACCGCGCCCTGGCCGAGGGCGTCTTCGGCGCGCCCACCTGGGTGGTGGATGGGACCGAGCTCTTCTGGGGCCAGGACCGCATCCCCCTGGTCGAGAGCGCCTTGACAACATAACACCTCCCCGGGGTGGGTGTTGCCCGGAGGAGGTGGGTGGTGTAGGTGTTCGTGCGCAGGGCGCCCTGGGCGGTGTACGTCGGGGTGTGTCCTCGGAGGAGCTGTAGGAAGATGAGAAGGAGCTTGCTTGTTGGGGCCTGGGCGTTGGCGGTGTGGGCGTGGGGGTGTTCCCAGGGGACCCCGCCCGCGGACATTGACTCCGGGGTGGGGCCGGTGGACACGGGGCTGCCGCCGGAGGACACGGCGCCGCCGATGGACACGGGGCCCCTGGAGTGCCCCGCGGGGCGGACCCTGTGCGGCACGCGCTGCGCGGATTTGAACAGTGACAATGGCAACTGCGGGCGCTGCGAGAACCCGTGCATGGGCGGCCAGGTGTGCATGGCGGGGACCTGCGCGGCGGACATGATGTGCGCCGGGGGGCAGACCTTCTGCGCGGGGCGCTGCACGGACACGGTGACGGACGCGATGAACTGCGGCGCCTGCGGCACGGCGTGCGACGCCGGGCAGAGCTGCGTGGGCGGGAGCTGCCGGGCGGGGACGATGTGCGGCGAGGGGCAGACGGACTGCGGCGGGATGTGCGTCACGACGATGACGGACCCGGCGCACTGCGGGCGGTGCGGGAACGCGTGCCCGACGGGGCAGCCCTGCGTGGGCGGGGCGTGCATGGCGGGGATGGCGTGCCCGATGGGCCAGACGAGCTGCGGCGGGGCCTGCACGGATACGGAGACGGACCTGACGAACTGCGGCGGGTGCGGGGCGGTGTGCTCCATGGGCCAGCGCTGCGCGGCGGGGCGGTGCACGGAGGTCATGTGTCCGTCGGGGCAGACGAACTGCGGCGGGGCGTGCGTCGCGACCATGACGGACGTGATGCACTGCGGCGGGTGCGGGATGGCCTGCGCGCCGATGCAGACCTGCGCGGGGGGCATGTGCATGGGCATGAGCACCACGTGCCCCGCGGGGCAGACCCGCTGCGGGGACGCCTGCGCGGCGCTGATGACGGACCCGGCCAACTGCGGCCGCTGCGGCAACGCGTGCCCGATGGGGCAGGCGTGCGTGGGCGGGGCGTGCATGGCCATGATGATGGGCTGCCCCGCGGGGCAGACGGACTGCGCGGGCCGCTGCGTGAGCACCGCCACGGACCGGGCCCACTGCGGCGGCTGCGGGAACGCCTGCCCCACGGGCACCACCTGCGCGATGGGGGCCTGCGCGTGCGCCGCGGGGCAGACGCTCTGCGGCCGTAGCTGCGTGAACACGCAGACCAGCGCGGCCAACTGCGGGGCCTGCGGGACCGCGTGCGCCGCGGGGCAGGCGTGCATGGCCGGGGTGTGCCGGGCCACCACCATGTGCCCCGCGGGGCAGACGGACTGCGGCGGGCGCTGCGTGAACACCGCCACGGACCGCGCGCACTGCGGCGGCTGCGGGATGGCGTGCCCGTCCGGGCAGGCGTGCGCCGCCGGGCGCTGCGGCTGCGCCGCGCCGGCGATGCTGTGCGGCATGGCCTGCGTGGACGTGACCGACGACCGGGCCAACTGCGGGCGCTGCGGCAACGCCTGCCCCACCGGGCAGTCCTGCGTGATGAGCCGCTGCGGGTGCCCCACGGGGCAGCTGCTCTGCGGCGCGCGCTGCGCGGACACGGCCACGGACGCGGCCAACTGCGGGCGCTGCGGCAACGCCTGCCCCACCGGGCAGTCCTGCGTGGCGGGCGCCTGCCGCGGGGGCACCGGCCCGGCCAACGACGGGCGCGCCGGCGCCGCGATGATCGACCTGTCGCGCCCCGCGCAGGACCTCGCCGCGGACACCCGCGCGGCCCGGAACGACACCACCGGCGGCTGCGGCTGCACCAGCGGGAACGACGTGTTCTACCGCTTCACGCTCACGCAGCCCGAGGTGGTCTACGCGGACACCGTGGGCGCCACCTGGGACACCTCGCTGTTCCTCCAGAACGCCATGGGGATGAACCTCACGGACGCGGGCACCGCCGGCGGCGCCACCTGCAACGATGACCACGGCGTCGGGGGCTGCGAGACCAACCGCCAGAGCATGATCGTGGCCCGCCTCCCGGCGGGGATGTACTTCCTGGTGCTGTCGGGCTGCGCCTCGGGGACCGCGACCATTCACTTCCAGCACCTCCCGGCCGGGGCCGGGAGCGCCACCGGCGTGCGCCCCACCACCGCCCTCCAGACGGCCTCGGGGACCACCTCGGGCGCCGGGGCCCTGGCCGCCCCGGGGTGCTGCTCCGGCGGCCCCGAGAACGCCTACTGGTGGGTGTCCTGCCCGGGGACCTCGGCGGCGGGGCAGTTCTACGCCTCCACCTGCGGCGCGGGGACCACCTACGACTCGGAGCTGGAGCAGCGCTCGGCCCTGCGCGCCACCCCCGCGTCGGTGTGCAACGACGACGTGGGCTCGGCCTTCCCGTGCGGCACCGGCAGCGCCACGAACAGCGCCATCCCCGCGGGCGTCGGTCTCCACGCGTTCTACGTGGACTCGTGCTCCTCCGCCGGGGGCGCCTACCGCGTGTCCTACGCGGTGGGCTCCTGCGCCACCGGGCAGACCTTCTGCGGCGCCTGCGTGGACACCGCCGCCAGCGACGCGCACTGCGGCGGCTGCAACCGCGCCTGCCCCTCCGGGCAGGCCTGCCGCGCCGGCGCCTGCGTGGCCTCCGCGCCGGGCAACGACACCCGCGCCGGCGCCGCCGCCATCGACCTTGCGAGCCCGTCGGTCACGCTCCGGGCGGACACCACCTCGGCCACCAACCACACCACCGGGAGCTGCGTCTGCTCCGGCGGCCGCGACGTGTTCTTCCGCTTCGTGCTCGCCGCCGAGGAGATCGTCTACGCGGACACCGTGGGCGCCACCTGGGACACGGCGCTCTTCTTCCAAACCTCCACGGGCGGGAACATCTCCGACCCCGGGCTGTCCAATGGCTCCACCTGCAACGACGACCACGGGCTCTCGGGCTGCGAGACCAACACCCAGTCGCAGGTGGTGGCCCGCCTCGCCGCGGGGACGTACTACCTGGTGCTCTCGGGCTGCGGGTCGGGGGCGGCGTCCATCCGGTTCCAGCACCTGCCCACGGGCTCTGGCCGCGTGAGCCTCCTCGCCCGGGGCTCCAGCACGCCCCTGGGCTTCACCACCGGCACCGCCGGGCGCGTCACCGGGGCCTGCTGCTCCGGCGGCCCCGAGGACACCTTCTGGTGGTACACCTGCCCGGGGGCGTCCTCCGGGGCCTTCACCGCCCAGACCTGCGGCAGGGCCACCTGGGACACGGCCCTGCACCAGCGCAGCGCGGGCCGCGCCACCGCGGACGTCTGCAACGACGACGCCTGCGGCCCCTCGGGCCGCGCGTACCAGTCCAACCTGTCCACCACCATCCCCGCGGGCCCCGGCCTCCACGCCCTCTACGTGGACGGCTGCAACAGCAGCGTGTCCAGCAACAACCCCGCGGGGTTCTACACGGTGTCCATCACCCGGCCCTGAAGAGGGTTTGTAAACACCGCGCCGGCGCCCTTCCCTCCGGCGCCGGTGCGTGCCATGGTTCCTGCGATGCTGGCCGTCGACCTGTCGCCGCGGTTCTCGCCAGCGCCGGACGCACCCCCCGCCCCTCGGGAACGCTCAGACAACCGCTTCGCCGCGCTCCGCGCGCGCGCCCTGAACCCGGAGCGCGCCGCCGCGGTCCTCGGGGTGGCGCGCCAGGTCGTGGCGGACGTGCTCTACGGCCTCCCCCCGAGCAGCGTGAGGCGCTTCCAGGCGCGCAACGTCGTGTACTTCGACCTGGCCACCGCGGGCACCCAGGCCCACGCCGCCCGGGAGGCCTGGGAGACCGTGTGCGACCGCCTCGGGCTCCCCTTCGCCTCGGAGACCGAGCGGGTCTTCCCGGACCCCGTGGGCCGCGCCGGGCGCTCGCGAGCCTCCGCCCCCGACGGGGCGGTGCGCGTCCACGTCCGGGGCCTGAGCGGCGCCGAGCAGGTCCGCACCCTCACCGAGGACACGCTCCTGCAGTCCGACGACCCCATGAAGGCCCTCCGGGACCTCGCCCGGGAGCCCCTCTACCTGGAGCACCCGCCTACGCTGTCCGCCGTGGTGGCCTTCGTGTCCGCCGCCCCCGCGGTGCTCCAGGCCGAGCACCTGGCCCGCGAGGCCGTCGCCCGCGCCTGGCCGTGGCGGAGCGCCCACCCGCGCATCTCCTGGCGCTTCGGGCCCCGGGACGCGCTCCTCCAGGCACTCCCCAGGCTCTCCCAGGCCCTCCTGGCGGACCCGGAGGGCGCGGCCTGGGCCCCGGTCACCCGAGGGCTCTTCCGCGCGGAGGCGCCTGGAGGTGGAGGCGTCCCCGCCGCCGCCCTGGAGGCCGCCCTCGCGCTCCACGAGGCGGGCCTCGCGGCGGAGGACCTGGGCCCGTACCAGGTCTCGTTGCTGTGCCCTGAGCCCTGACAGCTCCGTGCGTTTCGGGGTATTCAAGGCACTTTTCATCATACTTGTATTGTCGGTTGGAGTATCGCCTCGGGAGTGCCTCGGGCAGCGGTCACCTCCCCCCGAGGAGCCCGCCGCGGAGGTGGTGGTCCGGGGCCAGCGCCGCCGGGAGATGACCCGCACCACGGTGAGCCGCGAGGAGGTGCTCCGGGCGCCGGGCACCCTCGGGGACGCGCTGCGGTCCATCCAGAACCTCCCGGGGCTGTCCCGGGCGCCGTTCCTGTCGGGCTCGCTGATCGTCCGGGGGAGTGCCCCGGGCGACACGCTCATCCTCGTGGACGGGACCTTCCTCCCGGCGGCGTACCACTTCGGCGGGCTCCACAGCACCATCGCCACGGAGATGCTGGACCGGATTGATTTCCACCCGGGGAACTTCTCCGCGCGCTACGGCCGGGCGACCGGGGGCGTGGTGGATGTGGGCCTCCGGGCCCCCCTGCGCGAGGGCGCCCGGACCACGTTCCACCTCGGGGTGCTGGACGCGGGGGCCTTCACCGAGGCGGCGCTCGGGCCCACGCTGGCGGTGGCGGCCTCGGCGCGCTTCGGGTGGGTGGGGTACCTCACCTCGCCGCTGGTCACGGCCCTCACGGGCAACACGGTGTTCTTCGGGTACTGGGACTACCAGCTCATGGCCGACTGGCGCCCCGCCGGGAGGGACCGCGTCCGCGTGGCGGTGTACGGTGACGGGGACAGCGTGGGCTTCCGGGACGACCGCCGCCGGGAGCGCACGGGGCTGGGCCTGGGGTACCACCTCGCGCAGGTGTCCTGGACGCGGCGCTTCACGCCCCGGACGGAGCTCCAGGCCTTTGTGTCCGCGGGCTGGAACGGCCTCACGCTGCGCATGGAGCGGGACAACAGCGCGGGCGACCCGCTGCGGGACGACCACGCCTCCCTCGACGCGTTCCCGGTGCACCTGCGCGCGGAGCTCTCGCACCAGGCAAGCGCCCGGGTGAGAATCAACGTCGGGGCGGACGGCCTCTTCGGGCTCCGGAGGCTCTCCAGCAGCTTCCTCCGGGGGTCTGCCGGGCGCCCCGGGAGCCCCGCCCCGCCGGAGCCCCCGACGCCCCGGGACGCGGACATCGCCCTGGTGCAGCCCGCGGTGTACCTCGAAGCGGAGCTGTCCCCCACCCCGCGGCTACGGCTGCGCCCGGGGCTGCGCCTCGACGCCTCGGCCTTCACGGGCACGGCCATCCTGTCGCCGCGCTTCACCGGGGACGTGAACCTCTGGCGCGGGGCCCTCGGAAAGTTCGGCGTGGGGTACTTCACCCAGCCGCCGTTGGACGAGCGGGTGAGCGTCGCCCCGGAGCAGCTCCTCCTGGCCCAGCGCCTCGGGGCGGACACCACCGCCGCGCGGCCCGAGCGCGCCATACACCTCGGCGTGGGCCTGGAGCAGCGCTTCTCACCCACGGTGACCCTCTCCGTCGAGGGCTTCTACAAGACCATCACCGACGCCCTGGTGGGCTTCCCCTCGCTGGACCTGCTCCTGGCCGGCGAGCGCCCCCAGGGCGGCCGCGCCGCCCTGCGCTACGACGGCCGGGGCCGCGCGTACGGGCTGGAGGTGCTCCTGCGCCACCGCGGCGGCGGGCGCTTCTTTGGGTGGGTGGCCTATACGCTCCTGCGCGCCGAGCGCCAGGACGCGCCGGGGACGCCCTTTCGGCCCTTTGAGTTCGACCAGACGCACATCCTCACCGCCGTCGGGAGCGTGCGCCTGGGCCGCGGGTGGGAGGTCGGAGCGCGCTGGAGGTACGTCACCGGCCGCCCCACGGGTTACGATCGGTTGCTCTATGACACCCTCACCGGGCAGTGGTTGGGCTTCAGCCCGGAGCCCTGGCTCTCCCGCGTACCGGACTTCCACCAGCTCGACCTGCGCGTCGAGCGCCAGTGGGTGCGCAACTGGGGGCGCGTGGCCGTCTACCTGGAGGTGCTCAACGCCTACAACCGCGTGAACGCTGAGCGCTTCACCTACGACCTGGACCGCGCCCTCCCGGCCCCCGCCGGGCCCTACCTGCCCCTCGTCCCGAACCTGGGGGTGCGTGGTGAACTGTAGGGCGCTGTGGGTGCCCCTCCTGGGGTGTGTGCTCGGGTGTACGACCTGTCCGGCGGACCCGGCGGAGTTCCGGGGGCTCCGGGTGCTGGGCGTCACCCGGGAGCCCGCGGTGGGCGCCCCCGGTGGGCGCGTCACGCTGACCATGGTGAGCACCGACGTGGAGGCGCGAGAGCCCGCGGTGGCGTGGTACCGCTGCCCCCTGTCGGGAGGCAACCTCGGGGCCTCGCGGGAGACCTCTGGCGTGGACGAGCCAGGGGTGGTGTTCGCGCGGCAGTGCCTCGCGGCGGGGCAGGTCGCCCGGGGGCGTACGGCCACCGTGGAGCTCGGGCCGCCGGTGCCCCAGGCGCCGCTCGGGGGCCTGACCTCACGGCTCCGGTGGGACTACCTGGGCTTCGCATGCCCCTCCGGGGAGCTCGAAGAGCCCCCTCCCGGGGGACTGTGGCCGAGGTGCAGCGGCGCCACCGGCGTGCTCTTCCGCGTCACGGTGCCGGGCCCCTACCTGGACGGCAGGAACCCCCTGCCCGTCCCCGTGGGCATCACCGCCGTGCGCTTCGGCCCCGAGGGCGCCGAGGCGCCCATCACCGAGGACGCTCCGCCGGAGGTGGCCCGCTGCGAGGCCCCGCGGTCCCGCTGCCCGGTGTACCGCTTCACGCTGGAGACCGCCCCTCCCGGGCTGGACCTTCGCGGCGACCGGGGGAGCTTCGACGCGAGGGCGTCGCAGCTCCAGCCCGGGGCGTACCGCCTGGTGGCCCTGTACGACGCCATCGCCCCGGCGGAGGCGCCCCTGTGCGCGGGCGAGGGCCTCGGCGCGGCAGGCGTCTCCGACGGGAGCCTGCGCTGGAGCTCTGCCCCGGGCGCCGGGGACGCGCGGGTGTTCCTTGTGGTCCTCGGCAGCGACGGAGGCTTCGCGTGGGCGCGACGGACCGTGCGCGTACGCTGACGGCGCTCGCGTTCGCGCTCGCGGGCTGCGGCGCGCCGTACACCCTGCAGGCGCCTCTGGACCCGTCCGCGCTGCGCGCGGGCGACGGGCGCGTGGCCGTCAGGGTGCGCTCCGAGGGCGCGCGCCAGGACCTCGCGCTGGTGCCCGAAGGGTCCCCCGTGGAGCAGGGCATGACGGCCCCGGAGCCGTGGTGCCAGACGCCCTGCACGCTCTTCCTGCGCCCCGGGCGCTACGGGCTCTACTCCGGCGCGCCCACGGTGCTGCATGCCGTGAGCCCCCTCACGGTCACCGAGGCGCCCGCGGAGCGCGTGCTGCGGGCGCCGCCCAGGGCGCGCTTCGAGGCCTCGCGCAACCTCCTCGTGGGGGCCGTGGGGCTCACCGTCGTGGGCGGGATCTTCCTGGTGTTCAGCCCGTTGGAGGTCGCCGGGGCCTCGCCCACCGGGCCCGAGACAATCGCCACCGGCGTCGCGCTCGTGGCCCTCGGCGTGGCGGGCGCGGTGTACGCCCTCGGGCTCCTGCGGGCGCTCCCCAGGGGCTTCGTGACACCGTAGAAACAATAGTAATTTCCAATGGTTACACCCGTCCTTGCGCGGGGGGTGACGCGGGGGTAGAGAGGGTCATGCGCAAGGTGCTGTCGCTGCGGTACGGGGTGGCGTTCCGCAAGGCCTTCGGGGACCCGGAGGTGTTCTCCGCGTTCACGTCGGACATGCTGGGCGTGTCCATCAAGGTGGACAAGGTCGAGCCGGAGAAGACCTTCCTGCGCCTCGCGGACCTGGTGAAGGTGGAGTACGACCTCTTCGCGGAGGACACGACGCACAGGATCATCGTGGAGGTGCAGCACATCCGCGAGGAGGATTACCTCGACCGGTTCTTGTACTACCACCTGTTCGGGATGCTGGAGCAGGTGCGCTCCCACGAGGACTACCGCTTCGCGCGGGACGTGTACACGCTGGTGGTCTTGACCCGCAAGCCGCGCAAGGTGGACCTGCGCTTCAGCGTGGCCACGCTGGCCATGGACCTGGTGAACGAGCGCAAGGCGCCGCTCGGGGCCTTCCGGCACAAGCTGGTGCTGGTGAACCCCCGGGACATCAATGACGCCACGCCCCCCTCGGCGCGGCGCTGGATGGAGCTCATCGCGGACTCGCTGGACGAGGAGGTGGACGAGACGCAGTACCCCGACCCGCTCTTCCAGCGCATCGTCGGGACCCTGGAGCGGGACGACCTGGACGGGGCCGAGCTCGCCGCCCTCAAGGACGAGGCGGGCTGGGAGAACGCAAAGCGCCAGGAGCGCGAGGACGGGCGCGAGGAGGGGCGCGAGCAGGGGCTCCAGCAGGGGCTCCTGGAGGCCCTGGTGGCGCTCTGCGAGGTCCTCGGGGTGGAGCTCACGACCCCGCGCCGGGAGGTGCTCGCCCGGGCGGACGCGGCGGCGCTCCAGGCGCTCCTGGCGCACCTCAAGCGCGCCCGGCGCTGGCCCGAGGGGGACCTATTGCCTTGACAAGGGAGGCCCCTTGGGGCTTCCATCCCGGGCCCAACGGGACATGGCAAAGTCATCGGTGCACCTTCCGGTCGTCGGGTTCGGCAACACGCTCCGGAGGGACGCCTGGTGGGCGGGGCCCCTGGCCACCGGCGCGGTGCTGGTGGCGTTCATCGTGTACGCCACGTTCCGCGCGTTCGAGAACGGGCTCTACGAGTGGGGGCCGTACCTGTCGCCGTTCTACTCCCCGCGGCTGCCGGCCGAGCGCATCGGGATCGGGTGGCTGTCCCCCGCGATGCTCATCCTCCCGGGGCCCGCGTCCTTCCGGCTCACCTGCTACTACTACCGCAAGGCGTACTACCGGGCCTTCGCCATGGACCCGCCGGCCTGCGCGGTGGGTGAGCGCTCGCGGGACTACCGCGGCGAGACGCGCATCCTCCTGTTCCAGAACCTCCACCGCTTCGCGCTGTACCTCGCCATCCTGGTGCTGGCCTTCCTCTGGCACGACGTGTGGAAGGCCCTGTGGTTCACCGACGAGCTGGGCGGCGTGCACTTCGGCGTAGGCGTGGGCACGCTGGTGCTCCTGGCCAACACGTCGCTTTTGACCCTGTACACCTTCTCCTGCCACTCGCTGCGGCACCTGGTCGGCGGCGGGGTGGACAGCTACTCCACGGCCCCCCTCGGGAGGCTCCGGCACCTCCTCTGGCGGGGCGTCTCCCGGCTGAACCTCAGGCACATGGTGTGGGCCTGGTGCAGCCTCTTCTCGGTGGCCCTCACGGACCTCTACATCCGCTGCGTGGCCACGCAGACCTTCTCGGACCTCAGGTTGTTGTGATGACAGAAGCTCGCTTCGAGACGCACGAGCACGACGTGCTGATCATCGGCGCCGGGGGCGCGGGGCTGCGCGCGGCCATCGAGGCCTCCGCGGCCAACGTGTCCGTGGGGCTGGTGTGCAAATCCCTCCTGGGCAAGGCCCACACGGTGATGGCCGAGGGCGGCGTCGCCGCGGCCCTCGGGAACGTGGAGCCCAGGGACAACTGGAAGGTCCATTTTCGGGACACCATGAAGGGCGGGCGCTTCCTCAATCAATGGCGCATGGCCCAGCTCCACGCCATGGAGGCCCCGGACCGGGTGAAGGAGCTCGAGGGCTGGGGCGCCCTCTTTGACCGCACCCCGGACGGCAAGATCCTCCAGAGGAACTTCGGCGGGCACAAATACCCTCGGCTCGCCCACGTGGGGGACCGCACGGGCCTGGAGATGATCCGCACGCTCCAGCAGCACGGCATCCACCTCGGGATGAGCGTGTACATGGAGTGCACGGTCTCCCGGCTCCTGGTGGAGGGCGGCAGGGTGGTGGGGGCCTTCGGGTACTGGCGCGAGACCGGGCGCTTCGTGGTGTTCAAGGCCAAGAGCGTGGTGCTGGCCACCGGGGGCATCGGGCGGATCTTCAAGATCAACTCGAACTCCTGGGAGTGCACCGGGGACGGCCAGGCGCTGGCGTACCTCGCCGGGGCGGAGCTCATGGACATGGAGTTCATGCAATTCCACCCCACGGGGATGGTGTGGCCCCCGAGCGTGCGGGGCACGCTCATCACCGAGGGCGTCCGCGGCGAGGGCGGCACCCTGCGCAACAAGGACCAGAAGCGCTTCATGTTTGACTACATCCTTGAGCTGTACGCCAAGGAGACGGCCAAGACCGAGGAGGAGGCCGACCGGTGGCTCGCCGGGGACCGCAGCGCCGGGCGCACGCCGGACCTGCTCCCGCGGGACGTGGTGGCCCGGGCCATCCACGCGGAGGTCAAGGCCGGCCGGGGCTCCCCCCACGGCGGGGTGTTCCTGGACATCTTCACCCGGCGCAGCGCGGCGGACATCAAGCGCAAGCTCCCGGCGATGTACCACCAGTTCAAGGAGCTCGGGGACGTGGACATCACCCGCGAGCCCATGGAGGTCGGCCCCACGGGGCACTACACCATGGGCGGCGTGAGGGTGGACCCGGACACGCAGGAGACGTGCGTCAAGGGCCTCTTCGCCGCGGGGGAGTGCGCCGCGGGGCTGCACGGCTCCAACCGCCTCGGGGGCAACTCGCTGTCGGACCTGCTGGTGTTCGGCCGCATCGCGGGGGAGCACGCCGCCCGCGCGGCCAAGGGGGCCCCGGCCCCGGCGGTGGACGACGGCGCCATCGAGGCCGCGTCCCGCGAGGCCCTGGCGCCGTTTGCGCGCGAGGAGGGGCAGAACCCCTTCGCGCTCCACGAGGACCTCAAGGACCAGATGCAGAAGTACGTGGGCATCATCCGGGTGAAGGAGGACCTGGAGGAGGGCCTGAGGCACCTGGAGCGGCTCAAGGACCTGGCGGGCAAGGTGAAGGTGGAGGGCCCGCGGCACTACAACGCCGCGTGGCACCAGGCGCTGGACCTGCGCAACATGCTGCTGGTGTCCGAGGCGATGGCCCGCGCGGCGCTGCACCGCAAGGAGTCCCGCGGGGCCCACACCCGGGAGGACTTCCCGGAGCAGGACAAGGGGCACTGGAGCAAGGTGAACCTGGTGCTGCGGAAGAAGCCCGGGGCCGAGGGTGAGGGCGAGATGGACCTGGCCGAGGTGCCGCTGCCGGAGTACCCGGCGGACATCAAGGCCGTGCTGGACGAGGGTTGACCATGGCGGCGACGGCGACGTTCAGGATCTACCGCGGGGACGCCTCCGGCGGCGAGTTCGTGGAGTACAGCACCGAGACGTACCCCGGCATGGTGGTGCTGGACGCGGTGCATGACATCCAGGCGAAGCAGGCGCCGGACCTGGCGGTGCGCTGGAACTGCAAGGCGGGCCGCTGCGGGTCCTGCGGGGCCGAGGTCAACGGCAAGCCGAGGCTCCTGTGCATGACCCGGGTGGACAAGTTCCCCGCCGGGGAGCCCATCACGGTGACGCCCATGAGGGCCTTTCCCCACCTGCGGGACCTGGTCACGGACGTGAGCTGGAACTTCAAGGTGGCCAAGAAGATCCCGCCGCTCAAGCCCATCCCCCCGGAGAGCGACGGCGCCTGGAGGATGCAGCAGTACGACATTGACCGCATCCAAGAGTTCCGCAAGTGCATCGAGTGCTTCCTGTGTCAGGACGTGTGCCACGTGGTGCGCGACCACGACCGCAAGGAGGAGTTCGTGGGGCCGCGGTTCTTGATCCACCTGGCCACGCTGGACATGCACCCGCTGGACACCCTGGACCGTCGGCCGATGCTGCGGGAGGCCTTCGGGGTGGGGTACTGCAACATCACCCGGTGCTGCACGGAGGTGTGCCCGGAGCACATCACCATCACGGACAACGCCATCATCCCGCTCAAGGAGCGCGTGGCGGACGATTTCTACGACCCGCTGCAGTGGCTCTGGCGCAAGGTCACCGGGTCCAAGGGACGCAGGCGCCTCCCGGTGGTGAAGGCGTAGAGGAGGAGGTTCAGTCATGGAGCTGCAGCTCAAGCGGTTGTCGGGAGAGAGCGTCCAGGCCGCGCTGCAGAAGGCCGAGCGCTACCGGGACCTGAACCAGCCCGAGGAGACCGAGAGCATCTGCCGGGACATCCTCGCGGTGAGCGACGCGCACCAGGGCGCGCTCCGAATCCTGGGCCTGGCGCTGACGGACCAGTTCCCCACGGCGTGGAGCCGGCTCTTCTCGGAGGCCCAGGCGGTGTTCGCGCGGCTCTCGGACCCCTATGAGCGGGTGTACTACGAGGGCGTGGCCTGGGAGCGGGCGGCCAAGAGGCACGTCGCCCACGGCGAGTGGCACAACGCGGGGATGTCCTTTCAGCACGCCCTGGGGTGCTACGCCCAGGCGGAGAAGCTCGGCGGGACAAAGCCCGACCCGGTCCTGCGCTGGAACCGCTGTGTCCGCATGGTCACCGGGGACCCAAGGCTCCGGGAGGCCCTGGCCCAGAACGCAGAGGAGGGGTTTGCCTTCGGGGATTAGCGCCAGGGCGCCCTTCGGCGCACTGCTCCTGGGGCTCCTGGTGGCGGCCCCCTGGGGCCTGGCCACCCCGCCGGAGCTCGACGTCTATGACCGCTCGCGGACGGGCTCGCTCCCCAAGGGGGTGACGGTCTCGCCCGACGGGGCCACGCTCTACGTCACCAACTACGGCCAGGAGAACCGCGGGAACGTGGGCGTCTACGACGCCGCCGCGCTCCGTCGGGTGGGCACCGTGCACCTCCCGGGGGTGGCCGTGGAGAGCGCCGTGGCCCCGGACGGGCGCACGCTCTACGTGTCCAACTTCCGGCGCAACAGCGTGCAGTTCGTGGACCTCGCGACCCGGCGGGTGCGCCGCGAGGCGCGCGTGGGGTCCCACCCCAAGATCCTGGTGCTCTCCCAGGACGGGCGGAGGCTCTTCGCCGCCAACTGGAGCTCCCGCAGCGTGACCGAGCTGGACACCGCCACCGGCGCCGTGGTGCGCACGCTCCGCGCGGGCACCAACCCCCGAGGCATGGCGCTCACCCGCGCGGGCACGCTCTACGTGGCCAACTTCAACGACCACTCGCTGGACGTGTTCACCGGCCTGGACCTCTCCGCCCACCACCGCATCGCCCCCGTGTGCCACGTCCCAAGGCACCTGTGCCTCTCGCCCGATGATAGCACACTCTACCTTACATGTATGTCCGCTTCGGAGTTATGGCTCCTGGACACGGCGACGGAGCGGGTGACGCGGAGGGTGCCGGTGGGGCGAGCGCCCAAGGCCGTGGACGTGACCGCCGACGGGCGCTGGGTGGTGACCGCGGACTACGGCGGCAGCGGGCTCACGCTGGTGGACACCACGGACTGGAGCGCCCGGACCCTGGACATCCCCTCGCTGGACCACGCCAGCGGGGTGGCCGTGGCGCGGGCGGGGGCGCGGTTCTACGTCACGGGCTGGTACGACAACCACGTGTACGCGGTGGGCCCGACGGGGGCGGGGCCGCACCTGGCGATCACGCCCGCGGAGCGCAGGCGCGTCCTGGAGCGCAGGCTCTACCACGCGCTACACCCCGTGGAGTGAGCCGTGGCCTAGGTGGGGTTGGGGCCGGTGACCACGGGCTTGCTGGCGCCGGCCCAGCCCATGATCCCCGCGGGGAGGATGGAGACGTTGCGATATCCGAGCGCGGCAGCCTGCCGCGCGGCCGTGTGGCAGGCCGTTCAATGCTCGTTGGCGCAGTAGAACACCAGGCGGGTGCTCTGGTCCTGCGGGAGCACCGCGGCGGTCACCCCGTCGTGCTCGACCCAGCGCGCGCCGGGGACGTGGCCCTGCTCGTAGCGGGCGCGGCTGTTGGTGTCATACACCGCGACGGCGCCCTGGGCGGTGAGCAGCCCCGCGAGCTCATCGATGCTGAGTCGGGTGAAGGGCTCGGCGGCGGCCTCGTCGCCCGACGGGGTCGCGGCGGGCGGCGTCGCGGGGGGGGCGGCCGTGGTGGGCCCGGGCGCTGGCGCGCTCGCCCGGGAGCATGCCGTGAGCGCCGCCAGCGCTCCGGCCAGGACAATCCCTTGGACTCTCATGGTGCTTGTGTGCTCTCCGTCGGCGCCGCCTGGCGACCCACCGGCGGGGCGCCGCGGGTGCCGACCGTAGGAGTCATCGCATATCGCGGGCGCCTTGCCAGGGTTATCGCAAGCGCAGGGTGCCGCCCCCGCGGGCCGCCAGGGCGGTGAGGAAGGGCCGGTCCTGGTCGGGGCCCACGCCCACCACGTCCAGGCGCACCCCCGCGCCGAGGGAGCCCGCCAGGGACAGCATGGCCTGGGCCTCCGAGGGCCGGTGCGTGGGCCTCCCGTCGGAGATCAGCACGAGCTGGTCGGGGCGCTGCCCGGCCACGGCCTGGATGGCCGCCACGGGGTCCGTCTCGTCCGCCGGGCGGAGCCCCGCGATCCAGCGCACCGCTTCCTCCAGACCCGCCTGGTCCAGGGTCCTGGGCTCGCTCCACAGGGGCCTCACGGTGGCGCTGAAGGCCACCACGTTCACGCGCACGTCACCCGGGAGCGAGGCCAGCACCTTGACCAGCTCCGCCCGGGCCACGTCCAGCTTGGTGGGGCGGAGGCTCCCGACAGACAAATCCGAGGCCCCGGGGTCTACGTCGGCCATGGAGTAGGAGACGTCCACCAGGAGCACCAGCGAGCGCCCGGTGATGGGCGTGTGAAACAGCTCCGGCGTGGAGCCCCGGGCCTCGCGCAGGATGGTCTGCACGGCGGCCGCCTGGCGCAGGGCCTCGGTGCCCTCGGTGGTGGCCGTGAGCAGGAGGTCGAGGGAGGCCAGCACCCGGGCGGACACCCCGTCGGTGTTCACCACGGGCACCGCGGAGGAGGGCGCCGTGGCCTCCAGGGAGCTGTCCCCCTGGGCCGTCACGCGCACCCGGAGCTCGCCCCCGACGGGGCTCCAGACCGTGTTCCCGCTGGGGTTGGTGCCCTCCGTGCGAAGCTCCAGCGCGCCGCCCTCCACCTCGGCCCTCCAGCGTCGGCCGTCCCGGGCCTGGAGGAGCACCGCGCCGCCCGTGAGCGTCCAGCGCGCGGAGCCGTCGGCCCCCACGCGCGCAGTGGTCGTGGTCGTGGTCACCGTGGTGGTCACGCGCGCCCTCGCCGAGGCGCCCGCTCGCCCCCGCGGAGGCCGCACCAGAACCCCGCGGCCTTCGCCCACGGTGACGCTCCCCTCGACCACGGTGAGCCCTTCCACCATCGGGGCCCCCACCAGAGTGATGGCCCCGCCGCCCACCACCTCCGTGGCCACCTCCGTCTCGATGCGCCCACAGGTGACGTTGGTCACCCGCCCGAAGACCACCGCCGGCGCGCTCCCAACGACACCCACGGAGCCCGCGACGGTGGTGCTCTGCGTAACCCTCGCGGTGGTGGTGGACGTAGTCGTGGTGCTCACCCCTCCCACACCGGTCTCCGACGTCGCGGTCCCCAGAGTGTGAACCTCCGTCGTGGCGGCGCCCTGTGAACGCGCGGATACCCCCCCGTTGACCGACACCGAGGGAGCTTCCGCGCGCACCTCGGGAGCGCTCACGGACACCTGCGAGAGCGCGTCTGCGCCGGCGGCAAGCACCCCCGCGAGGTCCCCCACCCGGGGGTCCGTGGACACCCTGGCGGACACCCCCCCGGAGCCCCTGGCCGAGAACCCCGTCGCACACCCGGACAGAGCCAGAAACATCGGAAACCATTGAGAAATCTTCATTGGGACACCCCGTGCCAGGGGGGTACCTATGCAGTTGGTGTACCAGGGTCCCGGGGTGCCTCGGCTCCACGGGCGTAGGGGGCCAGGTAGCGCTTGAGGAGCACCTTGGCCTCGGCCACCATGGCGTCGGAGAAGGGAGGGTCCTCGGCGCGGGCGGCGACAAAGAGAAGCGCGGTCATGGTCTCGACCACGGTGGTGGCCACCAGGTCCCTGCGGGCGGGGTGCAGGGTGGGGGCGTGGCGCTCCAGGAGCAGGGCCACCCGGGCGGCGATCTCGCGGTTGATGGCGTAGGCCTCGCCCAGGGCCTGGGCGGCGTGGGGGAGGTTGCCCCAGATCGCGCGGAACGCGGGGCCGTCGCGGTCCAGCGCGGCAAAGGCGTCCACCGTGAGGTCCACCAGCGCCTCCCAGGGGGGGCCCTCCGGGGCCATGGCCACGCTGAACCAGTGCTCGAAGAGCTCCCTCGCACGCGCGAGATACCGCGAGGCGATGGCGCCGTAGAGCGCCTGCTTGTTCGGGAAGAACTGGTACACGCTCCCCACGGAGGTGCCCGCCCTCGCGGCGATGTCATCCACCGTGGAGGCGTCCACGCCCCGGGCGGCGAACTCCTCCGCGGCGGCCTCCAGGATGCGATCGTAACGGGCCCGGCTCCGGGCCTGCGTCGGCACCCGCCGCCCGGGTCTGGGAGCGTCCCTGGAGGTCATCCCACAAGCACCCATACCCGATTCCTTCGGGGTGTGGTTGACAAATGTGAGGAAGTGTTCATGTATTGAAGATGTGAGGGATGCCTCACATTTGGAGGTGGACCATGGTCGAGGTGGCGAGCCGGGGTCTTGAGGCGCTCCCTACGCTTGGGGGTGTGCCGCTCTTGGGGAGCTTCTGGGACGCGGTGCGGGACCCGTTGTTGCTCTTTGAGCGGTGTACGCGGCAGGGTGGGGACGGGACGCTCCTGCGCTTCGGGCCGTACCGGTACCTGGTGCTGCACACGCCGGAGGGGATCCACCGGGTGTTGGTGGAGAACGCCAGGGCGTACCACAAGAGCCCGAACTACCGGGGCTTGAAGCTGGTGCTGGGCAACGGGTTGATCACCTCCGAGGGGGAGTTCTGGAAGCGGCAGCGCAAGCTCGCGCAGCCGGCGTTTCACCGGGAGCGCCTGGCGCTCCTGGCGGGGGCGATGGTGGAGGACACGGCGGCGATGCTGGAGGGCTGGGACGCCGAGGGCGACGGGGCCTTTGACCTGCACGCGGCGATGATGAAGCTCACGCTGCGGATCGTGGGGCACACGCTGTTCTCGACGGACGTGCAGGGGGACGCGGAGGCGGTGGGGCGGGCCTTCGGGGTGGCGATCCACCGGGCCAACGACGAGGCGACGGCGATCGTGCACCTGCCGGTGTGGGTGCCGACGCCGAGGAACCTGCGCTTCCGGTCGGCGATGGCGGTGCTCGACGGGATGGTGCACCGGATCATCGCGGAGCGGCGAGCGATGGCCGAGGCCGAGCGCCCGAAGGACCTCTTGACGATGCTGATGGAGGCGCGGGACGACGCGGGGGCGGGGATGAGCGACGGGCAGCTCCGGGACGAGGTCCTGTCGCTGGTGGGCGCGGGGCATGAGACCACGGCCAACGCGCTGACGTGGACCTTCCACGTGCTGGGCGACCACCCGGAGGCGGCGCAGCGGATCGCCCACGAGGCCCTGGACGCCTTCGGCGAGCGCGCGCCGACGATGGAGGACCTGCCGAGGCTCGGGTACACCCGGCGGGTGGTGGAGGAGTGCATGAGGCTCTACCCGCCCGTGTGGGCGCTGGAGCGCATCGCCGTGGAGGACGACGTGGTGTGCGGGGTGCGGGTCCCGAAGGGGACGCTGGTGGGGGTGACGCCGTGGTGCCTGCACCGCGACCCGAGGTACTGGCCGGACCCGGAGCGCTTCGACCCCGAGCGCTTCACGCCGGAGGCGGTGGCGGCGCGGCCGAGGTACGCGTACCTGCCCTTCGGGGCGGGGCCGAGGGTGTGCATCGGGAACAACTTCGCGATGATGGAGGCGCAGCTCCTGCTGGCGATGATCGCGCGGCGCTACCACTGCGAGCGCGCGCCCCTGCACCGGGTGGCGCTGGACCCGAGCGTCACGCTGCGCCCGCGGGACGGGCTGCCGATGGTGCGGCGGCGGCGGACGCCTCGGGCGGTCGCCGCGCGCTGGACGGCCGCGCGCGCGTGAGCGATCCCGGCGACGACGTCGAGCGCTACGGCGCCACGCTGCTCCACGCGCTGCGCGCAGCGGACGCCGTCGCCAGGGCGCTCGCGCACAAAGTGCCGTGACCCCTTTGGGTCACACTTGCGAGCGCCTGCGGCGGTGCTATGGACTCCTCACAACGAGGTGCGCGATGAAGACGTTGCGATCAGGCAAGCTCAAGAACATCACCGTCGAGGCCTCGGCTCCGCGGCTCACCGCGGAGCGCCCGAGCGGAGACCTCCGCTGCTGCGGCGACCTCCGGTGCTGCGGTGACGTGCGGCACTGCGGCGACTCCTCCCGCGACCAGAAGTAGCCCCCGACGGCGTGAGCCGTCGGTCCCCAGACGGCGTGAGCCGTCGGTCCCCAGACGGCGTGAGCCGTCGGTCCCCAGACGGCGTGAGCCGTCAGCCTCCGACGATGTAGGTCGTCGGCCCGCGTCGACGCCGTGAACGCCCTCGACCTCGCCCTGGTTCTCTGGAAGCGCCGGGCCCTCCGCCCGAGGGAGCGCTGGCCTCGCGCGCGGCTCGACGCGCACAGGGCGCGCGCCCTCGCGGCGCTCCGAGCGTTCGCGAGGGCGCGCTCGCCGTTCTACCGCAGCGCCTGGGAGGGCCTGGAGGGAGCGCCGCTGGAGGCCCTCCCGGTGGTCACCAAGGGGACCCTGAACGAGCGCTTCGACGAGATGCTCACGGACCGCACGCTGCGCCTGGCGGCCCTGAGGGGTCACCTGGGGCGCTCGGCGGAGGCGCTCTTCGCGGGGCGCTACCACGTCGCGGCGACGTCCGGCAGCTCGGGGGTGCAGGCGGTGGTGCCGACGACCCGCGGCGAGTTCACCACGGTGATCGCGTCCTACGGGCGAGCGAGCGAGTGGACCGGGCTCCGGCTGGGGCCTGGGCGCCGCACGCGGCTGGCCGTGGTGAGCTCGCTGGCGCCGTACCACCAGAGCCTCCAGGTAGGCCGCGCCGTCGAGAGCCCCTTCGTCGAGACCGCGCGCTTCGACGCCGGACAGCCGCTGGGGGAGATCCTTGCCGGGCTCCAGCGGTTCCAGCCCGAGGTGCTGGTGGCCTACGCCTCGGTCGTGCGGATGCTCGCCGAGGAGCAGCTCGCCGGGCGCCTCGGCATCCGTCCCCGGGCGGTGAACAGCGCCTCCGAGGTGCTGACCGCCGAGGCCCGGGCCCGCGCCACCGAGGCGTGGGGGGTCGCGCCGTTCGAGGTGTACGCGGCGACGGAGACCGGCGGCATCGCCGCGGAGTGTGAGCGCCACGCCGGGATGCACCTCTTCGAGGACCTTGTGATCACCGAGGTGGTGGACGCGCAATACCGCCCGGTGCCCGAAGGGAGCACCGGCGAGAGGCTGCTGGTCACCGTGCTCTTCTCGCGGACGCTGCCGCTGGTCCGCTACGAGCTGACGGACCGCGTGCGCGCGGCGACCCGCGCGTGCGCCTGCGGCCGCACCTTCCGGTTGCTCGAGGCCGTGGAGGGGCGCGCCGACGACGTGCTCGTGCTCCCGGCGCCGGACGGCCGTCCGGTGCGGGTGCACCCGGTGGTGTTCGAGGGCGCGCTGGACCTCTTGCACGCGCGGGCGTGGCAGGTGCGGCAGACCGCGCGTGGGCTCGAGGTCCGCGTGGCGGCGCCGTCCGTGGACGCCGAGGTGGTCCGCGGGCGGCTGGCCGAGGCGCTGCGCCGCGCGGGCGCGGCGCCGGTAGTGGTGGACGTGACGGCGGTGCCAGAGCTTCCCGCGGCGGCCTCGGGCAAGCGCCCGCTGGTCGTCGCGCTCCGCCCGGCGCCGTGATGGGATGCGTTCGGCTCCCCGCGGCCGTGGGGTCGCTACCCTCCGGCGTCGGCGCAGACGCTCCCGAGCCTGCAGGTCGGGAAGTGCCCGTGCGCGTCGGTGCAGCACACCCGGCCGGCGCCGCACGGCGGGTCGCACGTCGCGCCGCCGTCGCCCGCCTCCGCGGAGGCGTCGCCCAGGGCGTCCACGGGGCGGTCTGGCGTCGAGGCGTCGCCGACGGTGCCCGCGTCCAGGGAAGCTCCATCGACCCGCTCCCCGCCGGCGTCGGTGTGCCCGTGCGGGTCACTGCCATCGCCGGAGCACGCGGCCAACGCAGTAAAGATCACCACCTCCAACGGTCCGTGCAGTCGGTGCATCGCGAAGGGTCTCCCGCTCGGGTCCTAGCACCGCGTGTGCCACGACGGCCGGTGTGCGTGGCACATGATGGCGGTCAAGGCGCCAGGCAGCCCCGGGGCTACGGCAATGTGAGGAGGTCTCCAATATCCATGCACACCCGCAGTTGGATCATCGTAGCGATCGCCGCAGCGGTGGCCTGCGCCCAGGAGGACGCGCCGGTCGCGTTGGGCTCCAAGGTCTACGTCGCCGACGAGGAGAGCGGTACGCTCTCGGTGATCGACCACCGCACCCGCCAGCGTCTGCGCGTGTTTGATTTGAACGTCACGGAGGGCCCGGCGCCGCGGCGCGTCACCCTGCACAACGTCCAGGCCGCGCCCGACGGGCGCTCGGTGTGGGTCACCGCGGTCGGGCGGGGCGATGCCCACGGCGACGCGGGCCACGGAGAGGAGCCCCTGGAGGAGGTCGTGGTGCTCGACCCGCGGACGGACACGGTCACCGCCCGCGTCGCGCTTGGCTCCGGGCTGCACCTGGCCCACGTGGTGCTCGACGCCGCGTCGCGGTACGCCTACGTCTCCGCAAACGAGGCCAGCCAGGTCCTGCGCATTGATGCCAACATTCGCCAGGTGGTGGCTCGCTATGACCTCGGCGCTGGCCGCGGCCCGCACGGGATGCGCTTCTGCGGTGACCGGCTCTACGTGGCCAACATGGGGGGCAGGAGCCTGTCGGTGATCGACCCGGCCGTGGGCTCGGTGCGCGAGGTGCCCGTGGGCGGCGTCGCCGTGCAGACCGCCTGCGCCGCGGGCGGGCGCTACGTGTTCGCATCGCTCTACGACACCCGCGAGGTGGTGCGCCTGGACGTGGCCTCCGGGGCGCTCGTGCGCGTCGCGCTGCCCGCGGGGGCGCAGGGACCGGTGCAGCTCTACCCGGGGCGTGACGGGATGATCTTCGTCTGCGACCAGGGTATCCTGATGAGCCGCCCGGCGTCCAACCTGCTCTTCGAACTGGATGCCGAGCGCGCGGAGGTGCTCGCGACGGTCGAGGTCGGCCGCGGCGCCCACGGCGTGGTGCTGAGCGACGACGGCGCCACCGCGTTCGTCACCAACGTCGCCGACGACACGGTGTCCGTTGTGGACACGGCGAGCCGTCGGGCCGTCGCCACCGTCGCCGTTGGGCGCGCGCCCAATGGCATCGCCCACTGGCACGTGTCAGGCGGGATGCCGTAGCCGCAGGGACTGTGACCGCGCGGGTCACAGCCGTGACGGACGCGGTCACGCCTCGCGGCAACGGCCCCCCGGGCCGCGGCCCTGCTAACCCGCGACGCCGCCGGAGCCCCCGCGGATGGCGGGCGCTCCGGCGGGCGCAGGGGCGGGCCTCTGCGCCGCGGGAGGAGTCATGGCGTGGCGATCTTCGGGGGGGAGCTCACGGCCCGTGACGCCCCGGCGGGCGAGCACGGCGCGGAGCGATGCGTATTGTGCGTCCGTGGTGGAGGCGGTGGCCATGGCCTGGACGATGGCGCCGTGGGTGCCCTCGGCGGGGAGCCCGGCGAGCTGGTCGAGCACGGGGGTGCTCAGGAGCCCCGGGGTGTCGGGTCTGGTGGCGGCGGTGAAGAGCACGGCCAGGACAGCGCTTCGGACGTCGGGGCGGGCGCGGGTGACGGCGCCCCAGCCCTGGGAGAAGGTGGACCACTCAGGGTGCGAGAGGTGCCTGGTGAGGAGCACGTTGCACCCGTAGGGTGGGGCGCTCGCGCTGGTGGCCACCAGGTGGAAGCACCAGAAGCGCAGGCCCACCTGCACGGTGCGGGGCTCCAGGTCCGCGGGGGGCGTCGGGTCCCCGAGGGCCTCGGCGAGGGCCCGGGAGACAGGCTCCGGGGTGCTGTCCACCAGGGCCTGGAGCTCGCCGCGGGCGGCGTCCTCCTCGGCGTGCTCGGCGAGCACCGAGAGGGCGGCGAGGCGCCCGATCTCGCAGGAATCGCAAGCGGGGCTCTCGCATGCGCCCTGGTCGGAGACGGGCTCGCAGCGGCCGAGGGCCTCGATGATGGCGTGGCGGGCGGCGGGGCAGCCCTGCTCTGCGGACATGGTCACCACGCGGCGCTGGCCTACGGCGAGGGTGGTGTCGCGCAGGGCGAGGGCGAGGACGGCGGTGCACAGGGGCGAGTAGCCCGCGCAGGAGGCGCGGTGGGCGAGGCCCGCGGTGCAGTGCTCCAGGGGGTAGGAGCCGTCGGGGCGCATGCGGGCGACGAAGTCCTCGCGGGCGTCGGCGGGGGCGGACATGAAGCGCCCGCGGAAGCGGGCCTCCTGGCTGGGCCTTGCGCGCTGACGCCAGGTGAGCTCGAGCACGGCGGAGCACCCCCGGCAGGTGTCGTCTGTGCAGGTGGGGGTGGCCGAGCGGAACCCGGGGTCCCCGCGGCAGAGGGTCCAGGGGTCGCGCTTGCGGCAGCCCGCGAGGAGCGCAGCGCAGAGGGCCACGGCGACGACGGAGGGCTGCGCGCGCAGGTGCATGGCGGTGGGACCAAAGGTGCCACGGATCGGCGCCGGGGTGCAGCCCCTACGGGCGCTCGCCGGGGCCGTTGGTCCTACAGCGCCCAGAGCGCGGCCAGGTCGAGCTCCAGGGCCTCGAAGGGCTCGGCCAGGACCCTGGCGTCCCCTTCGTAGGTGTCCACCAGGGTGTAGCGGTCTCGCACCCCCGCGGGGGTCTCCTGCGTGGTGAGGGCGTAGACCTCCAGGGTGCGCAGCTCCGGGGACAGGAGCCAGACGTGACCAATCCTCTCCCGCCGCCAGACGCGCATCTTCCTGCCGCGGTCCAGGGCCTCGGTGGAGGCCGACAGCACCTCGCAGACCCAATCCGCCGCGACCGCGAGGAACGCAGGCGCGTCGTCGTTGAAGCCGTCCGCGGGGAACCTCTCCCGGCGCCACCCGGCGAGGTCCGGGGCTACGATGTCGGGAAGGTGGCCCAGGTGCAGCTCCGGCTCCGGGAGCAACACCCACCCGCCAGGGGCGCCAGGGTCATCATCAAAGGGGCCCAGGTGCCGCAGGAGCCTCCCCGCTCCGCGCTGGTGCCGCGGACGGGGCCGGGGCATCACCGAGAGCTCCCCGTCCACCACCTGCGCGGTCATCGTCTCGGGGGCGCCCAGGTAGCCCTCCACCACCTCGGGCCGAAGGTTCGGGAAGCGGGGGCCGAGCGCGGGCGCGACGGTCATGGGACCCCATCGTAGCGCCTTGCGCTCACCCTCGGAATAGCCGCTCTCCGGCGAAGGTCGGAGCGGTGGATCCATGCGGCGTCTTCCGTGTACCTTCGCGGGTTGGCTAGGCCGCCGAGGGAGGGTCGAGGATCCTCCCGAAGGCGCCCACGGTGCGGAGACGCCAGGGCCTCTCGCTGCGATCGAGGAGCCCCAGCACCCGGACCGGAGCGCGATCCCGGTGCGCGTCGCACGCGAGGCGATAGTGCACCTCGTCGAGAGCGAAGCGCACCAGGCGCCATCGCGCCCCCTCGTGGCTCCGCAGTGTGACGATTCGAGCTCCGTCGGCGTCGCCCTCCTCGTCGCCCGCATCGTCGTCCGAGAGCGCGACGATCACGCCATGGAGCTCGCGTTGCACGAGGGGGCCCACGCCGCGAAGGCCACGCGCCACCGCTTCCAGGAGGTCAAAGGCGCGGGCCTCCAACAGCACCTCCCTCGCCAGCCCCGCCGTGGCCGGCACCCGAGGGCTCGGGCCCACCGCGAGCTCCAGTTGCAGGTCTCGCAGTTCGACGCGCAACCCCAGGACGGCCTCGCACATGTTGGCGTTAAGGCCGTCACCATAGCCCGCCAGCACGGCGTCGGCGCCGCCTCCAAGGACGGCGTCTCGGACCCGCCCGAAGCCCCGGAGGATCCGGTCGGAGACTCGCCGCCCCAGCGGTGGGGTCTGGGGACCCGCGCCGATGGAAGGCGCGACCGGCAGGTCCACATTCGCGACGAAGCCCCCCTCGGCTGCCGGGCCAAAGCGACAGGTGCTCGCGAACCGGAGGGCGGCCGCGGTCGGGCGCGGAAACGACGCGCGAGGGCTCTCCTCGGCGCACGCCGCGGCGACGAGGAGATCGTAGAGGCTCTGGCCGAGCCGCACGACCACGGGGAGCGGTAGCGTCCCGTGACTCGCGGCGCTCGTGCGAAGGCACACCCGCAGGCGGTCCGAGTCCGCGCGTAGGAGGTCCCGGACCAGCGCCTCGGGAGGGCGGGCCTCGAGCTCCGCCACGCCGTGGACGACGCGCTCGAGCTGGTCCGCGAAATCTCGCGCGGAGGCGGAGGCAGGGAACACGACCTCGACCGCGTCCTCTGCGGTGGTCGGGCCTTGGAACACGAGAACGTCGCTCCGGCTGAAGGGGCGGCGCGTCCACCCGGCCCCCGTGAGGTAGGCCGCGAGGTCCTCGGGCTGCACGGAGGCGAGGCCCGGAGGGAGCTGCGCGGCGCTCACGGCCAGCCTCCCGCGCGCACCCGGGCCATCATGCCCTGGACCGCGGCTACGTCGAAGACGTTGCTGCGGGGGAGTGCGACGCGCACGCGCTGTTCGTTGGTGGTCGGGGCCTGCCCGCGGAGGTGGGTCCACCAGGCACAGCGCCGGAGGAGCAGGTGCTCGGGCGTGACGGTGAGCCATGCCTCCGGGTCCTCTGGAAGCGCTAGCACCACGAGGATCAAGGGGCGCCCGCGGTGCGTCTCCACCAGGTCCTGCTGGCTTCTGGCCTCCAGGTCGTAGCGCACGGTGGCGTCGGTGAGGGCGCCGTTCTGCCATGCCTTGGCCTGGAGATCAATGCCGAAGCCGGTCTCGAACCTGCGCCGGGGGTCACCGGCCCGCACCTGGACATCGTTGATCGATCCGTCGATGCCATAGTCGTGGGTCCGCGCGGAGCAACTATAGCCCGCCCGGAACGCCACCGCCTGGATGTACGCCGCGCTCAGCCCCTCGCGGACGTGGTTCTCCGTCAACATGGCCCAAGCATACTGAACGGATGATAGGTTCTCCAGCCCGAACTCCCTCCACGACCGATTGCTGAGCGCGTCGGCCCCTCCCCGCGTTGCCGCACCGCCATCCGTCAGCGTTGACGTTGCTCGGCACGTCGGAGCGAGGAACGCGGTACCTCCTGCGCCCTGGCGCTGCGTCGGAGCGACAGGCCCTGCGCCCGCTGGGATCGCAGCCGAACGACGGCGGCGCCGAGTACCCCCCGGCACATGGGTTGAGCGCAAAGGACTTGCGAGTGAAGCGAAGGATGAGCGGGTTGGGTGGCCCGGTGTGGGCGGTCAAGTTGGTGGCTGCAATCCCTTACCTTCACCCTCACCCCGTGCTCCTCAACAACTCTCGGCCGGGACAATCTGCCCCAGCCGGGAGGAGCGTCTGATGGCGGACGCCCGCGCACGCACATTGGAGCAACGAGGGCCACATCCACAGCGCCTTCATCGCTCCAACACCCATTTCACGCAGTAGCGCCAGGCCTTTGAATCATGAGAAAGATCCTTACCTGTCAGCGATGTGGGATCCTCCGTCCGTGGAGTGTCTCCCCAGGCCCGGGGAATGGCGCATCACGGGATCACCAACCGAGAGAGGCGCTCGTTGGCCACCGAATAGTAGGTCAGTTCCGCGAGTGTCCGGAAGTAGACTGAAGGCAGATCCCCCAGGAAAGCGAGGTTCTGCCACAGTTCGTCATCCAAATGAAGCCTCGTCCAGCGCCACTCCTCCAGAAACGCGAGCACCTCCGACCCCATTCTATTGGGACGGTCGAGGGAGAATGAATACCTCTCGCCCCCGGCCTCCACACCTTCGAAACTGCCTCTGAAATGGCTCCAGTGCTCCCACTCATGGATGAGCGGAGCGATGCGACGGAGGACCTGGCTGAGTGCGAGACTTTGGCCCTCTTCATGGCTCATGTCACCGGCATCAATATCCCGAATCAGGAGGAGCGAATTCAAGGGATGGGGACGAGCGATGAACAAGGCAGTGACGTAGCCCTGCATGAAATCCCTCACCTGTGCATCGAAGTTGGCTCCGTCCAGGATCTTGATGTCGAAATCCCTGCGGCGGTAGCCCGCCAGCAGTCGGCTCACGGAGGGATACAAATTGGCCTCCAGGAGGTCTGTCAGATCTCCAACGGCGAATGACATGCACCGCCTCCACCGGGGCAGGATTCGCTCAGCGACGCACTGACCGATCTTGCGTCTCGCCTTCAAGCGATGGGCACCGAGGGCTGTTTCGTCGCCCATATCGAGGTAGACAGAAGTCGCCTTTCGAGCGACTCTCATGTCATCCAACCACTCCGTGTGTGGAGAGGCATTCAACTGTGTAGCAATCTGCTCTGGGGACAGACCACGGGCACACATAACTGTCACTAACTTGGAAGTCGGAGGTGGCTCCGTGGGGGACGGACTCTCATGATATACAATTTCCTGTAGTTTTGCGGCTACGTCTTCGCACGCAAGGACAAACACCAGTCGGCGCAGGATGTACTCGCCAACCGATGAGGCCAACGCGCAGCCAAGCACTGCGTCGAGGAGCCCTGGCGGATACCTCACGAGCGATGCGGGGTTCGAGAGGCGCTTCGCCAACATTTCCGCCCGATCCCAGTCATCGCCCGCCAGGTATTCGATGTAGTTCACCAGGATGGCCTCGTGCTGAGGCTGAAGCAGAGAACAAACGAAGCTTGCCTCGACAGAGTCAAGGTATTGATGAAACCCGGCCTGGACCCAGGGACTCGGGTCGTGGGAGAAGGCCGGCCGAGCATAGGACCTGCAAAGGTCCAGAAGGCGGGGGTAGGAAAGGCCAGTTCGCATGACTCCAAAGACCTCCGACAGCGCCAATTCTCGCGCATGGGAATCGTCCATGGAGAGAACTCCCTCGACAAGTTCCTGAAGCAAGGCGTTCTTGAAACGCTTCACCTACCTGGAGAAGTACCTGAAGAAGGCCCGCAAGACCTTCCCCCCGATGATCCCTGGTTACACCCTCGGGCGCCGCCTGGGTGTGGGTGGCATGGGCGTGGTGTTCCTCGCCGAGCGGAATTCGGACCGCGCCCTCGTCGCGATCAAATTTCTGCTGCCAGACCAGGCCCTGAACCCACTAGCCAGGAAGGTCTTCGTCCGCGAGCAGGGGAGCATGTGGCTCCTGCGGCATCGTAACCTCGTGGCCTTCCTCGACAACGGCATCGTCGGGGACATTCCCTGGTTCGTCATGGAGTACTGCCACCACGGAGACCTCGACGGCCTCGTCTGGCGCAAGGGCGGGCGCATTCCGGCGCTCTTCGCCGCGAAGATCACCCGGCAGGTACTCGACGGCCTGGAGGCCCTCCACCTGGCGGGGCTGGTCCACCGGGACCTGAAGCCCGAGAACGTGTTCCTTACCACCGTCAGCGGCGAGGGCCTGGTCAAGGTCGCCGATTTCGGCCTCGCCCACAGCTACGAGAACGCAGGCGTAGGCTCTCTCACCGCCCAGGGCACTTGGATGGGATCCCCGCCGTTCATGTCCCGAGAGCAACTCGAAGACTTCTCGGGCGTCGGGCCGGCCGCAGACCTTTGGGCCGCGGGCGCGACGCTGTACTTCATGCTGTCGGGGCAGTTCACCCGGGAGTTCCCCGAGGGCTCCCTCGACAACGCCATTGCCGCGGCTGAAATCGTGGATACGGCGCCGATCATCCCGCTCCGAGCGCGGCTCGAAGGCGTCGACCACGACGTCCCCGACGCGCTGTTCGACGTCGTCGAGCGCGCCGTGCACCCGACCGCCGAGCCATCTCCCAAGGGCCGCTTCGCCACCGCCGCGGAGTTCCGGGACGCGCTCGCCGCGGCGATCCCCACGGTGGGCTCCTCGGCGAAGGGACCGTAGCGCGTAGGACTCAACACCCCTCGTCGACCACGCCGTCGCAGTCATCGTCCACGCCGTTGCCGCACGCCTCCGCCCTCGGCCGCACCTCGCCCTCGCAGCGGCCCCACGCGCCGGCCGTGCACAGCTCCATCCCCGCGCGGCACGCCCCCCGCCCGAGGGTGCCCGTCGGGCCCGCGTAGCACATCCGGAAGACCCCGTCGTCCACCCGGGTGTTGCAGTCGTCGTCGAGGTTGTTGCACGTCTCCGCCCGCGGCCGCACCTCGCCCTCGCACACGCCCCAGGCGCTCGCCACGCAGCGCTGGGTCCCCGCCCGGCACACCCCCACGCCCGCGGTGCCTGCGCCCCCCGCGTAGCACTCCCGCTGGAGCCCCTCGTCGGTCATCCCGTCGCAGTCGTTGTCGTCCCCGTCGCAGGCCTCGTCGCTCGGGCGCACGCCCCCCACGCACGGGCCCCACGAGCCCGTCTCCGCGCAGCCCTGCGAGCCCCACGCGCAGGCCCCTCGGCCCGCCAGCGCGGGGGGGCCGTCGTAGCACCGCTGGCGCATCCCCGGCGTGCACACGCAACCCTCGTCCACGGCCCCATCGCAGTCGTTGTCCGACCCGTCACCGCACACCTCGAAGGCCCCGCAGCCCGGCCCATCAAAGGCCACGAGGTCTCGCGTGACAGGCTCGCCTCCTATGTCTCCTACGTCGTTTGCGACGTCCATGGCCACATCCATGACGGGCGCCACGCTCGCCTCCATCCACGTATCCACGGACGCCTCCATGGTGGCGTCCAGACCCCCGTCGAGGGCCCCGCCGTCCTTGACATCCACGCTCACCTCGGCTTCGCTTACGAGGTCCGCGGCGGCGTCCTGCGGGGCGAGCACCACTCCAGGGTCCTGGTCCGCCGCGCAGGACAGCCCCAGGAGGCACCCACCCGTACAATATAACCACGCCCGGCGCCGAGCGCTCATTCCCTCGCTCGGAAGAGCCGGAAGCTCCGCGGGGCGAGCTCTACGCTCCCCCCCGCGGCCGCCGCCATGGTGACCAGGTCCGTGTAGGTCCCCGCGGGTACGCTCACGCTCCGGGGCATGTCCGCGCGGTTGATCGCCACCAGCACGTCCCCGGCCCCCGGGGCGCAGCCCCCCATGCGGTACACCCAGGTGTCCGCCGTGGCCGAGAGCGTGGTGCGCGCGCCCCGGGTGAGCGCCCGCTGCTCCGCCCGGGCCCGCGCCAGCGCCGCCACCCGCCCCCGCAGCGCGCGCTGGTGGGCGTTCAACCTCGCGTCGTCAAAGACCATCATCCGGCGGTTGTCCGGGTCGCCGCCACCCGCCAGGCCCACCTCGTCACCGTAGTAGATCAACGGCAGCCCGGGGCTCGTGAGCAGCACCGCGAAGGCCACCCCCAGGCGCTCGTAGGGCGCCGCGTCCGTGGGTTGGTTGTAGTCCCGCGTCCAGCCGTTGGAGGGGGAGCTCCCCGCGCGGCAGTCCATCACCTGGCGGCTGGCGTAGTGGATCGCCCGGGGGATGTCGTGGTTCCCGATCCAGGTGCTCATCAGGGCGCCCTCGCCGTAGAACCGGTCGTTGTCCGCGGCGAAGGCCGCGAAGCCGTCGAGCCCCTCGCGCTGCGCGAACACAGCGTCACAGAGCCTTGCCCTCCAAGGAAAATCGAACTGTCCATCCAACATCGTGCGCGGGTCCACGAAGGACCGCAGGAGCTCCCGGTCACCGTAGTTGAAGGTCTCTCCCACCATGTAGAAGCGCCCCCCCGCGGGCGGGGTGAGCTCGCGGTTCAGGCGCCCCCGGAGCTCCGTGAGCCAGGGCCTCGGGACGTGCTTGATGGCGTCCAGGCGGTACCCGTCGATGCCGTACTCCCGGGCCCACCAGAGCGCGTCGTTCACGCTCCAGGCGCGCGCCGCGGGGTTGTCGAAGTCAAACGGGGCGAGGTACTCGGTGAAGGCGCAGCGTGTGCCCCACACCGGGTCGTCCCAGAGGTTCTCGGTCCCGCACAGCCGGAAGCGCCCTCCGGGCCCCCGCGCGAACCAGTCGTTGTGGGCGCGGTACAGCCCGCTCTCGATGTCCACGTGCTTCATCACATAGTCAAAGAGCACGCGCACCCCGTGGCCCCCGGCCGCCCGGGCCCCGTGGGCCGCGGTGACAAACGCCCGCAGCTCCTCGCCGGTGCCCACCCTGGGCTCCACCCTCGGCGCCGGCGTGGGCCTCCGAGGGTCCCGGTAGTCCACGTCCGCGGGCGAGGGCCAGTACCCGTGGAAGGCCGAGTACTGGTGAGGGTCCGCCCGAGGGTCAATGGCAGCCCCGGCGGTGTCCCGGTTCTTGTACGGCGCCGCGAGCCACACCGCCGTCACCCCGAGGTCCGTCAGGTACGGCAGGCGCGCCGTAAGGCCCCGGAGGTCCCCGCCCGCGAACTGCCCGCTGGCGCCCGTGGTCGCGTCCCCGTCGCTGGCCCCGGGCACCGGGTCCCGGCGCCCGTCCCCGTCGGCGAAGCGGTCCGTCAAGACAAAGTACAGCACCGCGTCCCGCCAGTCGAAGGCCGCGAGGTCCCCGCAGCGCGCCGCGGCGCCCCCAGGGCACACCTCCAGCACGCTGTTGAAGCCGCCAAAGCCGTCGGACTCCCGCTGGGGGTTGTCGGGATCGGGCACCCACCGCGTGCCGTCAATGATGAACTTGTAGAGCTGCCTCCCCCTCGGAGGGAGCGTCACCGCCGCGGTCCACAGGTCCCCCGCGCGGGTGAGCGGCACCGCCCCCGCCATGGGCGTGGCCGCGAAGCTCGTCCAGCTCCCGCTCACCCACACGGTCCTGGCGCTCGCGTCACGGTACCGGAAGGTCACCTCGTTGCACGGAGGAGGCGGCGGTGGCGGCGGCGGCGGTGGCGGTGGCGGCGGCGGCAGGAGCCCCCCGTCGGTCCCGAGGCCCCCGTCGGTGCCCGGGAGCGCGCACATCCCGTCGGGCAGGAGCCCCCCGTCGGGGCAGCGGGACTCCCGCGGGAGGGCCGCGCCGGAGTCCATCCCCGAGGGGCCCTCGGTGATCCCTCGGGGGCCGCTGTCCAGCAGCGGGTCCACGTCCGCCCCGCAGCCCGCGAGGAGGAGCCAGGGGAGGAGCCCCCAGCGCCGTGGGCTACTGAAAAATCCAAGGAATTCCAGGGGTTGCACAAGTGCTCGGGGCGCCACGGGGGGAGTATAGCCCGAATCCCTGGAACAAAAGATGCGCCCCCCGGGGCGGTGGTGTAGTGCCCGAAGGATGGCCGAGTTCGTCCACCTGCACGTGCACACGCAGTACTCCATGCTGGAGGGGGCCCTGACCATCAAGGCCCTCCTCGGGAGGACCCGCGCGCTAGGCATGAGCGCCGTGGCCATGACGGATCACGGCAACATGCACGGGGCCATCGAGCTGTACAAGAAGTCCAAGGACGCCGGGGTGCAGCCCATCCTCGGGTGCGAGCTCGCGTTTCTGTACCCCGGTGACCGCTACGACAAGGCCGAGAAGAAGCACCCGAGGAGCTACCACCTGCCGCTTCTGGCCTCCACCGAGGAGGGCTACAAGAACCTCATCGCCCTGGTGTCCCACGCCTGGAGGGAGGGCCCCGACGGCAACCCCATGAGCACCCTGGAGCGCCTCGCGGAGCATGCGAAGGGCCTGGTGGTGCTCACCGGGTGCCTCGGGGGCGTGGTGCCCCAGGCGCTCCTACAACACTCCCCCGAGGAGGCCCGGAGGGTGCTCGGGCTCCTCAAGGACCTCGTGGACCCGGGGGCGCTGTACGTGGAGCTCCAGGACCACGGGCTGGTGGAGCAGCCCATCGTGAACCGGCTGTTGCTTGAGCTCGCCCGCGGGATGGCGCTCCCGGTGGTGGCCACCAACGACGTGACGTACCTCCGGCGCGAGGACGCCCAGGCCCAGCGGGCGCTCACCTGCATCGCCGCGGGCGTCACGCTGGAGCACGCCGAGCACAGCGCCCACGGCTCCGAGGAGATGTACCTCAAGGGCCCCGACGAGATGGCCGAGCTCTTCGCCGAGGTGCCCGAGGCGCTGGAGAACACCCTGGCCATCCGCGAGCGCTGCGCGCTCAAGCTCACGCTGGACAAGCCCTCCCTGCCGCGCTTCAAGGACGAGGGCGGCGCCGTGGTCACCGACGCCGACGAGTACTTCGCGAGGCTCTCGCGGGAGGGGCTGGAGCAGCGCTTCCAGGCCTTCCGCCGGCAGGGCAAGGCCTTCGATGAGAGGAAGTACCGGGACCGCCTGGAGGTGGAGATCGCGGTGATCACCGCGATGAAGTTCCCGGGGTACTTCCTGATCGTGCAGGACTTCATCAACTGGGGGAAGAACAACGGCGTGCCCGTGGGGCCTGGCCGGGGCTCCGGCGCGGGCTCGCTGGTGGCCTACGCCCTGCGCATCACGGACCTGGACCCGATCCCCTATGACCTGCTCTTCGAGCGCTTCTTGAACCCCGAGCGCGTGAGCATGCCGGACTTCGACGTGGACTTCTGCATGCTCAAGCGCGAGCGCGTGATCGAGTACGTGCGGGGGAAGTACGGCCGGGACTCCGTGGGGCAGATCGCCACCTTCCAGGTGCTCAAGGCCAAGAGCTGCGTGCGGGACGTGGGGCGCGTCCTGGGGCTGTCCTTCGCGGAGACCGACGCCATCGCCAGGCTGGTCCCGGACCCCGAGCAGGGCAAGACCATCCCCCTCAAGGACGCCCTGGACAAGGAGCCTCGCCTCCGCGCGCTGTACGAAGAGAGCGAGCAGGCCCGGAGCGTGATTGATCTCGCCCAGAAGCTCGAGGGCATGACCCGCCACGCGGGGATGCACGCCGCGGGGATCGTGATCTCCGAGGGGCCCCTGTGGCACACGGTGCCGGTGTTCCGCGCGCCCAACGGGGAGCTCGTCACGCAGTACGCCAAGGACGAGGTCGAGGCCGCGGGGCTGGTGAAGTTCGATTTCCTCGGGCTCACCACGCTCACGGTGCTGGACTTCGCGGTGAACCTCATCGGCAAGCGCCCGGACCGCGACGGGAGGCCCTTCATCCTGGAGGACATCGCCCTGGACGGGAAGCCCCAGAACCTCGCGGGGGAGGCCCTGCGCGAGGCCCAGCGCGCCCGGGAGACCTACGAGCTCCTGGCCAGCGGCGAGACCACCGGGGTGTTCCAGCTCGAGTCCTCGGGGATGCAGAAGCTCTTCAAGGACCTGCGCCCCGACTGCTTTGAGGACATCGTGGCCGCGGTGGCGCTCTACCGCCCGGGCCCGCTCGGGACTGGCATGGTGGAGGACTTCGTCAACCGCAAGCTCGGCAAGACCAGGGTGGTCTACCCCCACGACGACCTCAAGGAGATCCTCGAGACCACCTACGGCGTGATCGTCTATCAAGAGCAGGTGATGATGATCGCCCGCCGGATGGGGGGCTACTCCCTCGGCGGCGCGGACCTCCTGCGGCGCGCCATGGGCAAGAAGAAGGCCGAGGAGATGGCCAAACAGAAGTCCACCTTCCTCGAAGGGGCGACGCGCCAGGGCTACGAAGAGGCCAAAGCCGCGGAGATCTTCGACCTCCTGGAGTACTTTGCTGGCTACGGTTTCAACAAGTGTGTCGTTGCGGAGACGGTCCTCCAGGACGCGGAGAGCGGAGCCCAGACCACGGTGGGGGAGCTCTTTCAGCGCCGTCAGCCGATGAAGGTCCACGCCCTGGGCGACGACGGGAGGCTACACCCGAGGGCCGTGACGGACGTGGTGCGCAACGGCCGCAAGCGGGTCTACGAGCTCCGCACCGCGCAAGGGAGAGCGATCGTCGCGACGGACAACCACCCCTTCCGCACGCTGGATGGTTGGACGGAGCTCAAGGACCTGCGGCCCGGAGACCGGATCGCGGCGCCGCGGAGGCTGGCGGTGGCGTCCTCGAAGCGCTGGCCCGAGCACGAGCTGGTGGCGCTCGGGTGGCTTCTCTCCGAGGGTAACACCTGCCACCCGACCTCGCTGTATTTCTACAACAACACACCCGCGGCGGTGGACGATTTCGTGACGGCTGCGCGGGCCTTCCCGCACAGCGAGGCGCGCATCCACCAGCGGCGTAGCGGCCGCTACGAGGTGTGCGTCAACACCGGTCGGGACCCCTGGCTGCGGGGCCACCTCCGGGCCCAGGGGCCCGCGGCGCGTCCCGAGGGGGCGACCTTCGAGCCCCTGGCGAGCGGCGCGGCGCCGCTGCGCTCGGGGGCCTTCTGGTGGGCCCAGCGCCTCGGGCTCCTGGGCGTCAAGGCCACGGAGAAGAGGGTGCCCGAGGAGGTGTTCACGCTCTGCGATGACGACCTCGCTGTGCTCCTGGGGAGGCTCTGGTCCGGGGACGGCTTCTTCGCCAACCGGACCAACTACACGCCTTTCTACGCGACCTCGTCGGAGCGCCTCGCGTACGATGTGCAGAACCTCCTCCTGCGGCTCGGGATCCTGAGCGGGGTCCACCGCAAGACCTTCCGGTACCGCGGGGGGGTACGGTCCGGGTTCACCGTGCACCTCGTAGGCGACGGGACCACGGAGGCCTTCCTCGCGCGGGTGGCCCCGCACTGCGTGGGGCGCGACGCGCAGCTCGCGCAGCTCCGGGCGCACCTGGCGTCGCGGAGCTTCCGGTGGAGCAGCAAGGACACGGTCCCTTGTGCCGTGCGCCGCTGGGTGGACGAGGACCGCCGCGCGCTCGGGCTGACCTGGGGGGACCTGGAGGAGCGCTCGGGCTTGTCGACCAGGGCCTTCCAGGGCGCAGGGAGCCCCGCCTTGAAGGGCTATTGCCGAGGGACCATCGCGGGGCTCGCCGGGGCCCTCGGCTCCGAGCGCCTGGCGCGGGAGGCCCACTCGGAGGTGTTCTGGGACCGCGTGGTGTCCATCACACCGAGGGGCGTCGAGGAGACGTACGACCTCACGGTGGAGGTCGACCACAACTTCGTGGCTGATGGTCTCATCGTACACAATTCACATTCGGCCGCATATGCGTTGATCACTTATCAGACAGCGTACCTGAAGCGGCACTACCCCGCGGAGTTCATGTGCGCCACGCTCTGCTCGGACCTGGGGAAGAGCGAGAAGCTGGTGGGCACCATCGCCGAGGCGCGGGCCATGGGCATCCCGGTGCTCACCCCGGACGTCAACGAGTCCGACCGGGTGTTCACCGTGGTGTACGCCCCCGCCCGGGGGCAGGTCCCGAAGAAGATCGCCCTCCCCATCGACCGGGACCCCTGGAAGCCGCGCATCCGGGTGGGCCTCGGCGGGATCAAGGGCGTAGGGGACAGCGCCATCGAGGCCATTCTTGAGGCGAGGAGCCAGGGGACCTTCAAGGACTTCTTTGACTTCGCCTCCAGGGTGGACGTGCGGCGCTGCAACAAGGGCGTCTTCGAGGCGCTCATCCACGCGGGGGCCTTCGACGACCTCCTGGGGCGGGCGGGGGCCTCCCGGGCCCAGGCCCACGAGGCCATTGACTCGGCGCTGGAGCGGGGCCGCGGGGCGGCGAGGGAGCGCTCCAGCGGACAGCTCGGGCTCTTCGGCCTGGCGGAGGTGCTGGCGCACACGTCGGGCTTCCCGGAGGTGCCCCCGTGGGACCTGCAGGACAAGCTCCGGCGGGAGCGCGTGGCCCTGGGGCTGTACCTCACCGGCCACCCGCTGGACCGCTACGCCGCGGAGGTGGGGCGGGTGGCCACGGCGCAGGCGGCGGGGGTGTCCGCGCTGGACAACGGGGCCGAGGTCTCCCTCGCGGGGGTGATCGAGGGCTACCGCGAGCGGGTGCCCAAATCCGGCGGGCGCATGGCCTTCTTCCACCTTGAAGACCGCAGCGGGCGCGTGGAGTGCATCGTCCGGGCGAGGGCCTACGAGGCCGTGTCGTCGCGCTTGAAGGAGGGCGAGGCGGTGCTGCTCGCGGCGCGGGTGAAGGTAGACTTCCCGCGCGATGAAGAGGGCAACGTGGTGGAGGACGTGGCCGAGGAGGCCCTGGAGCGCAAGCTCATGGTAGACGACGTGACGCCCCTCGGGGACGCGCTGCGGCAGCGCACGAAGCGCGTGACGCTGCGCCTGGACGGGGGGCTCCTCCTGGGGGGCGAGACCCTGCGGCGGCGGCTGACGGAGCTCAAGCAGGCGCTCACGGCGCACCCGGGGACCTGCCCGGTGAACGCCGTGGTCAAGACCGCCGACGGGGCCGAGGTCACCGTGTCCCTGCCCAGGGTGCGGATCGACCCCACGGAGGACTTCCTGGCGAAGCTGGAGCGCATCTTCGGCGGCAAGGTGGCGGAGCTGCGCGCGTAGGGACCCAACGCCCGCCGCGGAGTGTGTAGAATCGCGCGCGATGCGAACCCCACCGCTGTCGGGTCCTGCGCTCCGGGCCCTGGTCGCCGCCGCTGAATCGCCGTTCACCGGGGACCTGTTGCTGCATTTCCTCCGCAAGGAGACGGGCATTGACAAGATGCTGTTGGCCGCGGCCGAGGAGCCGCCGCCGACGGACATCTTCCCCCTGGAGACCCGCGGCGACCGGGAGGGCTCGTGAGCACGCTGGAGGGGCTCCGGAGGGCCTACGAGGCGGGCCGCAGCACGCCGGTGCTGGCGCTGGAGGGGGTGCTCGCTGCGGCGCGGGACGCCGCCTCCCGGAGGCCCTCCCACGCGGTGTTCTGCGCGCTGGACGAGGCCGGGGCGAGGGCCGCCGCGGAGGCCTCCGCGGCGCGCTGGGCGCGGGGTGAGCCCCTCGGGCCCTGGGACGGGGTGCCCACGGCGGTGAAGGACGAGGTGAACGTCCAGGGGCTCCCGACGCGCTCGGGCACGGTGTACCTCCCCGCGGAGCCCGTGCCCGAGGACGCCACCGCGGTGGCGAGGCTCCGGGCGGCCGGGGCGGTGGTTGTGGGCAAGCTCGTGCAGCACGAGCTGGGGCTGGGCGGCACGGGCATTTCACCGCACGGGACGCGCACGCCGAGGAACCCTCACAACCCGTTGCACTGCCCGGGCGGGTCGTCGAGCGGGAGCGCGGTGGCCGTGGCCCTGGGGCTCCTGCCCGCGGCCGTGAGCTCCGACGGGGGGGGCTCCGTGCGCATCCCCGCGGCGCTGTGCGGGGTCTTCGGGCTCAAGCCCACCTTCGGCCGGATCCCGAACACCGGGGACCCGAACCTCGACGGCACCGTGGGGCACCTCGGGCCCATCGCGTCCACCGTGGGGGCCATGGAGCACTTCCTGCGCGTGACGGCGGGGGGCGACGGGCGCTGCCCGCTCGCGGCCCGGGCCCCATTGCTGGACCTCGCGGCGCTGGAGCGCGCGAGGGCAGAGGGCGCCGCGGGCCTGCGCCTCGCGGTGGACGAGGACGCCTGGGCGGACGCGGACCCCGCGGTGGCGGGCGCCTGCCGCGAGGCGCTCCTGGCGCTGGAGAAGGCGGGCGCCACGCTCTGTACGGCGAGCGTGCCGCTCGGGCGCCACGCGCCGGCGCTGGGCTTCATCACAATGATCTCCGAGGCGGCCGAGGGCCACGCCGAGGAGTACGACCGGCACCGGGACGTGATGGCCCTGGACGTGCGCATGGCGCTGGCGCTCGGGCGCCGCATGCGCGCGAGGGAGTACCACCACGCCCAGCGGCTGCGGGCGAGGCTGCGCCGGGAGCTGGCGGCGGTGTTCGAGACCGCGGACCTGTATGTGACGCCTACCACGGCGTGTACGGCGCCGGTGGTGAGGCCCGGCGCGGAGGACACCGGCGAGGCGGACCAGTACACCACCAACAAGATCGTGCGGTACACCTTCCTCGGGAACCTCACGGGGCTGCCCGCGGGCACGGCCCCGGTGGGGCGGGACGAGCGCCAGCTCCCGATCGGGCTGCAGCTCATGGCGCGCGCCTGGGGCGAGGCCATGGTGTTCCGCGGGCTCTACGCGCTGGAGGCGCTGGGCGCGGCCAGGGTGGAGCGCCCGGCGGTCTTCCACGAGCTGGAGCCCTGAGGTGCGCCGGGAGTGGGCGCTGGCGTGGGCGCTGGGGTGCTCGCAGGACCCGGCGGTCGCGGTGACCGACGGCGCCGTCGGAGATGCGCAGGACGCGCCCTCGGGGCCGACGGTGCAGTGCCCGGCGCCGCTGGGTGCGCCCCGGGAGCGGGCGCCGCCCAGGCCCTCGGGGCACCCGCTGGACGACGCCCTCAGGCTGAACCACCTCCAGGCGAAGGCGACGCACAACAGCTACCACCTCCGGTCGCGCTTCGCGGTCCCCGAGTGGGACTACGCGCATGCGCCGCTCACCACGCAGTTGGAGTCCCAGGGCGTGCGGGGGATCGAGCTGGACCCGCACTGGAACGTGGACTGCGGGCGCTTCGAGGTCTACCACGTGCTGCGCTTCGACGAGGAGACCACGTGCAGGCTCTTCACCGAGTGCCTGGAGGAGGTGCGGCGCTGGAGCGACGCGCACCCCGGGCACCACCCGCTGTTCATCCAGCTAGAGCCCAAGGACGGCGACGCGACCACCGAGGCGCGGCTCCTGGCGCTGGAGCGCGAGGCCCTGTCGGTGTTCCCGCGCGCCCTGGTGCTCACCCCGGACGAGGTGCGGGGCACCTCCCAAACGCTCCGCGAGGCGGTGCTCTCGCGGGGCTGGCCGACGCTCGGGGCCGCCCGCGGGAGGGTGCTGTTCTACCTGAACGACAGCGGCGCGCCCCGGGCGGCGTACACCCGCGGGGGCACCTCGCTGGACGGGCGCCTGTTCTTCGCGGAGGCCTCCAGCGTGGAGGCTCCCTACGCGGCGGTGCTGATCTTGAACGGCCAGGTGAGGGAGCGGGACGCGATCACCGCGGCGGTGCGCCAGGGCTTCCTGGTGCGGACCTTCGCGGAGACGAGCCTCGCGGCGGGCCGCGGCGGTGACCGAACGGGCCTGGAGAGCGCTCTCTCGGGCGGGGCCCACATTGTCAGCACCGATTTCGCGGCGCCGGAGGCCCCGGGTGGTTATGTTGTGGAGATCCCTGGCGGGACGCCCTCCCGGTGCAACCCGGTGAGCGCCCCGAGCGGGTGCACGAGCCTGGCCGTGGAGGACCCCTCACGGCTCGGGCGGTGAGGCGAGGGGCGGGCCCTTGACGCCGGAGTCCGAGGGTCGCAGGAGGAGTCCCATGCGGCGTTCGCTCCCAGTGGCGCCGGAGCCGGAGCTTCGGACCGAGGCGCTGTCGGGCTTCGTGGGTGGCCTCCGGGGGGCCGTGGTGGCCGAGCTCCAGGCGCTCCTCGGGGAGCCTCTGGTGTGGCTCGACGGCGAGGCCGAGGCCCCGGAGGACACCTTCGCGGTGGTGCTCGAAGGGCCCCCGGCGCTCACCGTGGAGCTCCGCCGGCCCGCGCCGGGCGCGCGGAGCTGGGCCCTCGCGGGGGCGCTCGCGCTCTCGTACCGGCCGCTGGAGGGCGGCGGGGACCCCTTCGCGCGGGGGGACACCCGAGGGCGTCTGGAGGCCCTGCGGGCGAGGCTCCAGGGGCGGGGCCGAGGGGCCACGGAGCGCGCCTGGGACGCGCTCTGCGACGCGCGGGCGCGGGTGCGGTCCTACGCCCCGGTGGGGGACTGGCTCTACCGCCAGGCGTCGCCGCGCGAGGTGGTGCTGCGGCTGGGGTTCCGGTGCAACCAGCGCTGCGGCTTCTGCTGGCAGTCCCGGGAGTGGCCCGACGCCCCGGAGGACCACTACCACCGCTGGGTGGACGAGGTCGCCGACGCCGGCCGCCGCGCGGTGTGCTTCTCCGGCGGCGAGCCCACGCTCCACGCGGCGCTCCCGTCGCTGGTGGCCCGGGCCACGGGGCGGGGGCTGCGGGTGATGCTCCAGACCAACGCCGTGAGGCTCGCGCAGCGAGAGTACCTCAAGGCCCTGTGCGACGCGGGGCTTCGGGCGGTGTTTGTGTCGTACCACAGCCACCTCCCGGCGGTGTCCGACGCCATGACCCGCGCGCCGGGGACCCACGTCCGCACCGAGGAGGGCCTCCGTCGGTGCCTGGAGGCGGGCCTGGAGGTGTCGCTCAACACCGTGGTCGAGCGGGACAACCACGCGCTCCTGGGCGCCCTGGCCGAGGCCGTGGTGGCGCGCTTCGTGGCGCCGTACCCGGACAACCCGGTGGCCACGGTGTCGCTCTCACACCCGTCGCCGTACTACGAGCGCGCGCGCTGGAAGGGCGCGGCGGTGTCCCTGGAGGCGCTGAGGCCGTCGCTGGTGGCCTGCGCGGGGTACCTCGAGGACCACGGGGTGACGGTGGAGGGGCTGGGCACCTGCGGCTTCCCCGCGTGTGCGCTCCGGGACGACCCGAGGCTCCTGCGCCGGGCTACGCTCGCCCGGGAGGACCTGCACGACCAGGAGGGCCGGGCCTACGGGCGGAGCTGTGAAGGCTGCGCGGCCCGGGGCCACTGCCTCGGGGTCAAGCGCGACTACCTCGACGAGCACGGCGAGGCGGGCCTCGTGCCCTTCACCGCGGACCCGTTCGCGTAGGGGCGCCTACACCCAGCGCTGCGAGGCGAAGAGCGCGGCGCCCTCGCGCAGCCACCACTCCTGGTAGCGCTGGTGGGCCTTCTCGCGCTCGCGCTTCGGGAGGTTGAAATAGTACCCGAAGAGCTGCCCGCTCACGCGCTTGAGCTCCTCGCCGGCCTCGTGGCGCACGGACCCGTCGGGGTGCAGGAGCGCGTCGATGAGCCACTCGATCCGGTGGCGCCCGCGGGCCTCGTCCCACCACTGCGCCCAGCGCGGCACGTTGCGCGCGAAGTCCTGCCGGGCCAGCACCACCAGCGCCCGGTGCGCCGAGAGGGCCACGGCGTCGTCCGGGTCCTCCAGGAGCCCCACCAGCGTGGGCACCGCGTCCGCGTCGCGCAGCTCCCCGAGGGCCCCGATGGCCACCCTGCGGCGCTCCGGGTCCCGCTGAGGGTCCCTCGCTAGCGCGCGGAGCCCCTCGGCCACCTCCCGGAACTCCACGAAGTGACGGTACTGCCGCAGCACCTTCACCGCGCCCTGGCGCACCCGCGCGTCCGCGTCGAAGAGCGCCCGCACCAGCCGTGGCAGCGCCTCCGGGTGGACGATCTCCCCGAGGCACAGGAGCGCGCAGAAGCGCGCCTCCACCGACGGAGACTCCAGCGCCTTGAGCAGGTGCGGCACCGCCGAGTGCCGGAAGAGCGCCACCAGCCGCAGGATGGGCCCGGTCTCCGCCACCTCGGGAAGCCGCGAGGCGCCGGTCCCCCGGTCCGCCCCGTGGGGGCCCGGGAACTGCCGGAAGAGCGCCGCCAGCGCGGCCTCCCCGCGCGCCAGGAGCGCCGCCGTGGCCCCCTCGGGGATCGCGCCCCGCTGGGCGATGTCCTGCACCAGGTGCTCCAGGTCCGAGACGCCCTCCGGCGGCGCCGACGGAGGCCTCGCCGAGGGCCTCGTCGCCGGCGGCGCCGGGAGGCTCTCCAGCGCCGAGGTCACCAGGGCCCGCCGGAGGGCCTCCCGGCGGGCCTGCACCGAAGGGGTCTTCGGCCGGTCCGAGGGGTCCCTCCGGGGTGCCATGGACGCGAAGCGCCGCGCCGCGCCGGAGAGCGCGTCGGCGGCCTTGGAGCGCGCTCCCGAGGGGCCCTGCTTGCGGCTGAGCACCAACCGGGTGAAGGCCGCCGCGGCGTCCTCCGTCAAACGCAAGAGGGGGTCCACCCGCGCGCTGTCCAGGGCGAGGGCGCCGGCGTCCACCCAGAGCGCCAGGGCGCTCCGGGAGCCCACCCGGATCGGCACCACCAGGGCCTGGGAGACACCCTTGCGCAGGAGGTCCTCGCGCACGATGGCGTCGGTGCCCTCGCGCACGTCCGCCAGGAGGTGCACCCCGCGCTCCCGCACCGTGCGGAACACGCTCGTGGCCTCCAGCGGCACCGCGATGCCGCGCACCACCTCCGTGGGCGCGCCCTCGCCGTCGGCCGCGAGGCCCTCACACGCCTCGCCGTGGAACACGAACAGCGCGGCGTACGCGAACACCCCGCGGGTGTACCCGAAGAGCGCCCGCACGGCCTGGTCCCGCGTGGCCGCCTGCGCCAGCGCCGCCTGGGCCTCCGCCAGCGACGTGGACGCGGGCCTCGGGGCCTCCACGGGTGACGGCGAGGGCGACGGCGAGGGCGCGGGCGGCGCGTTGGTCACCTGCACCCCGTGGGGCACCACGACCGCAGCGGGCGCCTCCGGCGCGTCGTCGTCGCCGTCGTCCAGGAGCGCCGCCAGCGTGGCCAGGGCGCTGGTGGTGGCGCGCGTGGGCCCCGGCGACGAGCTCCCCGGGCCCAGGGACCCCGGCGGGCGCGACACCGTTGGCATGGCCCCCGGCGCCACGGACTCCAGCCGCGAGGCCAGCCGCGCGAAGCGCGACGACAGCGCCACGCCGTACCGCTGCGAGAGCGCCCACGCCAGCCGGAAGGGCGTCACCACCCGGAGCTCCACCGGGAGCCCCGAGGCGCCCTCCAGCGCGCGCACCGTGGCCGTGGGCACCGCCCCCTGGGCGACGCACACCAGCTTGTTCTTCTCCACCCTCAGGGGAACCACCCCCCACGCCTCGGCGCTGGCCCTCGGCACCATGGCCACGGCCCTTGGGTCCACCTCCAGGAGCGACGCCCGCGGCGCCGGAGGGAGGTTGTGAAGCGCCGCGCAGTACGCCGTGAGCGTGTCCTCCGGGAGCACCCCCAGCTCCAGCAGGCACGTCTCCAGGTCCCCGCCGGTGAGCACCTGCCGCTCGATCGCCTCGTCGATCTGCCGCGGCGAGACGACCTGGTCTTGAGTGAGCAGCGCCGTGAGGATCGACATCGATGGGTCCCAACCCTACCGCCGGGTTGCGCTGTTCTTCTACCACCCCCGCGCCCGCCCCACCCCTCAAAATCCTCCCTCGGACAGATCCCCGCGCAGGACCGACAGCGCCGCCAGGAGCGCCGGCGCCACGGTCTCCGCGCGCAGCATGCGGGGTCCGAGCCGCACCGCGCGGAAGCCCTTCCCCTGGGCCAGTTGGACCTCGTCCATGGCGAAGCCCCCCTCCGGGCCCGCCAGCACCGCGCAGGGCCCCGGCGGCGCCCTGCGCACCGTCTCCGCGAGCCCGGGGGTGGCCCCCTCCCAGGCGACAAAGCGCGCCAGGGTGGCCTCGGGCACGGCCTCCAGGGCATGCCCGAGGGCCCCGGCCTGGAGGATCGCGGGCACGTCCGCCCGGCCGCACGGCCGGGCGGCCTCCTCGGCCACCCGTAGGAGCCGCTGGTGGAGCGCCTGCGGGTCCCGGGGCCTCGGCACCGAGCGCTGGGTGTACACGGGCTGCACGGCCCTCACGCCGAGCTCCGTGGCCTGGCGCACCACCTGCTCCAGCTTGTCGCCCTTGGGCACCCCCTGGAGCCAGAGGACCCCCGCCCGGTCCGCGACCACCCCCGGCGACGCCGTTCCAAGACAAAGCGTGACCGCCCCTTCCTTCACGCTCTCCACCCGGGCGTCACAGGCCCAGCCCAGGCCATCAAAGACCTCCACCGGGTCTCCCGGGCGCACCCTGGACACCCGCGCCAGGTGGTGCCCCCGAGGGCCGTCCACGGTCACCCCGGAGCCCGGAGCCAGCGCCTGGAGGGCCGGGACCCGGACCCTCTCGGTCACGGCGCCCGAAGCTCCGGCGCCACCCACTCGTCCTCGGCGTCGCAGCGCTCCAGCGTGAAGCCCAGGCGCGTGTACGCCTCCACCACGGCCTCCCGCTGCGTGGCCAGCACCCCCGAGAGCACCAGCGCCCCGCCCGGGAGCACCCTGGACGCCAGCGCCTCGGCCAGGGGCACCAGCACCGCCGCCTCGATGTTGGCCACCACCAGCGGGGCCCGCTCCGAGAGCGCCTCCGGGCCCCCCACCCGGAACTCCACGCCCCCCGCGAAGGACATGCGCTCGGCGTTCTCCCTCGCGGCGCTCACCGCGTCCGGGTCGTTGTCGCACCCCACCGCCCGAGGCACCCCGAGGAGCGCTGCCGTGAAGGCCAGGATCCCGCTGCCCGTGCCTACATCCACCAGCAATGTAGGCTTCTGTACGACAATCCTCCGTGCGATGGCTCGGGCGGCCAGGGCGGTGGTGGCGTGCTGGCCCGTACCGAAGGCCCGTCCGGGGTCCAGGGGGAGGAGCTGTTCACCCGGGAGGGCATGGTAGGTGAGCCAGCTTGGGACGACGACCACGGAGTCCGTGAGGTGGAACGGCTGCCAATGAGCCTTCCAGGCGTCCCTCCAGGCGTCGCCCAGGAGGACCTCACGGCGCACGGGGTGGTCTCCTCCGAGGGCGTCCCGGGCGAGGTCGGCGAGGGCCTCGTCGGGGAAGCTGGCGACCAGGGTGGCCCCGAGCTCGCCTCCGCGGGTGAGGGTGGAGGCGTCGCGCTCTTCGATCCCTTCGGCGCCGAGGAGGGTGAGGCGGCCGATGAGAACGTCCACGTCCTCCGGGCGGGCTTGCACCACGAGCAGGGCGTAGGTGTTCATTCCGCGGTGAGGTTGATGGTGAGCCTGGCCGCGTCGCTCCCGGCGAAGACGAGGTAGGTCCCGACGGCGACGCCGGTGACCAGCACCGCGGCGCCGGTCCAGAACCACCAGCGCCCGAGGATGGACGCGCCTCCGGGGGCGGGCACCACCACCCTCAGGGGCGCGTAGGCGTCGCCCCGGGCGGTGATGGCGATGCGGTTCTCGTCCACGGCTTCGAAGTAGTACTCCACCGCCGGGGGGCGGACCTCGGAGCCCGGGATCTGCGCCCGGAAGGAGCCCGCGGACAGTGTGGTATCCGTGCGGCGGAAGAGCCCTCTGGAGCCCTGCCTCCAGGCGAGCACCAGCCCCGCCGCGCGGCGGTCCGGGTCGACCACCCGGGCCTCCAGGTCGATGGGCCTGCCCGGCGACTGCTGCGCCGGCGAGCGGTGCTCGATGGTGATGGGCCGCTCGGCGGTGGTGGGTACGGCGGGGTTTCCGGGCTGGGTGACCGCGAGCCCCGGGCGCCCGTCGGTGACCCAGCGCTGCCGGGCGTTGTCGAAGAACTGCCGGATGCGCGGGGCGATGTCGTTGCCGAGCTGGTGCTCCGGGTCCCTCGCCAGGAGCAGCCGGAAGGCGCCCTCGGCCTCCTCCTGGCGGTTCAGGGCCAGGTAGGCGAGCCCCAGGGTCTCGTAGATCCGCGCCTCCTGGGCGGGGGTGTTGCCCCGGCGGATGATCGCCGCGGAGAGCGTCTGGATGCACTCTTCGTACTGCAGGTCGTCGAACTGCTGGCGGCCCGTGCGAACGAGGTTGTCGTTCTGCCCGAAGGCCGGCGCCGCCAGGAGCACCAGGGCGGCGAAGAGCGCGGGCGCATGCATGCTTCGGTGCTCCATCGGGAGCCGCGATCCTACGGACCGGGCGGCCGTCCGGTCAACGACACAAAGACCCCTTTGGCCCTTCGTCCGTCTGGACCGGGAACGAGGTCGCCATGAAAAGAACCGCCGTCCTTGCGCTCCCGGTCTTTGCCGTGTGGTCCCTGCTCCCGGCGCTTGCGTCGGCCCAGGTCGTGCCTCCCGCGCCCACACCTACGGCGACCCCTGCCACCACACCGACCCCCACCCCGGGCACCTCGTCGGTGGAGGTGGTCAACGGCCGGAGGGTGTACCGCTACGAGTTTGGCACGATCTACGGCGAGCCCCAGCGGCCGTACGCCTTCACGGTCACCCACCGCGGCGGCCTCGGGTACACGCACCTGGAGGACCGCCGGAGCTTCGCCCCGGAGGTGCTCTCGGCGCTGCGTCGCGCCCCGTTCTGACCGGCGCCATCACGCGCGGCGTGCGGTGACCACCCACGCGGAGCCCCCGAGGGAGACGCCCTCAGGGCCCTCGTAGGGGCGAAGGCTCTCGCGCACGGCGGCGCGCACGGCGGCGAGGGTGTCCTCCGAGAGGTCCCGCAGGGCGCCCGCGGTGGGGCCGACCTTGAGGAGGAACTCCGTGGCCTCCTCCAGGTCGCCGCCGCCGCCGATGACCATTGGTGCCTGGAAGGCCTTGACGCCCACCTCGGCCCAGCCCGAAGCCTGGAGCACCGCGCGCACGACCGAAGGATCCCCGAAGGCGAAGGGCCCCGGGGCTCCCGGCGGAGCGGGCTTGAACTCCGGCAGGAGCGGCAGCGCCGCGCCGAAGGGCACGGTCACCCAGGGGCACTCGGTGAAGGGCTGCCAGCACACGAACGACAGCCTCGCGCCGGGCTCCGACGCGCGGCAGAGGGCCCCGAAGGCCGCCGCGGGGCTGTCGAAGAACATCACCCCGAAGCGGGAGGTCACCGCCCCGAAGGGCGGGCCGGGGAGCGCCTCCGCCTGGGCGTCGCGCACCAGGAAGCTGGCGTTGCCGAGGCCCTCCTCCGCGGCGCGCTCGCGGGCCCGATCGATCATCACCGCGGAGAGGTCCACGCCGACCGCGGAGCCCTCCGGGCCGACCCTGCGGGCGAGCTCCAGGGTGGTGTCCCCGCAGCCACAACCAACGTCCAGGGCGCGCGCCCGGCGCAGGTCCCCGAGGGCGTCCAGCGCCCCGAGGCCGAAGGGCGCGAGCTGTCGATCCAGCCGCGGTTGCAGGGCCACCCACCGCGGGCCGCTCTGCTCGTTCCAGTTCTTGCGCTGCTCGGCGTTGGGCGGAGGGCTGTCCATGACCTGCGCGGCGCGCCCTACAGGCGCATGTCCAGGGCCACGCCGCGGCGCAGCTCCCGGAGGTAGATCCCCTGCTGGCGCAGCATCTCGCGGTTCAAGAGAATCCCGTAGACCCGCTCGCGCACCTGCTCGAAGGGGGGCACCGGCGCGGCGTCGCGGCCCACGAGGCGCAGCACGTGGAAGCCCGCGTCGCCGCGCACCGGCTCGCTCACGTCACCAGGGGCCATCTGCAACAGCGCCGCCTCCAGGGCGTCCGGGAGCGTGCCGGGGCTCAGGTCCCCGAGGTCCCCGCCGTCCCCGCGGGTGGCCTCGTCGTCGGAGAACTGCCGGGCCAGGTCCCCGAAGGGCTCCCCCGCGCGGGCTCGGCGGGCGACGTCCTCGGCGCGCTGCCGGAGCTGCACGAGCTGCGCCGCCGTGGCGTCCTCGGGCACCGCGATGAACACATGCGCCGCGTGGGTCACCTGCACCCCGGACTGCTCCCGCGCGAGGCGGTGGTACTCCGCCCGCAGGTCCGCGTCGGTGATGTTGATCCGCCCGCGCACCCGGAGCTGGAGCATGCGCAGGCGCAGGAGCTCGCTCTCCATGAAGCTCCGGTACTCCATCCGCGTGATCCCCTGGGACTGCACCGCCTGGTACACCTGCTCCGGCGTGGCGTTGCGCTCCTGGGCGATGCGCTGCACGAACTCGTCCACGTCGGTGTCGTTCACCGCCTGGTGCGCCCGGGTGGCCGCCCGCTGCAGGAGCTTGTCGTCGATCATCCGGTCCAGGGCCTCGCGCAGCACCTCCTGGCGGCGCCTCGCGAGCACCGCCGGGGTGCCCCCCTGGGCGTTGGCCTCGGCCAGGAAGGGCCTCGCCCGGCGCTCCACGTCGGACAGGAAGATCGCCTCCTCGTCCACCACGGCCACCACCCGGTCCAGCACCTCGGCCGCCGCGGGACCGCCCCACGCCCCAAGGAGCCCCGCCAGGAAGAGCGCACAGAAACCCTTGCTGCGACGTGTCGTTCGTGCCCTCATGGACGCCTCACGGGTGCTGTAGGTGGAGGTGCGACAGGTGCCAGAGGCACGCCGGGCATGCCAGGCACACCGGGTGTGGGTGGCGGCAGGTTGAGGTGTACGCGCCCGAGGGCGGCCTCGTCCACCTGGACGGGGGTGGCGCCGCGGAGGCGCTCCACGAGGGCGCGCATGGCGGCCTCCTCGGCGCGGTCCCGGCGCTCCCGCAGGAGGCGGTTCCGGATGCGCCGGCCCTCCTCCTCCAGGGTGCGGTGGAGCGCGTCCCGGCGGGCCGTGAGGCGCAGGATGTGGAAGCCCGGGCCCTGGTTGGGGCCGCTGTGGGCGCTCTCCACGATGTCACTGTACGCGCCGGTCTCCGGCAGGGCGAAGGCCGCGCGGGCCACCTCCGGGGTGACGTCCGCGCGTCCCGTGCTGGGGAAGAACCCGAGGTCCCCGTCCGTGGCGCGGGTGGTGGCGTCCACCGTGCGGCGCCGGACCACGTCCCGGAAGTACGCGTCGTCCAGGGGGTGGGCGCGCAGGTCCCGGAGCACCTCCTCGGCGAGGGCGCGGGTGCCGAGCACCACCTGGCTCACCCGCACCTCGGGCTCGGCCTGGTACTCGCTGCGGTGGGCCTCGAAGTACGCCCTCACGTCCTCGTCGGAGACCGTGGGCTCGGGCACGCGCCCGCGCTCGTCCAGCTCCACCCTGCGGGCCAGCTCCAGGAGCACCGCGCGGCGCACCTCGGGGGTGTCATCCAGGTGCCGGGAGCGCGCCTCGGCGGCCAGGAGCTCGGTGTCCAGCCAGCTCTGCAGGAGCGCCCGGCGCTGCTCCGGGGTGTTGAGCCGGGCCCTCACGTAGGGGTTGCTCACGTGGATCCTGCGCGCAAAATCGCAGAGCGTGAGCTGCTGGTCGTCCACCCGGGCCACCACCGCCGCCCGCTGCTCCGGGGTGAGCGTGGCGCAGGGGTCCGCGTTGGGGGGCGTGGCGCCGGAGGCAGCGTCTCCGCGGGCCAGCGCGTCCCTCGCGCCCGCGGCGCCGGCGTCCGACTCCCGGCCGTGGCGGGAGGGCGGCTGCGGCGGCCGGGGACAGCCCGAGAGGCACACCGCCAGCAGCACCGTCGCGCGTCCCAGGCCCATCGCTCCCGGTGCCTACCATGGCCCCCGGGGTGCCCACAAGCGACCCCTAGGCGGTCACCCGCCGGGCCAGGTAGTCAATCACGTCGATCTTGGCGATGATCCCGAGGAGCGCGGGGCCGTCGATCACCAGCGCGGCCTTGGCGTCGGCCAGGACGTTCTGCAGGAGGTCAATGCGCGTGTCCGGGGTCACCGTGGCGTAGTCCGTCTCCACGATGGGGGCGATGGTGCTGTCCAGGTGGGCCTCGCCGGACACCAGGTTGCGCAGCACGGTCACCTCGCTCAGGATCCCCCGGAGCTGGTCCCCGTCGAGCACCGGCACCTGCGAGATCCCGTGGGCCTTCATGGTCCCGATCACGTGCCGGAGCGTGTCATCGCTGCGGGCGGTGACCAGGTTCTGGGCGCGGCCCGCCAGGAGCTCCCGCACGGTGCCCAGGGTCTTGTCCTCAGCCAGGAAGCCGTTCTCGCGCATCCAGTCGTCGTTGAAGACCTTGGACAGGTAGCGCCCGGCGCCGTCGGGGAGCAGCACCACGCATTTCTCCTTGCGCCCGCGGGCCCATTTGAGCGCCCCGGCCACCGCGGCCCCCGCGCTGCCGCCGCAGAAGAGCCCCTCCCGGCGGACCAGCTCCCGGGTCATCAAGAAGCACTCCCGGTCGTCCACGCGCACGACGTCATCAAGGACCTTGGCGTCCAGGGTGCTGGGGAAGAAATCCTCGCCGATGCCCTCGACCTTGTACGGGAACGCCCGGGTGAGGAGCCCGTGCTTGACGAAATCGTGCACCAGCGAGCCCACCGGGTCCACGCCCACGACCTTGATGGAGGGCTTGCGCTCCTTGAGGTAGCGCCCCGCGCCGGAGAGGGTCCCGCCGGTGCCGAGGCCCCCGACCAGCACGTCCAGCTCGCCGCCGGTCTGGTCCCACAGCTCGGGCCCCGTGGTGCGGTAGTGGGCCTCGGGGTTGGCCGGGTTGTGGTGCTGGCGCAGGAGCACCGCCCCGGGGGTGTCCTCGGCGATCTTCCGGGCCACGGCGTGGTGGCTCCGGGGGTCCGAGGGCTCCACGGCGCTCGGGCACACCACCACCCGGTGCCCGAAGGCCCGCAGCGCGGCGACCTTCTCCGGCGAGGCCTTGTCGGGCACCACGAAGACCGCGCCGTACCCGCGCACGGCGGCCACCAGGGCGAGCGCGGCGCCGGTGTTCCCGCTGGTGGCCTCCACCAGCGTGCCGCCGGGCTTGAGCGCGCCCTGGCGCTCGGCGTCGTCCACCAGGGCCTCGGCGATGCGGTCCCCGGAGGAGCCCGACGGGTTCAGGAACTCACATTTGCCGTAGAGCTCGCCCTGGAAGTCCCCGGGGACCACCCGCTGGAGGCGCACCAGGGCGGTGCGCCCCACGGCGCCGAGGATGTTGTCCAGGCCGCCCTTCATGACCCGTTGGGGGGCTTCCTAGCCCTGGGCGACGACGTGGACCTTGAACGTGGCGGTGAGCTCCGGCGCGAGCCGGGCCGTCACGTCGTAGGTGCCCAGCGCGCGGATGGCGTCCGCGTGGAGCTTCTTGCGGTCCACCTCGAAGCCCCGCGCCTTGAGCGCGGCCTCGACGTCCTTGGTGGTGACCGAGCCGTAGAGCTTGCCCTCGGCGCCGACGGTGCGCGCGATGGTCAGCTCCACGGCGGAGAGCTTCGTCGCCTGGTCGGCGGCGGCGGCGCGGACGCGCGCGGCCTTGTCGGCCGAGACGCGCTTCTCGTGCTCGAAGCGGGCGACGTTGCCCTCGCTGGCGGGCAGGGCGAAGCCCTGCGGCAGGAGGTAGTTACGCGCGAAGCCCGCGGCGACCTTGACGACCTCGCCGCCCTTGCCGAGCTTCTGCACGTCGCGCTGGAGAATCACATGGATGGCCTTGCCCATGGTCTGACCTCTACGCCGTGGTGAACGGCAGCAGCGCGATCATGCGCCCGCGCTTGATGGCGCTTGTGAGCAGCCGCTGGTGCTTGGAGCAGTTGCCCGAGATCCGGCGGGGCACCACCTTGCCCCGGTCCGTGAGAAAGAACCGCAGCGTCTGCGAGTCCTTGTAGTCAATGAAGTCCGTGTGCTCCGCGCAGAACTTGCAGATCTTCTTGCGGCCGCCGCGGCGGCGCTGCGCGATGTTCTCCGCGGCGATCTCCGCCGCGCCGCCGGAGTTCAGGGCCCGGTCGTCGCCGTACTCGTTGTTCATGCGTCCCATGGAAGGTGCTCCTCAGCGTGACGAATCACGCGTCTCCGACGGGGGTGGAGCCAGGGCCCGCGGCCGCGGCCGCGGTCTCCGACTCCGGGGCCTGGTCCATGTTCGGGTCCATCCCGCGCGGCTCCTGGGGCGCGCGCGGCGGGGCGTTGTCCTCGGACAGCCCGAGGAGGGCCTCGACGCTCTCCTCCTTGTCGTCGTCGTCCGGGGAGATCTCGATCCGGCGGACCTTGATCTCCTCGGGGTCCACGGTGATCGTGGCGGGGTCCAGGCCCTTGGCCAGCGCCACGGTCATGTGGCGCACCACCGGGTCGAGCATTCGCAGGTTGCGCTCCACCTCGGAGACGGTGCCCTGGTACCCCAGGTAGCGCACCAGCACGTAGAAGCCCCGGCGCTGCTTGGCGATCGGGTACGCCAGCCGCCGCTTGCCCCAGCTCTCCACCTTGGTGAGCCGGCCCCCGGTGCTCTCCACGGCGCCCACGGCGCGGGAGATCACCCGCTCGGACGTCTCCGAGTCAATGTCACCCCGCAGGATGAACACCGTCTCGTAGTCCGTCGCGCGCTTCGGATCGATGGTTGAATCAATCGCCATGTCCAGAGTCCTCCAGGACGTTTCGGCCCCGCGGGAAGTGCCGCGGAGCGAGGACGCCCCCACCGACCGCCGGTGAGGGGCCGGGAGAACTACCACTGCTTCCAGGAAATGAAAAGTCCCCCCGGAGCACCCCGAGGGCCCTCCTCTTCGGGGCGCTCGTCCTCCTCCTCGGTGCCCTCGGGGCGCTCCGGCGCCTCCGGGGGCCCTCCGCGGCGCCCCCTCAAGGGCTCGTAACACACGCCCCTGCAACGGTCTCCGAGGCTCAGGCCCCGCCCCGGGCCCGGAGCCATTACGCCGCCCCGAGGGTGCTCCGCGCCTCGCCCGGGGAGCCCCGCGAGGACCCCTCAGCCCGCCAGGGCTCGCTGGAGGGCCTGGTGGTGTCCGCCCTGGACGGCCGAGGCGTGCCCGGGGCCACGCTGTCCTTCGTGCAGGACGCCATGGCCCTCGCGGTGACCACCGGCCCCGACGGGGCTTTTGTCTTCGCCCCGGGGCGCCCCGGGGCGCTCTCCCTGGCGCTGGTGACCGCGCGGGGCTTCCACCCCTGGGAGGCCACCGCGGACACGGTGCGGTACCAGGCCGTGCCCGGGGTGCGCGTGGGGGGCGTACGGATCGCGCTGCAACCGCGGGTGGAGTACACCATCCGGGTCCTGGGCACGGGTCGCCAGCCCCTGGTGGGGGCGCGCGTCCGGGCCCTCTCGGGGGACGCCCCCGAGGCCCTCACGGACGCGCGCGGAGAGGCCTCGCTGGAGGCCCCGGACGACGCCCTGGTGGAGGCCCTGGCCGAGGGCTACGCCCCGGGGCGGGGCCGGGTCGACCTCGCGGCGCAGACCTCGCATCTCGTGGAGCTGCGGCTCCAGCCCGGCGAGCGCGGCCCGGGGCAGGGGCTCACAACCCTCTCGGGCCGCGTCGAGGACCCCTCGGGGGAAGCCCTGGACGGCGTCGAGGTGAGCGCCCGCTGCGCGTTTCCTCCCGCGAGCCCCGAGGCCGAGCGCAGCCCCACGGTGCGCGGGCGCACCACCCCGGACGGGCGCTTCACCCTGGAGGGCCTGGACCGCTGCACGCTCCGCGTGAGGGCCTCGGACGGCGAGCACGCGCCCGCGGAGCGGGAGGTGGCGCCAGGGACCTCCGAGGTGCTCCTCCGCCTCACGGCCGGGGCGGCGCTCCGGGGCAGGGTGGTCCGCGCCTCGGGGGCGGCGCCAGTGACGGCCTTCAGCGTGGTCCTGTGGCCCCTCCGAGGGGCCCTGGAGCGAGGTCCTTCTAGGGTCCAGGGGGTCTTCCACCCGGAGGGGCGCTTCGAGCTCCGGGGCCTCGCCCCGGGGCCCCACCGGGTGACCGCGGTGGCCTATGGTCAGGCCCCGGCGCCGGAGCTCACGGTCACCCTCACCCTGGAGAGTCCTACCGACGTGACCCTACAGGTAGGTGAAGGTGGGAACATCACCGGGAGGGTACTCTCCGACGGCCGGGGACCGCTGGAGGGGGCGAGGGTGTCCCTGGAGAGCGTCCTGGGCGGGGGGGACCAGCCGGTGTCGGTGGGGCTGGATGGCAGGACCGACGCCCGGGGGATGTTTACCTTGTCCGGGTTGGGGTCGGGGTTGCGGTCGGTGCTGGTGGCGGCGGAGGGGCACCACGCGAGGATCCTCTCGGGGCTCGAGGTGCGGGACGGGGCGGTGACGGGGCCGGTGGAGGTGACGCTCACGAGGGTGGGGCCCGAGGAGCTGCCGAGGCTGGAGCTGGTGGGCATCGGCGCGGTGCTCTCGGCGCGGGGAGACGTGCTGGTGCTCGGGCAGGTGTTGCCCGGGGGGGGCGCCGAGGAGGCGGGGCTCGTGCCCGGGGACCTGGTGCTGACCGTGGACGGAGCGCCCGTGGCGGGGCTGGGCTTCGAGGGGGCGATCCAGCGCATCCGGGGCCCGGAGGGCAGCGTGGTGCGGCTGGGCCTGCGCCGCGGCGACGCGGGGGCCACGGTGCGCGAGGTGCGCCGACGGAGGGTGCTGCGGTGACCCCGGGGCCCTACCGTCGGCGCTCCTCGCCGTGGAGATGCAAGAGGAGCGCCCCCATGGCGAAGAAGTAACCCAGGACCCAGAGGCCCAGGAGCGCGCGCCAGGCGTCTCTCCCGAGGGGTGGCACGTTGAGGGAGGCCAGGAGGATCGGGAGGTTCCCGAGGAGGTGCAGGCCCATCCCGCCGAGGACGCCCCAGCGGAAGCCCCGGCCCCAGCGGCGCAGGGCCACGGCGGTGAAGGCCCCGTGCATCACGCACACCATGACCCTCTCCGCGATGAAGCCCCCGAGGGCGTGCCACGGCAGCCCCACGAGGCCGGGGTTCTTGCGCAGGAGCCACGCGACGGTCCAGAGCTCGCCCACGCCGAAGCCGAGCCCCAGGGCGGCCGCGACGCGCACCCGGTGGTGCTCGGCGAGGCCCCGGCGCCACCACGGCAGGAAGAGCGGCCACAGCCGCGCCAGGTCCTCCGCGAGCGGGGCCTCGAAGATCTTGAGCACCCGGTACGCCGTGGTGCGGGGGAGGAGCGCCGGGGGCACGTCGGGGTTCAGGAGCGCGGCCAGGGCCCTCCAGACGTGGTCCAGGAAGGGGAGGCGCACGCCGTAGAGGGCCACCGCGCACATGGGGAGCGTCAACGCCGCGGTCACCACCAGGAAGCGGCGCTCGCGCTTCCCGGAAGAAGCCCCGAGGAGCACACCCCCCTCCAGGACGAGCGCCAGAGCAGTGGCCACCACGGCCGCCGTGAAGAGGTTCTCAGGCATCGCCCGCCATGGGTAGGAGCATACCCTACAGGTGCGGCAGGCTCCCGAGGAGCCCGGCGATGATGCCCGCCGAGGTGACCGCCAGGGCGCCCACCACCGTCACGATCCGCCGACGGGAGCGCGAGATGCGCGAGCGGGCCGCGCTGCGGGCCCTGGGGTCCACCCGGAGGCCGTCCCCCGCGTCCTGGCGGAAGGGCGTGTGCCCCTGGGCGGCGAAGATCCCTTCCTGGAGCTCGCCCGCGGCCTCGCGGATCCCGAGGGCAGCCTCCACCGCGGGGGCCACCATGGCAGGCTCCGGCTCGCCCTTCCATTGCAGGAGCAGCTCGCCCTCGCGCAGCGTCAGGAGCGGCGACTCGTCGGTGATGGCCAGGGCCATCAGGTGCTTCCTCACGCCCCTCCCGAGGAGCTTCGGGGCCACCTCCCGGGGCGCCGTCTCCACCACGAAGCGGCGGTCAAACGCAGGGTCCCCGAGCTCCTCGTCCACGGTCATCCCGAGGAGCTTGTCAATGCCCTCGCCCGTGAGCTCCGGCCGGAGCGTGAGCTCCACCGGGGCCCCGGGGCAGGCGACGCGTACCACCGTCCACGTCCCCCGTGTCAAACCGCCCTCGCGCACCCGGACCTCCAGGGGCACGTCCCGGAGCCTCGCCCGGACACACTGCCACTTCTCCGACGGCGAGCCGTCGAACTCCATGGCGTCGAAGCTCGCCGCCTCCGCCGAGGCCCGCAGGAGCCGCCAGCGCCCGTTCCAGGTGTTCGTGGTGTGAGCCATTTGTCGGTTCCTTCAAGACCCGGGTGGGTGTGTCTCGCTTTGGACGTTCATGGTACGGGGGAGGTTCCCAACCGCTCCCGCAACCGGTGCTCCGCCTCGAAGATTCCCGGTCGGGCGTCGCCATGCATCCGGCGCACCAGGAGGAGCCCCAGCCGGGCCAGGCGCACGGTGCGCCCGTCGGGCGTGTGACGGCCGTCAAGAAGGGCCTCCAGCTCGGCCTCGGAGAGCGTCCCCCGGGCGAGCTCCGGCCCGAGGGCCCGGCGCAGGAGCACGGCCTCCCGGGCCCGGAGCCCCGCCAGGGCCACGAACCACGACAGCGCCAGGAGGAGCCCCGTCACCGCCTGGGTGACCCCGCCCGGCGCGACCCGCCGCCAGCGCTGGTCCACCGCGGCCAGGAGCACGGACACCGCGAGGCCACCGAGCACCCTCGGGAGCCTCCCGGCGCCGGGGGGGCGCTCCAGCGCGAGGCCCAGCCCCAGCCCCGCCGGGAGCGCGCTCCCAAGCCGCGAAAGCGACGCCAGGGCAAGGGCTTGCGTCACGCCGAGCACCTCCGTGAGGCGCCCCCCGGAGGGGGGCCTCGCGGTCACCAGGAGCGCCACGTCCGCCAGGGAGAAGCCCAGCACCACCAGGCCCAGGGCGAGCGCTCCGTCCAGGGCGCCGTCGAGACCCGCGCCGAAGACCCTCGGGGCCAGGGCGTGCACCGCCCCCACGCAGCCCACCGCGAGGGTGACCTCCAGGGCCTCGCGGGCCAGCGGGAGGTTCCCTGGCAGGAGCGTGAGCACCTGGAGCTCCAACTGCGTGGTCAGGGGCAGGAGCGCGGCCCCGGCGCCCACCAGGGCCAGGAGCAGGCCCAGGGGCTCGGGCTCCATGCGGTCCACCCCGCGGGCGTAGGCCAGCACGCCCGCCAAGAGCGGGAGGAGCACCAGCGCCGCGCCCAGGAGCACCATCACCCTGGAGAGTGCCGCCGCGGAGGGGGCCGTGACAACTACCGCAGGGGGAGGCGCTCGTCGAACTCGTTGCGCACGGCGAGGAGTACCCTCAGGGCCTCGCGCAGGGAGGCCTCGCCGTGGGCGCCTTGCCAGGTGAGCTCGATCACCGCGGTCTCGATCACCAGCCGCGGGGCCTCCATGGCGCGGGGGAGGCTCACCAGCGCGCCCCTCACGCGGGTGGACAGGAGCCTCGCGGCGCCCTCGGAGCGGGCGGTGACGGCGAAGCGGTCGTCGAAGCCGTGGTCCCCGGTGCGCACCCGCAGCGGGTCCTCGGTGTCCTTGAGGAGCCCCGCGATGGCCGTGGCCGGGAGCATCGTGCGCAGGGCGCAGTGCACCACCGCCCGCAGCGCGAACACCCGGAGCTCGCAGGGCCTGCCGTCGACCTTGAGCTCAGCTTGCAGGTCCCCGCGCGCCTCGCGCACGAGACCGGCCTCCGGATCGATCGCCTGGAGCGCGCGCTGGAGCGCGTCCTCGACCCTCCGCTCCTGGCGCTCCTGGGCCCTCCTGGCCATGCGCCAGGAGAGCACCCCGAGGGCCCCCACGGCCTGCACGGCGCCCACGCTCAGCCAGGCCAGGGTCGCGTCCACGGGGCCACTCTACCCCGGGACGCACACCCCGTGGCCGGCCACGCAGCGCAGGCCCGGGGCGCAGCGGCTCCCTCCCTCGCACAGGGGCAGGCACACCTCGCGGGCCGCGCCTCCCCGGGAGGGCTCGGCCTCGGCGGCCGCGCTCCCCGCGGGGCAGGGCTGCCCCATGGACCGCCACGGGTCCCGCGGCGCCGCGCAGAAGTGGCTCCCCGCGAGGCGCATGCACACCCCCCCCTCACCGCACCCCGCGCCGCAAGGCCGCGTCCAGCGCGCCATCAACGGCGCCAGGGCCCGGTCGTCGGGCACCACCCGCTGCACCACCGGGGGGACGCGCCCCGCGTCGCCGGGGCCCTGGCGCGCCAGGGCGTCCTCCACGCGCCAGTCCCCGAGGCGCAGCACCCCGAGGGAGACGAGCTGCGCCGTGGGGGTGGGCGCGTCGCAACGAGCGTCCGCGGCGCGCGCCGGGCCCGGTGCCTCCCGGCGCGCGCGGGCCCGCAGGAGGACCCTCCCGTCGCCCCGGTCGGCGGTGACATACAGCACCCGGAAGCCGCACGGGGGCGTCACGCCCACGGCGGCGTAGGGCGCGCTCCCCGTGGGCGATGGCGCCGTCAGGAGGTAGACCCAGTCCAGCGGGACGTCCACCTCGGAGCCGTCCGCCGAGGGCCCGAGGGGCGGCACCTCGGCCACGGCCCGGACGCGCCCGCCGGCGTCCGTGGAGGGCCCCGCGGGGCGCGCCCGCCCGGGCGCGCCGCGGCAGGCCCCGAGGAGCCCCAGCGCCGCCGCCAGCCACGCCTTGTTCGCCCTGGACACGCCCGGAGGGGTACGCACCGGCGCCGGGTGCGTCAACGCCCCGGAGGGCTTTGACAGGTGCCGCGGAGGGGTGTATCCCCGCTCGACTGAATGGCGGTTCAGTGACGGTGGGACCGCCCCGAAGGAGCAACACACCATGGCCGACATTCGTCAGTTGTTCAACGTGGAGGTCCCCGCGGCGCTGAGCGCGAAGCCCGACGAGGCGAGGGCCATCGGCGGCAAGTACCAGCTCAACATCACCGGCGCGGGCAACTGGACCATTGACCTGGTGTCCAACCCGCCCACGGCGACCGAGGGCGAGGTGGCCGACGCCGGGGTGACCATCACCGTGGCCGAGGCGGACTTCCAGACGCTGCTCTCGGACCCCGGCGCGGGGATGAAGCTGTTCTTCGCCGGCAAGCTCAAGGTCAAGGGCAACCAGATGCTGGCGATGAACCTCCAGAAGCTCCTCAAGCTGCGTTCCTAGGCCTGGACACAGGCCGCGGCGCTCCAACACTCTCCAGCCCCGATGCGTACAGACACTGGCGTTCGTCCTCCGCGGTCGCCGCTGGAGGGGGTGCGTGTCCTGGACCTGACGCGGCTCCTGCCGGGGCCGGTGGCGTCGCTGATCCTGGCGGACCTCGGGGCGCGGGTGGACAAGCTGGAAGACCCCCACCCGGGGGACTACCTCCGGGCCTGGCCTCCCTTCCGGGGGGACACCTCGGGCACCTACCTCGCCCTGAACCGCGACAAGCGCTCCGTCGTGGTGGACCTGAAGAAGCCCGCGGGACAGGCCCTCCTGCGGCGCATGCTGGCCTCCTACGACGTGCTCCTGGAGGGCTTCCGCCCGGGGGTGCTCGCGCGCCTGGGGCTCGCGCCAGAGGCGCTGGTGACGGAGCACCTGGGGCTCATCGTGTGCTCCATCTCGGGCTACGGCCAGACGGGGCCGCTGGCCCAGCGCGCGGGGCACGACCTGAACTACCTGGCCCGCGCCGGGGTGCTCGGGGTGACGGGCCCCGAGGGAGCGCCCCCGGCGGTCCCCGGGGTACAAATGGCCGACGTGGCGGGCGGAGGGCTCTGGGCGGTGCTGGCCATCCTCGGGGCGCTCGTGGAGCGCGCGCGCACGGGCCGCGGGGCGGTGCTGGACACGGCCATGTGCGAGGGCGCCATGGCCCTCGCGTCCTTCGCGCTGGGGGCGTATTTCACCGACGGCGTGGGGCTCCCTCGGGGGGCCTCCACGCTGGACGGCGGCCTCGGGCTCTACAACACCTACCGCACCAGGGACGGGGGCTACGTCGCCCTCGGGGCGCTGGAGCCCAAGTTCTGGGCGGCCTTCGCCCAGCACGCGGGGCTCGACCCGTCCCTGGAGGCCGTACTCCCGGGGCCCCACCAGCAGGCGCTGAAAGAGAAGCTCACGGCGCTCTTCGCGGAGCGCACCAGGGCCGAGTGGGAGGCCTTCGCGGCGGCCCATGACTGCTGCCTGGAGCCGGTGCTGGCGCCCTCGGAGCTGGCCGAGGACCCGCAGCACAAGGCCCGCGGGGTGTTCTTCCCGCTGCCCACCCCCGACGGCGGCACCATGCTGCACCTGCGCACACCCACGGCCACCCGCGAGGCCCACTCCCCCGCCCGCGACGCCGGCGCGGACACCGACGCGGTGCTCGCCGACGCGGGCCTCACGCCCGACGAGATCGCCGCCCTGCGCAGCGCGTACGTGGTGCGCTAGCGGCTCTTGACCATCTTGACGGCGGGCATCTCCACCGAGGAGACCCGCCGGAGCTGCGTGCCCGACTGGTGGCGCTCACCCTGGCCGAAGCGCTCGCACAACGGCCCGAGCCCGAGGGGCTTCCACAGCACGGTCCCGAGCCCGTGGGCGCGGCACAAGACCGCCGCGTCCACGCCCCCCGCCGCGAAGGACACCTCCAGCGCCGGCAGCCACGCCAGGAGCTCCTCGGCCAGCGAGGCGCCGTCCAGCTCCGGGAGGTTCAGATCAATCAGCGCCCGGGTCCAGGTGCCTCCGGCCTTGACGGCCGTCAACGCCTCCGCTGCGCTCGTAAACGCGTCCACCCCGATGCCCCGGGCGCGCATCGCCCGCACGATCGAGACGCGCATCGAGTCATCGTGCTCCACCAGCAATACGCGTCCTGCCATCGGGTGCCTTCCCTCTCTCATCACAGTGTCCGCGAGGATCCCCAGATCCGCAACGGAACTCAGCCGAATTCAACGACGGCTTCCGCCCTTCCTTGAGCGTTATCGCTCCAACGTGGCGCGAAGGACAAAACTGGAAGAAAGCGCAAGCGCCGCGAGGAGGAGCAGCGCCACGACGGCGGCGACCCGGAGGGCGCGCTCGAAGCCCGAGACCTCGACGGGGCGCAGGGCCTCCGGGAGCCTGCCCTTCACGGCGGAGAGCACCAGGGCGAGCTCCAAGCCCACGGACAGGACGAGCCCCAGAGAGCACACGATGCGCACCCTCCGGGCGGCGCCCCGGGCCCGCCGGGCGGCGCGCCCGGGGCCGTCGTAGAGGGTGTTCAGGCGAAGCGCCTGGGGCACCGGACGGAGCGCGGCCCACCAGCGCCGGGCCTCCAGGGTGCTTGCGCAGAGCCCGGGGTCCTCGGGGGGGCCGAGCCAGCGGGTGGTGGCCTGGTCGAGGTCCACCGAGCGGGCCACGGACACCCAGCCCGTGCCCGGAGGGAGCGGGACCGCGAGCGTGACGCTCTCCCTCGGCCAGGGGACCGCTCCCCACCAGGAGGGGCCCGCCTCGGCGCCCGTGGCCACGAAGACCCTCTCCGGCGCCAGCCCCGAGGACACCACCGCCCGGCCGGGCTCCAGCGCCAGCCCGAGGGCACCGGGCGCCACCCGGAGCCTCGCCCGGTGCACCGTACGGCCGTCCACCTCCACCGCCACCGGGGCGTCGAAGCCCGAGGGCACCACGGTGAAGCCCGCCACGCCACACACGTCCGGCGCGGCCTCCGAGGGCGTCACCTGGAGCGTGTCCGGGTCCGCCACAAGCCTCACCGAGCGCGCCCCGGGCGCCCGCACCCGCACCCTGGTGGGCAGCTCCGGCATCAGCGCCCGGCCGTCGATCTGGACGAGCTCCTCGGCGGGCGCCACCCCGGGCGAGGGCGCCGCCGGGAGCCTCACCGGGAGCGCCACGGAGCCCGCCTGGAGCGTCACCTGGAGCGTGCCTTCGAGCCCCGAAGGGCCCCCCAGGGACACCAGCGGCTCGCGGTCATCGAAGAGCGCCGCTTCGTCCAGAAGCACCCCCGAGCGGTCCCGAAGGGCCACCCCGCGAGGCCCCCCCGGCGCCCGCTGGTGGCTGCCAACATCGCGCCACTCCACCCGCAGGAGGAGCCTCCCCGGCGCCGCGTTGGCAACCCCCTGCACCCACAGCGCCGCCGGGGGAGCCCCCGTCGGAGGGTCCAGCGCCAGCACCGTGAAGAGCCCCGCGGACAACGCCGGGAGCACCATCCAGCGCCGGAGCTCGCGCGGGTCGGGGGAGGCTGCCTCCGCGGTTGTCATGATACCGGAGCCGTATGCCAACTCATATTGGCAGGTCCGCCATGGGCAACCCTGGTACAAGACCATGGTTGGCAGGGTGGTGCGTATGCTGCAACGTTTGCTGTCATGACACCTGAAGCGGGTCTGGTGGTGGCGGAACGATACCGGCTCCTGGCGCCCCTTGGCGAGGGCCGTCAGGGGACCGTCTGGGAGGCCGAGGACCTGCGCAGGGAGCACGGTCCCACGGTGGCCGTGAAGTTCGGTCGGGGCCCCACCCTGCGGGCCGAGGGAGAGTCCTTCCTGTCCCTGGAACACCCCGCCCTGCCCAGGGCCTATGATGTAGGTTCCTGTGGGGAAGATACCTTCCTGGTGTTGGAGCGGGTGCGCGGCGAGCACCTGGAGGGCTCCCTCGGGCCCCGGAGGGTGGCGCTGGCGGCCCTGAGGGTGGCCGAGGCGCTGGAGGCGCTGCACCGGGCGGGGATCGTCCACGGGGACGTGAAGCCCTCGAACGTGCTGGTGGGGGAGCGAGGGTGCTGGTTGGTGGACCTCGGGCTGGCCAGGGTCCAGGGGGCGGTGTCGGGCACGCTGGCGTTCATGGCCCCGGAGGTGCTGGCCGGGGAGCGGGGGCCCGCGAGCGACCTCTATGCCCTTGGGGTGATGCTCCTGCGGTGCCTGGGCGGGGGGCATCCCTTCGTGGCGGGGGTGGAGGAGCCAGGGGCCCTGGTGGCGGCGCTGACGCAGCGCAGCGCCGTGAGGGAGGAGGTGCTCTCGCGGGTCCCCGAGGCCCTGAGGGGGGCGCTGGTGGCGCTGGTGGCCTGGGACCCGGAGCGCCGCCCGAGGACCGCGGGGGCGTGGGCGGCGCGCTGGCGCCGGGAGGCCGGGGCGCTGCTCCCGGAGGGCGAAGGGCGGGTGACGGGCCCCGGGGCCGAGGGCGCTCCCAGGCCGAGGGTGCCGCTGTCGGGGAGGGACGGGGAGCGCTCCCGGGCGCTCCAGGCGCTGGAGCGCGCGCTGGCGGGGGAGGGCCTCGGGGTGCTGCTGGAGGGCCCCCCGGGGGCCGGCAAGCGACGCCTCCTGGAGGACGTGCTCCGGGCGGCGCGCATCCGAGGGAGCGCCCGGGGCGACGCGCTGGACGTGCGTGAGGCGCTGCCCCAGGCGGTGCTCAGGCCCACGGTGCTGTGCCTCTCGGACGCCCGCGCGGAGGCCCTGGGGCCGCTCCTGGAGGCGCTCCGGAGGCTGCGGAGGTACGCCGTGGGGGCCGCGCCCGCGGTGCTTCTGGCGTCCACCAGCGACGCGGTGGAGGCCCCGGACGTGGCCAGGGTGGTGGTGGGCGCCCTGGACCGCGCGCGCACCGCGGAGCTCCTCCAGGAGCTGTACGCCGTGAGGCCCCCACCGGCGGTGCTGGACGCGTGGCTGGACACCACCGCGGGGCTCCCGGGGAGGCTCGTGTCCCTGGCATGCGCCCTCGGGCCCGTGGGGCTTCACGCGTCGCGGGACGAGCTCGCCGCCCGCGCCGCCACGCTCCACCGCCCGGAGGCCCCGTCAGGGCTGTCCCCAAGGGCCCTGGCGGTGCTGGCCTTCCTGGTGGCCCTGGAGGCTCCGGTGGCGGTGGGCTCGCTGCGGACGCTCCTCGGTCAGGACCCGAACCCCGCCCTCGCCGAGCTCGAAGCCAGCGGGGTGGTGCTGCTGGGACCGGAGCGGGTGACCTGCCTCCGGGGGCTCTCCCCCGAGGCCCTGCCCGAGGCCGTCCGACGGAGCGCCTCGGAGGCCCTGGAGCGTCACGCCGGGGTCCTGGACCCCCCGGAGGCCGTGAGGCTGGCCCAGGCGGCCCTCCTGCGCGGGGACGGCCCCGCGGCGTGGGCCCCCGCCGCGCGCGCCAGCGAGGCCCGGGAGCTCCCCCGGGGCGAGGCCATCCGGTGGTTGGAGCGCACCGCCCGCTGGGCGCCGGACCCCGAGGCCCACGCCCTGCGCCTGGCGCACGCCCTGGTGCTCTCCGGAGACGCATCGAGGGCCCTGGAGCTCCTCGCGGGCGTCGGGTCCAGCGCGGCGGTGAGGGCCCTGGAGACCGACGCCCTGCGCCGCGCCGGGCGCCGGGACGAGGCCCGCGCCCTCGCCGAGAGGCTTCTCACAGAGGACGCCCCTGCGGTGCGCTGCGTGGGGCGCCTGTGCCTGGCCCGCGACGCCCTGGACCGCGGGGACCTCCCGGGCGCCGAGGAGAGGCTCTCGGGGGGCCTCGGGGACGCCGAGGGAGCCCCCGCGGAGCTCGCCCCGAGGGCGTTGGAGGTGGGGGGCCTGGTGGCCCTCGCGGCGGGGGCCCTGGAGCGTTGCAGAGTACGCCTGGAGCGCTGCGAACAGCAGGCCCTCGGCCTCGGGGACCAGGTCCAGCGGGCCCGGGCCCGGAGCGTCCTGGGGATGCTCTGCCTGCGCGAGGGCGACGCCCGGCGCGCCCGCAGGCTCTTTGAAGACGCCTTCGCCCTGGCCTCGCAGGAGGGCGACACCCTGGCCGGGGCGACGTACCTCCTGAACCTCGCCGGGGCGGAGCTGGAGACGGGGGACCTCGGGGCCTCGCTCCGGGGCCTGGAGCGCAGCGTGGAGGGCTTCGCGGCCGTGGGGCGCTACGGGGACCTGGGCCGGGCCCTGGTGAACCTCGCGAGCCTGCTGGAGCTCCTCGGGGCCACCGCGGACGCGCGGGCCGCGGCGGAGCGGGCCGCGGACGCGGCGGGGCGCCAGGGGGACCCTCTCACCGAGGCCGTGGCGGGGTGCGTCCTGGCCTCGCTGGAGCCCGACCGGGAGAAGAGCCCCGAGGCGATGCTCGCGGGGGCCCTCGCGGTGGCCTCCGCCGGGGATCCCTCACGGGCCGCCGAGTGGAGGGCCCGGGCCGCCCTTCGGTGGAGCGCCCTGGGGCAGCCCCTGCGGGCCGAGGAGGCCCTGGGCGACGGGCCCCACGGGCCCCTGGGGCCCCTGGCGAGGCTCTCCCTGGCGCTTCAGCGTCGGGCGCCCTCGGGGGCGCTGGAGGGCCTCCTGGGGGCCGCCGTCGAGGCCGTGGAGGCGGACCCCGGGGTGGAGCACCAGCTCCTGCGAGGGCGGCTGGAGACGGAGGCCCTGAGGGCCCTTGGGCGCGTGGACGAGGCCCGCCGTGCGCGGGCGCGCGCGCGTACGCGCGTAGAGGCCCTGGCGGAGACCCTGCCGGAGCGCCTGGCGGGGGCGTTCCTCGAAGGGTGGGGCGCGGCCCCGGAGCCCGAGGCGCCGGCCGGGGCGCCGGATGCCTCGGGGGGTTCCTGGAGGAAGCTCGCGGGGATCACCCAGAGGCTCAACCGGGAGACGCGCCTCGGGCCTCTGCTGGAGATCGTGATGGACGCGGTGATCGAGCTGACGGGGGCGTCCCGGGGCTTCGTGTTGTTGCGGGACGAAGGCGGGGCGCTGCGGGTGCGCACGGCGCGCAACATGGCCCACCAGGATCTGGACGGCGAGGACGCCCATTTGTCTCGCTCGGTGGCCGAGAGGGTGGCGCGGACGGGGGAGGCGCTCTTGACCGTGGACGCCACGGCGGACGGGCGGCTGGACGCGGCCGAGAGCGTCCACGCGATGCGGCTCCGGAGCATTCTCGCGGTGCCTCTGACGGCCCAGGGCGAGGCCCAGGGGTGCATCTACCTGGACGACCGCTACCGGGCGGGGGCCTTTGGCGAGGGCGCCCTGGAGGTGGCCCGGGCCTTCGCGGACGCCGCCGGGCTGGCGCTCCACAACGCGCGCTCGCAGCACGCCCTGCGGCGGGCGCTGCGCCGCGCCGAGAGGCTCTCGCATGCGCTGGAGCGCCAGGTGGACACGCAGCGCATGGAGCTGGAGTGCGCGCGGCAGAGCCTCTCGTCCGAGGGGCTGCGGGGGCGCTACGAGGGGATCATCGGGCGGGGCCCGGCGATCGTGAAGCTCCTGGGGCTGGTGGACCGGGTGGCGCCCACGGCGATGCCGGTGCTGCTCCAGGGCGAGAGCGGCACGGGCAAGGAGCTCATCGCGCGGGCGATCCACGGGAACAGCCCGAGGGCCCAGCGGCCCTTCGTGGCGGAGAACTGCGGGGCGATCCCGGAGACGCTCCTGGAGAGCGTGCTCTTCGGGCACGTGAAGGGGGCCTTCACGGGGGCCGACCGCTCGCGCCCGGGGCTCTTCGAGGTGGCCGACGGGGGCACGCTCTTCCTGGACGAGGTGGGCGAGACCTCGCCCGGGATGCAGGCCCGGCTCCTCAGGGTGCTGCAGGACGGCGAGGTGCGACCGGTGGGTGGGGAGCGCACACGGAAGGTGGACGTGCGCGTGCTGGCGGCGACGCACCGGGACCTGGCGGCGATGGTGAAGGCGGGCACCTTCCGGGAGGACCTGTACTACCGGCTGGCGGTGGTGGTGCTGCCGGTGCCGCCGCTGCGGGAGCGGCGGGAGGACATCGCCGCGCTGGTGTCGCATTTCGTGGCGCGGCACGGGGGAGGGGTTACGGTAGAGCGAGGGGCGCTGGCGAGGCTGCTCGCGGCGCCCTGGCCGGGGAACGTGCGGCAGCTGGAGAACGAGCTCAAGCGTGCATGCGTGATGTGCGACGGCGTGGTGCGCGAGGGGGACCTCTCGCCGGAGGTGCTGGGCGCCGGGAGGCCGAGGGCCGGGGCGGAGACCCCGCGCGGGCCGCTGGACCTGCGCGGGGCCGTGGAGGACACGGAGCGTCAGCTGGTGGAGAAGGCGCTGCGGGAGCACGGGTGGAACCAGTCCCGGGCCTCGGTGGCGCTGGGGCTGTCGCGCTTCGGGCTGCAGAAGAAGCTCAAGCGGCTGGGCATCCCCACGCGGCCGCGGTGAGGAGCCCCGGGCGAGGAGCTCCTCCGGGGTGTTTGTCTGGAGAGGCGCCGCGCGTCTCACCGAGTACCTTGGAGGGGCTGGTCGGGCCGTGATAGAAAGGGGAGATCATGGAGGCCCACTCTTCAATCGGGGGTGCCGTGACCCATGCCATGGCGCTCCTGACCATGGTGGTTGGGTGCACGACGAACCCGCCCGCCGTACGCGACGATGGGAGCGCCGCCCAGGACGGGGCTGCCACGGCGGAGGGGGACGGCGCCAGGGACGACCTCGCGGCGGACACGAGCCCGCAGGAGGCCGCCAGCCCGCCCCCGGACACGTCGGGCGTGGATGCGAGCCCGAGGCCGGACGCCTCCCTGGACATGGCCGAGGAGGCTCCTCCGGACGCGGTCCTCGGGGAGCCGGCTCCGGCGGACACCCTGGAGCCCGAGACGGCCCCTCCGGACGCCTCGGGCGACGGCGGCATGGACGGGCCGGACGCCGGCACGGACGCCCCGGACGCGCGCGACACCCCGGATGTCCCGCGGGACCTTCCGCCCCGGAGCGACACCCCGGACGCCGCCACGGACACCCCCGACGCCAGGGTCGATGTGATCGACGCGAGGGACGTGAGCGACGTGAGCGACGTGAGGGACGCGAGGGCGGACGCCGCTTCGGACACGCCGGACGCCTCGGACGCGGATCGCGCGTCGCCCTGCCCGTCGGGGAGGGTGCCGTGCGGGGGGCGCTGCGCGGACCTCCGGAGCGACCCGGAGCACTGCGGGGCCTGCGGCAATCGCTGCGGCGGCGGCCTGGTGTGCCGGGACTCGGTCTGCCAGTGCGCGACCCCCCGGAGCGGGAGCCCGGGGGTCACCAGCGTCTCGCTCCGCTCGGGGGGTCGGAGCCGGTCCTATCGGATCTATGCGCCGCCCACCAGCGTCCAGGTGGCGCGGCCGGTGGTGTTCAACTTTCACGGCATCGGTGACAACGGCGCGGAGCACCAGCGGTTCACCGAGTTCGATGTGGAGGCCAATGAGCGCAGGGTGATCGTCGTGTACCCCGACGGGGAGTTCTCGAGCTGGAACGCCCGCTTCTGCTGCCCCCTCGCCGCCACCCTGGACATCGAGGACCTCCAGTTCTTTGACGCCATGGTCGATGGCGTGAGCGATCGCTTGTGTGTTGACCCCCGCAGGGTCTATGTCACCGGCTTCAGCAACGGCGCGATGATGGCCCAGCACATCGCCTGCAGGCGCTCGTCGAGGGTCGCGGCGGTCGCCGGGGTCGCCGGCACCTACGACCACCACAACTGCGAGCTCTCCCGCCCCATGCCCGTGCTGTACTTCCACTCCACCGAGGACCGGGCCGTGCCCTACGGCGGCGGGGCCTTCTCCGGCGTGTCGGGGGTGGTGACCCCCTCGGTCGCCAACTCGATGAACCGCTGGAGGAACCTCGACGGCTGCAGCGACGCGACCGCCACCTACCTCCGGAACACCGACGGCTACTGCTACCGCTGGCTGGACTGTCGCGCGCCGGTGCAGCACTGCCGCCTGGAGGTGGGGGGCCACGACTGGCCCCGCTTCCCCCGGAGGATGCTGGACGCCAACGTCATGATGCTGGACTTCTTCGCCGACAACCCCCTGCCGTGAAGCCCTCCGCGGGCCCCTTCAAGGCTGGCACAGGGTGACGCCCTCCAGGTAGGGCGACGCACCCCGGGTGCGCGCTCGCCGCCAGGTCCCGCGCACGCCCACCTCGCCCGCGGGGACCGGGCTCCCACAGCAGAGCCCCGAGTCGTCGCCGGCGCAAGCGAAGGCCGGGTCGCCCGGGGCCCCGAGGGTGATCGTGCGGCCCTCGGCCTCGAGCTGGATCCCCCCGTGGCAGCCGTTGCAGCACCGGCCCGGCGGGCAGGCCAGCTCCGTGCACCCGGCGACCGCGCGCAGGCGCCCCCGGGTCATCACCCTGGCGCCCTCTCCCGCGCCTCGCAGCGGGACCAGGTCCGCGGTCACGGCGCTCGGGCAGCGGGGCAACGGGGGGTGGGGGACGCAGCCCCGCTGGGCGATGCAGACCGGGGCCCAGGTCCCCGGCCCGGGGTCCACCACCGCGGCCCGGGAGAGCGTGGGGGGAGGTCCGGCGGGGGTCCCCGGGACCGGGCGAGGCTGCGCCCCGAGGGAGCCGGCGAGCAGCAAGAGACCACACCAGAGAGAGAAGTGCTTCATCAGGGATGCTCCGTATGGGAGGCACCCCGTGGGATGGCGCCACCCGGGCGATCCTTGGGCCCCTCGGCCTGCGCCCGGGCCTCGAAACCGTCGCGCTAGCTGCACCCCATGGAGTTGCCGCAGTTGAGGCAGCGGTAGCACGCCCCGTTGCGCACGGTGATGTGGCCGCACTTGTCGCAGATGGGGGCGTCGCCCATCATCCCGCCCAGGTGCCGCGAGAGCGCGTTCTCGCTGCCGTCCTCGATGGTCGTGGCCCCGAGCGCCGCCTGCGGGGCGTAGCCCTCCTGCGAGTGCGACACCGGCGCGCTCTGGGGCTCCTTGCGCGTCTCCTCCGGCGGGATGTGCGCCAGGTCGTAGCGCTTCAGGTACTCGATGGACAGCACCCGGAACACGTAGTCAATGATGCTCGTGGCGAACTTCACGTTCGGGTGCCCCTGCACCGCCCCCTGCGGCTCGAAGCGCGTGAACGTGAACTGCTCCACGAACTCGTTGAGCGGCACCCCGTGCTGCAGGCCCAGGGACACCGCGATCGCGAAGGAGTTCATCAGCGAGCGGTACGCCGCCCCCTCCTTGTGCATGTCAATGAAGATCTCGCCGAGCTCGCCGTCCTCGTACTCGCCCGTGCGCAGGAAGACCTTGTGCCCGCCGATGCGCGCCTCCTGCGTGAAGCCCCGCCGCCGCGACGGCAGCCGGTGCCGCACCGTCAGCCGCGCCGGAGACAGCACCGGGTTGCGCGCGAACAAGGGCCCGAACTCCGCCGCGTCGGAGCCCGTCGCCGCCGCCACCGCCGACACCGCGGGCACCGCGGGCACCGCGGGCGCCGCGGGCGCCAGCACCGGGGCCACCACCGTCGCCGGGGCGTCCGGCTTCGGCTCGGGCTTCTTGTCCTTCTCCTTGTCCGCGCTGGTGTTCAGCGGCTGCGAGGCCTTGCACCCGTCGCGGTAGAGCGCCACCGCCTTCAACCCGAGCTTCCACCCCTGGAGGTAGATGTCCTGCACGTCGTCCACGGTGGACTCGTTCGGGAGGTTCACCGTCTTGCTGATCGCACCGCTCAGAAATGGCTGCGCGGCGGCCATCATGCGCAGGTGCGCCATGGGCGCCAGGAAGCGCCTGCCCGTGCGGCCGCAGCGGTTGGCGCAGTCGAACACCTGCAGGTGCTCGTCCCGGAGGCCCGGGGCGCCCTCCACGGTCTCGTGCTCGTGCACGTGGGCCATGATCGCCCGCGTCTCCTCGGCGCTGTAGCCCAGGCGCCGCAGCGCGCGCTCCACGCTCGCGTTCACGATCTTGAAGAAGCCCCCGCCCGCGAGCTTCTTGTACTTCACCAGCGCGAAATCAGGCTCGATCCCGGTGGTGTCGCAATCCATCAACAACCCGATGGTGTTGTGGCTCACGAAGCCGTTGGCCACGTAGGTGACGTTGTCTGGCACCGAGAGGTCGTAGGTGAGCTGCTCGTCGCCCAGCTCTGCGAAGGCCACCCGGTCGTAGTAGAAGTCCAGGAGGCGCCCGAGCTCCGCGTCCTGGGTGGCGACGAAGAGCTCCCGCGCGATCCGTCGGGACACCGCCCCGTGGCGGCTGAGCTCGAGCAGCAGCGCCGGGCGGAGCCGCTCGTCCTTGAGCGTCAGCCGGTCGATGAGCGCGCGGGGCACCGGGACGTGATCCTTGCGGGCCGCCTGCTGGGCGTCCCCGGCGCGCACCAGGGCGCGCTTTCTAGCGCCGAGGAAGCCCACCTCCGCGAGCCATCGCGCGTTGTACGACAGGTTCACCAGGCGCAGCACCGCCAGCGCCGACTGGCCCCAGCCCGTGATGTCCATCTTCCGGGTGGTGGGGTACCCGAGGGCAAGGAGGAGCGCCTGCACGTCGTGCGAGAGCTCCAGCGACGTGGTGCTCCAGCTCGGGTAGCCCGCTGACATCACGGTCCCGTCAGCCTCGAAGAGCCCGCGCACGAACGCCGCGTACACCGCGCGGTCGTTGGCGTGGAGCACCGCGTCGGGGATGTGGGGCAGGTAGCCCTTGCCCGTGTGCCCGTCCCGCGGCGAGCGCTTCACGAAGCCGCAAGCCTCCCACCAGAGGGTCAGCCGCACCGAGTGCAGGGCCACCTCGGTGTAGCCGCCCTTCTCCGTGGCGCACGCCTCGATGCCGAAGAGCGAGCGCCCGAGGGCCGTGAGCCTCGCGGCCACGTCCTGGTCCTCGCGGCTCACGCAGAACCGCAGGCCCTTGGCGTGGAGCGACCCGTCGCCCATGAAGTACCCCAGGAGCTCCGCGAGATCGGGCGTCATCGCGCGGGGTACGTGGAGCGCGCGCTCCTCGGTCCAGTACGCCTCGGGCAACGGCGGCAGCGGGACGTGCTGCGGCGCGCCGACGAGCTGGTTCATCGCCAGCGGCACCAGGTCGTCCTCCTCGACCTCCGCGAAGCGCTTCCAGGTCCATTCGCCCGTCGCGGGTTCCACCACCTTGATCCGGTGCGTGGGCGTGCCCCGGATGCGGTAGCCCCGCGCGGTCTCTACGGTCACCACGTGCTCCCGGCCGTTCACATAGAACTGCGTCGCCGTGCGGGGGCCCTGGTCTGTCGCCACCTGGAGCCCCAGCTCCTGCCACCTGGCCCCGTCGGGGTCCCCGAGGGAGCGCAGCCGCACGAGGCCCCGCTCCGTCGGGATCAGGGAGCCGCCCACCAGGCACCCCGTTGGCGCGAGCACCGTCGCCTGGCCGTTGCGGTAGCCGTGCTCCTCGCCGAGGCGCACGGCCTCGTCCCAGTCCTCCTGGGCGGCCTTGAGGAGCTCCGGCGGGCAGTAGCGCGCGTCGATCTGGTACGCCGCGGCCTGGTGCTTCTTCATCACCCGGAGCATGGGTTCGCGGTTCTTCGCGAAGCCCGGGAAGGGCCCCTTCACCGCGGCCATCTCCGCGCTCACCCGGTACGCATGCCCCGTCATGATGGCCGTGAGGGCCCCGGCCACCGCGCGCCCCGCGTCGGAGTCGTAGGCGATCCCCTGGAGCATGAGCAGCGTCCCGAGGTTGGCGTAGCCGAGCCCCAGCGGGCGGTAGTCGTGGGAGTTCTTCGCGATGCCCTGCGTCGGGTACGACGAGAAGTCCACCAGGAGCTCCTGCGCGATGAAGAACACCCGCGCCGCGTGGCGGTAGGCCTCCACGTCGAACTCCAGCCCGCCGTCGGCCTTCTCGCGCAGGAACTTCGTCAGGTTCAGGCTCGACAGGTTGCAGGCTGAGTCATCCAGGTGCATGTACTCGCTGCAATTGTGGACCACGAGGCCGTTGGCCACGAAGTGGTGCGTCGCAGGCTCCGTGAGGTCGAACACGGGCCGCTCGCCGAGGAACGTCAGCGCCTCGACGCGGTCGTCCATGCGGTCGCGGTACGGGGCCACCTCGGCGTTGAGCTGCCGGAGCCGCTCGCGCTTGACGCTCCCCTCCAGGAACCCCACCTCGCGCTCGAAGGTCAGGCGCCCGTCTCGCGCCACGCGCAGGCTGTGGACCTGCTGCACCGGGTACTCCCGGCGTCCCCCATGGCCGTCCGGCAGGAGCGCCGTGGTCTGCCCGAGGACGCGGCGGTCGCGGTAGATCCTGGCCTTGATGCCGAAGCCGAGGAGGAGGCGCTGCACCTGCTGGAGGAGCGCCAGGGAAGCGCTGTCGAGGGCCACGTACTGGCTCTTCTCGCCGTAGTTGGCGACGGTCCCGTCGGCGGTGAAGAGCCCCCGGAGGAGGGCCGCGACGGAGGCGCGGTCCAGCGCGTAGACCTCGTCGGTGAAGGCCTTCCTCGCGCTGCCCTCGCCCGCGACGGCGAGGCGCTTCAAGGGGTCCACCACGCAGCGTGCGCTGGTGCCGAAGCGCAGCGTGCCCTGCGGTCGGGTGACCTCCACGTCGTGGGCGGCGCGCGCGTCGACGGCGTGCTCGCGCTTGAAGGCGTTGAGCCCCTGCGCCACGCGGCGCGCGACGGAGTCCTCGTCCGGGGAGAGGGTGACCAGCGCGGTCTCCTGGGCGCCCATGAGGCACCCGTCGCCGAGGACCAGACCGACGAACTCCGCGAGGCGGGGGTCCAGCGCCTCCGGGCCGAAGGGCGGGCGCCCGAGGACCACGCGGTCGTCGCGGGTGAGCTCCCCCGCGGGCACGTCGCCGCGGTTGACGGTGAGCACCCGGTGGTCCGCCGTGAGGTCCAGCTCGAAGCCCGCCGCGGTGCGCAGGCGGTACACGGGCTTCACGCCCGTCGGGAAGGCCGGGCCGATCGGGTGGAGCTCGCCGTCCGCGCCGACCACCTCCGCGTCGGAGACGAGCATCGCGTCGATACGCACCATGCCGCGCGCGGTTGCGACGAGGGCGTCGCCCGTGACGCACGGGTTGCTCGCGTTGATGCGCCCGGAGTTGGGCACCGTGTGCCAGTCGTTGATGGTGCTGTCGTACTGCACGCCGGGGTCAGCGCAGGCCCAGGCGCTCTCGGCGAGCTTGCGCCAGAGGTCCCGCGCCCGGAGCGTGTCCACCACGGCGCCGGTGGTGCGCATGCGCGTCTGCCACGGCCCGTCGGCCTCCACCGCGCGCATGAAGTCATCGGTCACGCGCACGCTGTTGTTGGAGTTCTGGCCGCTCACGGTGTGGTACGCCGGGCCGTTGAAATCCGCGGGGTAGCCCTGCGCGATCAGCGCCTGGGCCTTCCTCTCCTCGCGCATCTTCCACTCGATGAAGTCCACGATCTCCGGGTGGTCCATGTCCAGGCAGACCATCTTGGCCGCCCGGCGCGTGGTGCCGCCGCTCTTGGTGCTCCCCGCGGCGCGGTCGAAGACCTCCAGGAAGCTCATGAGCCCGCTGGACGTCCCGCCCCCGGAGAGCTTCTCCTGCCGCCCCCGCAGCGCGCTGAAGTTGCTCCCGGTGTTGTGAATCGCGACGAGCCCCGCCTCGCCCGCCAGGTAGTTGTTCCTCGACGCGACGGTCAGGTCGAAGAAGGCCGGGTCGTCCCGGCAGGGCTCCACGGACGCCACGAAGAGCGCGCCCCGGGCGACCCTGCCGAGCGTCTCGCCGAGCGCGTCGCGGCGCCCGAGGGCCTCCAGGCAGCGCAGGAGCTTCGTGGGGTTGATGAGCCCCTCGTACTGGAGCCGCCCGAGGTGGACCGTGTCGTCCCCCACGGGGGTCTTGAGCCACGCCGCGGGGGGGCGGTCGCCGAAGAGCTCCAGGGCCAGCCCCCTGGAGAGCGGCATGCAGAACTTCCGCTCGTGCCCGTCGGGGGCGTACTCCAGGAGCCGCTGGCGGCGGGTGGGGTGGCTCATCCTCGCGGCCAGGGCCTCGCGGGCCTCGCCCTCGACGTGGCGGTGGAGCACGGTCACGGTGTGTACGGTGTCGTCCTGGACGGTGCCGCCGCCCAGGCCGTAGAGCGCGGCCAGGACGCCCACGTCCCGGGCGAAGTCCCGGGAGGCGGTAGAGTACTTCGCGCGCCCCTCGGAGACGTAGCCGTCGGAGTCCACCAGACCCGCCAGGAAGGCCAGGGCGAGGTCCCGCCCGCCCTCCCAGACGAAGTCCGGCATGGCGAGGGTGTAGGTCTTGGGTCCCGGTTCGAAGAGCGCCGCGAAGAAGCCCGTGGCCCTGCGGCCGGTGTAGGTGAGCGTGTGGCCCTTGCTCCCGCGGCCGTCCTGCTGGATGGTGGCCGACTCGGCGAACTCCCTCTCGATGATGGCCGCGACGCGCTCCAGGACCTCGACGGTCTCGTCGTGGAAGCGCAGCCGGAGGCCCTCGTAGGTGTAGGTCCTGCCGCTCTTTCCGGTGACGCGGTTGCGGCTCTCGCCGAGGCTCCCGTCGCCGAGGAAGTACCCGACGAGCCAGGCCAGGTCGGGGTTCAGGGCGACGCGCCGGGGCTCCTCGTGGCCGAAGTACCGGGTGTCGTAGGCGATCTCCACCGGGCGCGTGGCGAGGCTCTTGACCGCGGTCTCGTTGGGGCCGAGCACGGTGTCCCCGCGGGTGAGCTGGTCGGCGCGGCGCTCGACGACGCGCTCGCCGTCCCACACGAGGAACGGGTGCCATGCGGACACCGTGGCGCGGGCGCCGTTGTCGAAGCGCACGGTGAGCTTGGCGTCCGAGGCCACGTCGTAGGACCACACCCGGTCGATGCGGTCCGTGGCGTAGGCGCCGGTGCGAGGGTCCACGGAGAGCGTGCGGAGCCCCAGGTCCGTCACGTCGATGTAGCGGCCCTTGCCGTCGAAGTCCTGCACCGGGCGGCCCTCCGCCGCGAGGCGGCGGTAGAGGTCACCGATCGGCAGGAACCCCTCGCCCTCGACGTAGATCCGCGAGGCGTCCGCGGTGCATCCGCTGCCGTATTTAAAGAGCCTCGCCTCGTTCTTCACGAGGTCGAAGATGGACATCAGGTCGTCCTGGACGGCTTGAATGAAGCACGCGCTACACTGTGGGCGCTCGTAGGCGCTGGTGGTCTCCTTGACCACCCCCGCGGCCTCGTCCCAGGCCCAGCTCCCGCCCTGACCGAGGATGCCGTACTTCTGGAAGAGCCCGCAGTTGAACCACACCGGCGAGTTGAAGGCCCCGTACTGGTTCACCAGCAGCCAGGACAGCTCGGCCTCGAAGGTCTCCGCGCTGGCCTTGTCGGTGAAGTACCCCTGGGCCTCGCCCCAAGCCCGGATGGAGCTGGCGATGCGGTGCACGAGCTGCCGCACGCTCAGCTCGCCCTTGGAGGCGTCCCCGTCGATGCCGGATTTCCGGAAGTACTTGGACACCACGATGTCCGTGGCGAGCTGCGACCACGGGGCGGGGATCTCCGCGCCGCGGCAGGCGAACACCACGCTCCCGTCGGGGTTGGTGATCACCGAGTCCCGGCGGTCGTAGGTGACCTCGTCCAGGGGGTCTCGGCCCGGCGTGCTGAAGCGCCGCTGGACGCTCACCCCCTGGGGCGCCCGCGAGCGCCCTCCCCGGGGTGAACGAAGCACCTTGGCCGCGGCCTTGGCCGGGGCGGCCCGGGCGGCGATCGCCTTCGGGGCCGGGGTCTTCTTCTTGCCGTCGCTCGGGTTCTCGATCGACATGAACGCGCTCCTCGCAGGGACTCTCCCCGCGTGGAGGTCCCAGGTCCTGGTGGGGTGCCGTGCGCCCGGTAGGGGTACACGATGTAAGTCCGTCCGCGCGCGGCGCCAGGGTAGGCACCCCGCTCGGCGGCATCATCGGGCCAGTGCCCCGGGGCGCCAAAAAATCGCCCGGGCGCCCTCCCTGGAGCTCCGGTCCTCCGGGCGCTACACCTCCCGGAAGGTCCCTACGGCTCAGGTTGGAAGCCCCTCCGGCCGTTAGGGTATGCCAGGATGCTCCCCGCGATGAGAACCCGGTTTTTGTACTACGTCCTCCTCGGGGCCCTGGGTTGCGGCCCCGGCGCCCGAAGGGACCTCGCCTCGGTCCCCCTACGGCAGATCACCTACGACGACATGTGTGGCCTCCAGGACCACTTTGACCAGCGGGCCACGGCCCACGCGGGGGCCTTCCGGGCGGCCAACGAGCAGTCCACGGAGACCTCCCGGGAGGAGCCCGACGAGCACGGCCGCCCCAGGCGGGTGGTCCTCGGGGACGGCACCTACCTCATCGCCGAGCGCTCGGACCGGGCGCGCCTCCGGCAGCTCCTTCGGGAGGAGTTCCGGCGCCTGCCGGAGCTGCACATCCTGCGTCGCGGCGCGGACGTGAGGGTGCACCTCGGGTGGGTGCAGACCGGGGCACTTCGCCGCGCCCGGTCGGACGTGCCCATGGAGGTCATCGTGGACGGGGAGGCCACGGAGCTCCCGGCGCACCCCTGCGTGGGGGAGTTCCTCTTTGGGGACGAGGCCTACACCATGCGGAGGAACATCATGGCCGCGGAGCGGGCCCGGGCCCACGGGGAAATCCCCGCGGCGTACCTCCACGCCGAGGACGCGGGGGTGGCGGGGGACGCCGAGGCCACCAGCGCGGCGACGACCCCGCCCGCCCCCGCGGCCCCCACGGCCCCGGGCGCGGCCCCGGGCGCGGCGCCTGGGCCCTCGGCGCCCTCGCCGCAGACGGTGAACGCCACGGGCGGGTGAGTTATGGTCCGGGCGTGCAACGGATCTATGCCATTGCGTTGACGTCGGTCCGGGAGGCCATCCGGGACCGGGTGCTCTTCGCGGTGCTGGGGCTCGGGGCCCTGTCGGTGTTCTTCGGGCTGGGGCTCGGGGCCCTGTCCCTGGCCGAGGCCACGCGCATCCTGGTGGACCACGGGCTGGTCACCCTCTCGCTCCTGTCGAACCTGGTGGCGATCTTCCTCGGGGTGAACTTCCTGTACAAAGAGCTGGAGCTGCGCACGCTGCACGTGCTCCTGGCGCGGCCCGTGGCCCGCCACGAGGTGCTCCTCGGGAAGTTCCTGGGCATCTGGCTCACGGTGGCGGTGTTCGTGTTCACCACGGCCACGCTGCTCTTCGCGCTGCTCCTGCTCACGGCCACGGACGAGAGCGCCGCGGCGGCGGAGCGGGCCCACGCCCTCCTCGGGGTGCCGCTGGAGTTCCGGTACTCGCTGCGGGCCCGGGCCCTGGCCCTGGGGGGCGTGACCCTGGTGGCGCTCCTGCCGCTGGCAATCGCCCGCGTGCGGCGCGCGCTGTCCGTGGGGGCCGTGCTCCCGGTGAGCGCCCTGGGGTGCGGGGCCATGTTCCTCCTGGCCCGCGTCGTGGTCCCCGGCGAGGCCCACTACCTCGCCGCGGGCATGGCCCTGGTGCTCGCCGAGGTCACCGTCACCGCCAGCTTCTCCATGCTGTTCTCCGCGTTCTCCACGCCCTTCGTGACGGGCATGTTCTCCGTTGGGACCTTCGTCCTGGCGCGCTCCACGTGGCTCATGCAGCACATCCGCATGAACCGCTTCCCGGAGGCCCTCAAGGCCCTCCTCAAGGGCGTCGCCTGGGTGCTCCCCAACCTGCACCTGTTCGTGCCCTCGCGCCCCTCGCTCATCCCCGATGACCCGCACCACCCGGCCCTGGGCTATGTCCTCCAGTGCTCCCTCTACGGCGCCTCGTACGCCGCGCTCCTGCTCCTGGCCGCCGCCCTGGTGTTCCGTCGCCGGGACCTCACGTGAAGCGCGCCTCGGTGTGGCTCGCGGCGGCGCTGGCCCTCCTCGGCCTCGCCTGCGCCAGGGTGCTTCTGCTCAGCCGTGAAGAGCTCCGCCTCGGGCGCTCGGCCCTCCTGCGCAATGACGCCCAGGGAGGGGTGCGACACCTCCGCAGGTCCGCGCACCTGTACCTACCCTGGAGCCCCTACCCTCGGGCGGCGCTGGCGGAGCTCGAGGGCTGGGCCCGGGGCTGCGAGGTTCGGGGCCAGGACGACCGCGCCCTGGTGGCCTGGAGGGCGGTTCGTGCGAGCGCGAGGGGCGTTCGATGGTTATGGAGTCCGTATCAGCCTGCGCTGGAGCGGGCGGACCGACGGATCGCGTACTGGATGGCCCAGGGGCCCGCGGCGCCGGACGACCAGGGGGTGCCCCCGGCGCGGAGGGAGGAGCTGTACCTCGCGCAGCTCACCGAGGACCGCAGGCCCGAGCCGGTGTGGGTGCTGGTGCAGGGCCTGGGGCTGCTGCTCTGGGTGGGCACGGCGGTGTGGGCGTCCCGGGGGGCCTTCACCGACGAGGGGAGGCTCACGCCGGAGGCCAGGCGTTACGCGGGGGGCGCGCTGGCGCTGGGCCTCGGGCTCTTTGTCCTGGGGCTGGTGCGCGCGTAGGGCGCGCTACCCGGTCACGAGGGCCTTCTCGACGGCCTGGCGCATGACGGCGATGGGGGGCTCGGCGGCGAGCCACGAGCGCAGGGCCTCGGCGCCCTGGTGGACGAGCATCCCGACGCCGTCCACGGCGACGAGGCCCGCGTCGCGGGCGGCGGCGAGCCAGGCGGTCTCCTGCGGGGTGTACACGGCGTCCATGGCGAAGGCCCCGGGGCGCAGCCACGAGGGCGGGGCGTGCGTCAGGAGGGGCACCCAGGAGGGGCCGCCGGTCATGCCGCAGGAGGTGGTCTGGGCGACGATGGTGGCCTGGGCGAAGGCGTCGCGGGCCTCCGGGTGGGTCCACTCCAGGGAGCGGGCCTCGATGGCCGAGGGGGCGGGCCTGCGGGCGGCCTCGCGGTAGACCGGGCGGGAGGCGTCGCCGCCGCCGCGGGTGGCGACGTTGAGCTTGCGGACCACGGCGGCGACGCGCTCGGCGCTGGCGCCGGTGCGGGCGACCACGGTGATGCTCCGGGCGCCCGCCAGGGCGAGGCCCACGGCCACGGCGCGGGCGGCGCCGCCGCTGCCGATGACCACGGCGGTCTGGCCTCGGGGGTCGCAGCCGGCCTCGCGGAGGGCGGCGACGGCGCCGGTGACGTCGGTGTTGTCCGCGAGGACGGCGCCCTTCTGGAAGGTGAGCACGTTGGCGGCGCCCGCGAGCCTGGCGCGCTCCGAGGACGAGCCCACCAGGGTGAGGGCGGCGACCTTGTGGGGCAGGGTGACGTTGGCGCCGCGGAAGCCCAGGGCGAGGAGCCCGTGGACGGCCTTGCCGAGGTCCCCCGGGGTGACATCACAAGGGACGTAGACCCCGGGGACCCCGAGGGCCCTCAGGGCCGCGGCGAGCATCTCCGGGGAGCGGGAGTGCGCGACCGGGTGCCCGAGGAGCGCGAATTTCAACACCAGCCGAGGGCCTCCCTGCCCGGTAGAGGGGTAGCGCACCCGGGCGCTGGCGTCCATCGCGAGGTGCGCTCGGGGCGCTCCTGGCGTACGCTCCGGGCATGGTGCCGGAGCTCCGTCCCTGCGGGGGTTGTCACCGCCACGTGCGCGCGGGCGCCCGTCGGTGTCCGTTCTGCGACGCCGAGGTGGGCGCGCCGAGGGCAATGGTGGGCGCGGCGCTGGCGGTGGGCTCGGCGCTGGCGCTTGGGGGGTGCCAGCGGGTGCTCCTGGCCACGGCCCACGCCGAGGAGCGGGCGCTGGAGCCGGCGTCGTTGTCGGCGCAGTACGCGGCCCCTCCGCGGTTCTTCAACACGCCGGACGGGGCCCGCGCGGCGCAGGGCGGCGCGGACGCGGGGACCGCCACGGACGCGGCGTCGGCGCCGTCCCCTCCGTCCGACGCTGCCCCGAGGCCACCGCGGCGTCGTCGGGGGTCGTGACGGGGCCAGCGTCTACGGCGCCAGGGGCGGCACCGGGCGCAGCTCGAAGAGCCAGGGCCAGAGCTTGCCGGTGATGAACAGCCGCCCCTCGGTGGGCTCGTACGCGATGCCGTTGAGCACGGCCTCGGGCTCCTCGGTGCCGGCCTGGAGGTGCACGGCGCTCAGGTCCAGCCACCCGAGGACCCGCCCGGAGCGGGGGTCTATGCGCGCGATGCGGTCCGAGCCCCAGACGTTGGCCCAGAGCTCGCCGCCGAGGAGCTCCAGCTCATTGAGGTGGATCACGCCGACGCCGCCGTCGGTCACGCGCACGGTGCGAAGCGCGGTGAAGGTCTCCGGGTCCAGCACCCGGAGCGTGTCCGTGCCGTCGCTCATGAGGAGGTGCTGGTCGTCGTGGGAGAGGCCCCAGCCCTCGCCGGGGTAGGTGAACTCCCGCACGGGCTCCAGGGTGTCCGCGTCGTAGACGAAGCACCGCCCCGAGCGGTAGGTGAGCTGGTACACCCGCCCGCGGAAGACCGTGAGCCCCTCGGCGAAGTGCTCCGGGGCCACGGCCCGCGAGCGCAGGACCCTCCCGGTCCGGGTGTCCACCACCCGGAGCGTGGAGTAGCCCTCCAGGCCGGTGCTCTCGTAGAGCCGGCCCTGGTAGAACTCCAGCCCCTGGGTGAAGGCGTCCGGGTCGTGGGGGAAGCGCGCGAGCACCGTGGGCGCGCTCACCGGCGCGGGGCGCGGGGCCGCCCT